>DASTIX010000019.1:0-28378 GCA_035717165.1 Candidatus Dormiibacterota bacterium
GCCCCAGGCGGGTGCGGGCGCCTGCGGAGCACCCCACGAAGCCCCGGGCTGCGCCGGCTCGCCAGACGGCGACGCGGGCGGAGCGCCCCACGACGGCGCGGGCGCTCCCGCGGGAGCGGCCTCGGGCGCCGGAGATCCCCAGGTCGGCGACGCGCTCGGAGCGGCGTTGGCCGGAGGGCTTCCCCACGTCGGCGCGGGGGCTTCGGGCGGGGCGGCGACGGGGGCTACTGCGGCCGGGGCACCCCATGCCGGCGCTGGAGAGCCGGTTCCCGGTGCGCCCCAAGAAGGTGAGGTGGAAGGCGAGGCTTGTCCGGGCGTGACCGCAGGCGACGCCGGCTGTCCCCAACCGCCCGCTGTCGCGGGCCTGGCCGCCGGCGCGGCGCCTCCCCAACCGGGTGAGGGCGGCGTGACGACGGTCGGCGCGATGGTCGCCGGACGTGCGGGCGCCGGCGGCGCCCAGGTGGCGGCCACGCCGGCGGTCTGGTTGGCAGGTGCGGCGGGCCGGACCGGCGGCGCCGACTTCTTCCCCTTGCGGCGGCGGCGCGTCCTCAGATAGAGGATCGCGGCGACGATGGCCGCGAGGGCAAGAACTATGTCTGCGTATGTGGTGGACATGCGGTGGGGAGCCTCCGTCTCGCCTTAGAAGGGCATCGGTTTTACGTAAGGCTGAAGTATGCCATCGGGATCACGATTCGCCGCCCCGCATCGCGCCGTTTTCGATCACGAGGCGGCCCGAGGCGACGCCTGGCACCGTGATGTCGGCCTCCAGCGAGTGGGCGCCCGAACCGATTGACTCGCCGGTCACGACGTGGAGCACGAGTCTGCGGCCGACCGGCATGTCCAGCCGTCTCGGAAGCGGCGCGAGCCCCGCGTTCGAATCGATCTGCAGCTGATGACCGCTCACCGACACACCGTCGAGGCGCAGCCCACCGATTCCGGCAAGGACTGCCGGGCGCGTGCGGTTCTCGAGCACGAAGCTCAGCCCGTGGCTCTCTGCTCGCAGGCTGCGCAGGTCGGCCAGGCGCTCGGCCAGGTAGGGCGGAATCTCCGGACGCGGGCGCTCTGCCGCCGTTGCGGATGCGACCGTGAAGTCGAAATCGGAGGTGTCGACGTCCTCGCCGCCGATCGTCAGCGTCGCCGTCAGGCGATATTCACCTTCGGCCGGGAGCGGCAGGCTCAGGGTTGTCACGCTGACCGCGGGCTCGGTCGCGGTCGGGACCTCCACCTCGACCGTTCCGGAGTACGACTTCTTCTGCACTGCGTCGCGCACGCGGTCGAGGCCGCGCACGCCTGCGGCACGTCGCCGCGCCACGGACCAACGCACCAGACCACGACCCGACATGTGCGGGTCGTCGTTGACGACGACCAGGCGCGCGGCAAAGGGGACGCGCGGGTTCTGCGTGAACCCGAACGGTCTCGCGGGCTCGAAGGCGAGCGGGTCGACGATGAGGCGTGTCGGCTTGAAAGCGTGGGTGAGAGCCTCGAGCGCCGCTTTCGGCCGGCGAGCGCTGTCGAGCAATCCTGCGCCGATGCCGGGAAAAGGATCGACGAGGTGAAAGACGAGCGCGCCCCAGCACGGCTCGAGCTTGCGCGTGCGCATGTGCTCGGCGGCGTAGCGCACAAGGTCAGCCTGGTAGCTCTGCGACGCCTCGACATACTCCTCCAGCGTGCGATAGGCGGAAGGCAGTCCGACGCCACGCTCGGCCCAGTTGACGAACTGAAAGCCCGCGTGCCGCCAGGCGGCGTCGTCATCAGCAATGGGCCATCGACGGCCGATCCCTTCCCACGCCGGCGACTCGACGTCCGGTAATGCCTGCGCGCCGAACGCGCTCACCATCAGGGGCTCGACGTGAGCGATGTCCGCCCACGAACCGTCGCTCCATCCCAGCATGAGGTGAAGGTCGATGTCACCCGAAGCCGCGATCGAAGGCCGCGTGGGATCGAGATGTTCGAATGCCGCCTTCAGCTCCTGGTCGATCGAATGGTTGTGGCGCACCGAATGCACGTCGCCGAGGTCGAAGTTCATCGCCAGCCACGGCGGAGCGTCGTGCGCGATCCAGAGCGCGATCGATGGATGGTTGCGCAGCCCAGTCACCATCTCGCGCTGCTGCTCGCGAGCGGCGGCCTCGAAGAATCGCGCTTCGTCGTTGCGGCCGTGATAGACGTACGTGCCGGTCAGAGGAAGGTCCTGCAGCACGAGCATGCCCGCCTCGTCCGCGACGCGGTAGAACTCGGAAGGCAGCACGTTGGCGACGACGCGAAGGGCGTCGATGTTCGCCTTCCTCGCGGTTGCGATGTCCTTCTCGAACACCTCGCGGTTGAGCTCGTCGAGCCGGTAACCAGGCGCGTAGCAAGCGCCGCGAAGGAACACCGGCCGGCCGTTGACCGCAAGGTTCCAGCGCCGGGCTCCGATGTCCCATCTCAGCTGCCGGAACGCAAACGTGTCGTCGACGCGTGACGATTCGCCGCCTTCGGAGTGCGCGACGATCTCCGCGCGATAGAGTGGCTGCTCGCCGAAACGCCACGGTTCCCAGCGCTGCGCACGAGGCAGCGCAAGATGCATCGTCACTGTCTGTTCCGTGCCTCCGCCAAGCCGCAGCACGCGCTGCAGGCGCAGCGCCTGGCCACTTGGCGGCTGCACGGTCAACTCAAGGTCGCCTTCCATCTGCCGTCCGTCGAGGTTGCGCAGCCGAGCCTCGACCTCGAGGCGGCCGTCACCGCCTTCGAAGGTGGGAGTGAGCCTGATCCAGTCCACCGCGATGGGACCCAGGTATTCGAGCTGAACGGGACGCCAGAGTCCGAGTGGTACCTCGAGGGCGTACGGTTCGGGCAGGCTGCCGTACGCCGACGCGGGGTAAGGCTTCAGGTCGCCGTCGTTGAAGAGGCCCATGATGTGCCGCTTACTTTCCGGTTGCGGCTCGACCGGCGACTCGCAGCAGATCACGAGCAGGTTCTCTGGTTTGAGGTACGGGGTGAGGTCGAATCCGAAGGGCGCGAAGTAGCCGTAGTGCGAACCCAGCAGGCGGCCGTTGAGCCACACGTTGGTAGCGAGGAAAGCGCCACCGATCCGAAGCACGACTCGGCCGGAGTGGTCCGGTCGTGGAAACTCGGTGCGGTACCAGACGGACTGCCTGCCCGCGCGTGCGGCCAGCTGCCGCGGCACCCCGATCGGTTTCCATCCGGTCCCGCGGCCGTTGCTCAGGCCCTCGGCTTCGCCTTCGCCGAGCGGCATCCAGACCGCATCCCACCCGGTCAGCTCGCGGCTGTGCACGCGCTGTGCCAGCGGCATGAAGAGCGAGTCGCTCAACTTTGGTCCGCCCTGCGCGCGTCCGGCCGCGCGAACGCTCCGTCGGCGGTGGAGCAGATCAACACGGGCCGGCCCATCTCCTCGACGAACTTCTGGGTCTTCTTCCCATCGACGAGGGCGAGGATGCTGCCTCCAAAACCCGCGCCCATGATGCGCGCGCCGTAACAGCCGTCGATGGCGTCGGCGCGGTCGACGAGCGCGTCGACGTTGGGCGTCGAAACTTCGAAGTCGTCACGAAGGCTTCGATGTGATTCGTTCAACAGCTCGCCCATGCGTGCGAAGTCGTGTGAATGCAGCGCATCGACGAACGAACGCACGCGCGTGATCTCCGAGTTCACGTGACGCATGCGTTTCGCGTCGCCGGACTCGGCTTCACGCCGGCGCTGGTTGTATGGCGTATCGGCGAGATTGCGCTGCTCGCCGGAGTCGATGACCGCGATCGCAACCTCTTGGGGAAAAGGGACCAACTGGTAATCAAGCGTCGCGCAGTCGAGCAGTATCGCGCACCCGCGACGACCGAGTGCGGACGCGAACTGGTCCATCGCCCCAACCTGAACGCCGGTTGCCTTCTGCTCCGCGCGTTGGCATGCGAGCGCGGCCTGCTTGCCATCCATGTCCGGTCGTAATCCCGACGCGACCGCGACGAGCAACGCCGCGGACGAGCTTATGCCCGCGCTCGGCGGCACGTTGGAGTTGACGTGCACGTCCTGCGGCTCGGCGCCGAGCTCTTCGCCGATGGCGCGGACGTATGCGAGCCCCCCGTTCACATCGCTTTCGACCGACCACCGGCTCGCGGGACTCCCGCTGACTTCGGTGAAGCGATTCACAGCGGCGGGCAGCACCAATCCGCCGAGATAGTCGACGTGCTCGCCGATGAGGTTGACCCGACCGGGCGCGCGCCCGTGCCACGCCGGCGTCACCCGCCAACCTGTCGATAGTCCGGACTAACGCGACATTTCGGCGCCAGAAACCGGCGATAGTCCGGACTAACGCGGGGTGGAGTCCCGGCCGCGATCCAGCTAGAGGGCACGAAGCTCCGCGGCCGTGTCCTCGGCGCGCGCGTCGACGATGAACGCGCCGGCGCCGAGCTCGGACCCGGCGAGGTACTTGAGCTTGTCCTTGGTGCGGTTCGGTGGATAGAACTCGATGTGGAAGTGATGGTGCTTGCCGCCACGACCCGGAGGCTTCTGGTGCATCGCCATCACATATGGAAGTGGCTTGCCGAAGAGACGGTCGTACTTCTGCAGCAAGCCCTTGAGGTTGACGGCGAACGACAGGTCGTCCTCGGCATCCAGATCGGCGAGACCGCCGCGATGGTTGGTAGGCGCGAGATGGACCTCGTATGGCCACCGTGCGAACGGCGGTACGAATGCGATCCAGCGGTCGTCGCGCAGAACCGTTCGCGTGCCTTCTCTTTCGCCTTCGATCACGTCGCAGTACAGGCACCGCCCGGTCTTGCGCATATGCCGCGCCTCCGCGGCGAGCTCGCGTTGGAGCACGGGCGGCACGAAGGGATAGGCGTAGATCTGGCCATGCGGATGGCTGAGCGTCACGCCGATCTCTTCACCGCGATTCTCGAAGACGTAGACGTACTTGACGTTGGGCACGCGACCGAGCTCGTTCGTGCGGTCGCGCCACACCGCGATCAGGTCGCGGATGTGGTCGACGCTCTGCTCGCCAAGTGATGAGTCATGGTCTGGCGTGTAGCAGATGACCTCGCACCGCCCCTGGTCGCCGGTGTACGAAGGAAAGCGGTTCTCGAAGACCGCGATGTAGTAGTCGGGTTCGGGGATCTCGGTCTCCGCCATGCCAGGTCGGGTCGGGCACAGCGGGCAATGCTCGGGAGGAGGGTGATACGTCCGGTCCTGCCGCCATGGCGCGACGGTGACCCACTCCTCGAGCAGTGGATCCCAGCGAAGCTCGCTCACGAGCTCTTTTCGAAGTAGATCAAATAGCGGCCGTCAGGCTTTTTGACGACGCGCTTTTTCACGCGCGGTTTCTCAGTCGCCAATCGCGCGCCTCACGGCCTCGTCGGGAGTTTCTACTTTCTCGAGGCCTTCCACATCCCAGGTGTCGAGCGCGAAGACGCTGCGTCCGAGCCGGCGCGCGTGCGCGATCTCGCTCAGAGTGCCCCATCCCCGTCCGATCGCGATCACGCTCTCGGCCGCCATGACGATGAGGACGTTGCGCGCCTCACCCATGCCGGTGGGCAGCGAGACCGTCAGGTGCGGATTCGACCCCTCGCGATTTTCGTCACGAAGGATGCCCACGACTGTGCCGCCCTCCTTCGCTGCACCTTCGCTCGCGGCTCCCGAGACGCCCCCGTATCCGCCGTTGAGGACGATCGCTCCGGAGCGTGCGAGCAGCCTCCCCACCTCGCGTGCCGCGTCGAGCTGCGATGGCGTCGCGTCGCTGGCTCCGCAAACCGCGACGTAACGACGAGGCATCGGGTCACAAGTCTATTCGGTAAGATTTCCCTCGAAGTTCAACGCCCGTGGGGCAAAGGAGGTGAGGCGGAGCTTTGGATATACCCAGTCGTGGTGCCAGCCGCCTCGTTTGCCAGCCGGGAGCTCAGGAGGAGGGCAGCTTCTAGCCTCTAGAGCTTCCATTCCGTATTCCGGCTCCTGGAGTCGGAGGCGGTAGCACTGCGAACGTAGACGTTGAGAGCCCGGGGTGACCGGGCTCTCAGTTTTTCCGCCGACTAGGATTCGTTCTCGATGGCCGAAGACTTCGCGCAGCGCCTGAACGAGATGCCCGAAGGCTGGGTGTCGGCGATGGGCATGACCATCACGCACGCGACCAGGGACGAGGTGCGATGCGAGCTCACCGTGGGACATCAGCACCTGCAGGGCTACGGCATCGTGCACGGCGGCGTGCACTGCGGGATCATCGAAACGCTTTCCTCGATGGGCGCCTACCTGTTCGCGCGCGAGCGCGGACAGCACGTGGTCGGCCTCGAGAACAACACGAGCTTCATCCGCGCCGTACGCGCAGGCGCCAAGCTGCACGCGGTGGCGAAACCGATCACGCGGGGAAGGCAGACGCAGGTGTGGCAGGCTAACGTGCTCGACGAGGACGAGCGACTGGTCGCGACGGGACGCGTGCGGTTGCTGTGTCTGACGTCCGACCAGGTCATCGCCGGCGAGCAGGTGAAGGGCGCGCTGAGCGACCGTTAGATCGCGCCGATTGCCGGCATTCGTCGGGCGCGGGCGCATCTGATGCCGCCCTTTGCCGGCATTCGGCGGTCCCGGGTCAGCGCCCGCCCGTCGCGTAGCTGAAGATGATGTCGTCGATCAAGCGCTCCACCGGCGCGAGGTCGTCGGTGAACACCTGGTCGTGATAAGGCGAGACTCGCAGCTGGCCCTCGCTCAGCACGCTCTGCGCGACGTCCTGCGCGACGGGCTCACGGACCAATGACAGGTTGTGCTCGACGTCGGAGAGAGTGACCGGCTCGGTCGTCCCGTAGATCAGCGTGTTGGCGAACTCCGGGACGTCGACGAGGAAAACCGTCGGATAGACCGCGGCCATTGTGCTCGCGAGCGCGTCGACCAATCGATAGTCGGTCGTGGTGCGGCCTGCATTGACGACGGCGACGCCGCCCGGCCGCAGGTGATCTCGCACACCGGTGAAGAACTCCCGCGTCGTCAGTTGAAACGGTATGTACGGCTGCCGATACGCGTCCATCACGATGACGTCGTACTGGCCGGCCTGCGTGTCGAGCCAGTACCGTGCATCCGCGACCACCGGGTGCACGTTGGGCTCGTCGAGATGGAAGTAGCGATGCGCGACGTCGAGGATCGCGGGATCGATCTCGACACCGGTGATCTGCACGCCGGAGCCATAGGCCGCCGTGTACTGCCGCGCCGCCGTCCCGCCGGCGAGCCCAAGGATCGCCACGTCTTTGGGTGCAACGTCCGTGGCGTGCGCGGGCCGGAACGAGTTGGCAACGACCATGTAGTCCCACGGCCCACCGGTCAGCAGCGTCGTCGGATCGTAGATGGAGTGCACCGCCTCGCCTTCGTTGAGGATCAGCTCCGTCCGAGTGCCTTCTTGCACGACCTGGATGTAGCCGTACGCGGAGTCCTTCTCGTAGACGAGCTTTCCGACCTCGGGCGGCTTGATGCCGGAGGGGAGAAAGATCCAGGCGACGATCACGGCCGCGGCGAACGCCGCGTAGAAGCGCCGCCGCGGAAAAGACCACAGGCCGGCGACCGACACCGCCACCAGGATGAGACCGAACCCCTCGAGCGTCGGCCGCGTGCCGTACGTCGGAATGAACCAGAAGACCGGGAGAAAAGTGCCGAGGATGCTGCCCGCGGTTGAGAGCGCATACACGCGTCCGGCGGTGTTGCCTCCGGTTTCGACGTCGCGCAGCAGCAACCGGATCGCGAACGGACTGACCATGCCGAGAAGAATCACTGGGGCCGCAAACATCAGCACCACCGCGAGCAGCGTGCCGAGGACGAGCCCGACGCTGATCTCTTTGAATCCCTGCTGCGAGACGAGCAGGATCGGATAGCTGACCAGCGGGATGATGCCGATCCATAGACCCGCCCACGCCGTGATCTGAAACAGCACCTCTTCGCGAGGGAACCGGTCGGCGACCCGACCGCCGATCACATAACCGGCGGAGAGATAGATGAGGATGAGGCCGATCAGGACGCCCCAGACGTAAAGGCTCGTCCCGAAATACGGCGCCAGCAGTCGCGCCGCTCCGAACTCGACCGCCAACGACGCCATGCCCGAGATGAACACGAGCGGCAGGAGCAGGCGCCGTGCCAGTGTCAGTTCGGTTGCTCTGCCGCCCACTTGCGCGTGGGCTCGTCCATCGGCACCGGGAGCTGGACTCGCACCTCCGCATACATGTCGCCCTGCGGACCGCCCTTGGGGTCAGGCAAACCTAGACCCCGCAGCCGGATCTTCGTGCCGTTCTGCGTCTCCGCCGCCACCTTGAACTTGACCTGCCCACCTTTGATGGTCGGGGCTGCGACCTCGCCGCCCTGGAGAGCCACTCGAAGCGGGACCGGCACCACGACGCGAAGGTCCTTGCCCTCACGCGCGAAGATCGGGTCAGGCGCCATCTGGACCGTCGCCCTCAACCCGGGAACCCGAAGCACCGTGCCCTCCTTCACGCCGGCCGGGACCTTGACCTCGACCCGCCGCCCTCCAGGGAGCTCGACCGTTCGGCTCGTGCCGGTATAGAGCTCGGAGAGGCTGACCGTGATGGGCAGCTCGACGTCCGCCGGCTGAGGCCGGGCACGCCCGCGCTGGTTGAAGATCGAGCCGAAGATGTCGCCGAAGCCGCCGCCTTCGCCGAAGAGATCCTCCATCTCGTCGGGCGTGACCGTGCGGTACTGCACGCGCGGCCCGGCACCGCCATCGGTCCGAAACCCGCCCCGCGGAACGCCCGCCTGGCCCGGCTGCACCCCCGCGGCGGCGGCGCTCGCCCAGTTTTCTCCGAACTCGTCGTAGAGCTGCTTCTTCTTCGGATCGGAGAGCACCTCGTGCGCCTCCGAGATCTCTTTGAAGCGCGCCTCCGCCTGCTTGTCGCCCGAGTTCAGGTCGGGGTGATACTTGCGGGCAAGCTTGCGGAAGGCGGCGGAGATCTCCTTCGCCGATGCCGCGCGAGGCACGCCGAGCACCTCGTAGTAGTCCTTGGTCTTAGGCATTACCCGATTTTTCTACCCGCTTGTGGTGCTCGATGAACCCTGGCCGGCGGACGTATCCGAGGCGCTCGTTGATGTGCAGCATCGGTGCATTCTCCGAGTCGTTGTCGGTGCAGACCAGCGGTATGCCGAGCTCGACCGCCTGGGCGAGGCTCTGCAGCTTGACGGCGCGAGCGATCCCGCGGCCGCGGTAGTCGCGGTCCGTACACGTGTAGCCGGTCCAGACCGTGCCACGGACCGGTGGGAACTTCAGAAAGCTCATCGCCACCGCACGATCGCCGTCGACTGCGACCCAGAGGCGGTCGCGGCGGCGGTCCGGTGCGTCGACACGCCGCAGGAAATCCTCGAAGGTGTCCTCGACCATCGGGACCGAGCGCGGGATGTCATGGGCGGTTTCCTCGTTCAGGCGGTGGAGCTTGCGCAGTTTGTCGGGGTCGTCCCAGCCGGCGACGGTCAACAACCGGATGCCTGCCTTCTCCATCGGCTTTCTGGCTTCCGACGCTTCGGCCACAAGGCGATCCCCGTGATGTCGAAGGTCCAGCTCCCACGCCTTTTCCGTGCGCTCTATCCGATAACCGACCGACCGCATTGCCTCGAGCATCTCAGGCTCGTCCTCGCCGCAATAACCGATGAGCAGAGCGGCGCCCTCGTCGACCGCGCGCTCGTCGATCCACGACCACATCTCGATCAGCATCCCCAGGTCTAGCCGTGAGCGGTCGAGCCAGACCTCGACCTCGCTGTGCCTGGACGGCACCTTCTCCCACGGTGCGTGATACCACGAGAGGAAAGCCGCCGGCGAGTCATCGATGTAGGCCAAGAACCGCTCGACCGCATGCCCGACACGCGGGTTCGACCAGCGATAGCGGGTCATCACCGGGTCCTGCGGAAGCGTGGGATACGCGGCGGTCATGACGTCAGATGCGAGCTCCGCGTCGTCAAGGTCGGCAGGGCGATAGCTCACACGAGACACGAGCGCCAAGCCTACAGACCGATGATGCGCGGCACGATTCCGTCCTCGTCGATCTCGAGGATGCCGACCGACGGAGGCTCCGGCCGGCGAATGTGGCGCGCGACCTGCAGCCAGCACCACTCGAACCATCCCGGATTCTGCCCGAGGCGTCGAGCGGCGGTCTGGCGGTTCCACACGTGAACGCCGCCGGGATTGAACAGCAGCGATCGACCGACGCGCCGCATGTGCGAGCGATGCGTGTGCCCGTAAACGATCACGTCCGCGTCGGGAAATCTCCGCTGGAGCGAGCGCGGCAACCCCGCGTGCGGATGGAAGTACCCGAGCGAGATCGTCCACAGAAACGTGTTCGGCTCCTCGATCAGCCTCGACCGATCGCCGTGCACGACCACGATCTTTCGACCTTCGACCGTGATCTCTCTCGACCGCGGAAGCGACGCGAGCTCGTGGTCATGGTCACCGCGCACCGCATGGACGGGCGCAATCTGTTCGAGCTGCTCGAGCGTGGACCTGCTCGTGATGTCTCCCGCGTGAACGATGAGCTGGACTCCGCGCAGGACGGCGAAGATGCGGTCGGGCAACCGCTCGAGAAATTCCGGACAGTGTGTATCGGAGATGACACCGACCCGCGTCGTCACGCCGGGCGTGTTTGCGCGAGCGCCGGGCGCAGGGTCAGCATCGCCACCAGCGGCGCGAGGCTCAGCGCCGCGGCCACTCCGAAGACCGCCTGCTGGCCGATGTGGAAAGCGACGTTTCCGATGAGCGGTCCGATCACGCCCCCGACGTAGAACGGGAACATGATCTGCCCGAGCACGGCGCCGCGGCGCTCGGGCGTCACGGTGGCGGCCATGGTGGCCATCGTGGCGGTCACCGTCGCCGACGCGAAGACGCTGTTGAGCACGAGGAACGTGGCGAAGAGCGGCAGGGTGTGACTGGCTCCGACCACCAGCAGGGCCACGCACGCCCCGGACGATGCCGCGCTCAGGACCGCGACATGCCCCACGCGGTGGAGCACTAGTCCCCACGCAGGGGACGCGACCGCAGCGCCGAGTCCCGCCAGCGAAAGCACCACGCCGATCGCCGTGACGGGGTTCGCCGGATTCAAGCGTGAGATGAAAAGAGGGACGTACGGCAGCACCGCCCACATGCCGATCTGCGCGACCGTCATGGCGACGAACAGCCGCCAGAGCAGCGAGCGGCCCGCTATCTCCGCGACTGCGCCCCGCAACAGGCTCCGCACCCGCACGTCGACGGGACGCTCGTACCCACCCTCACGCACGAGCAGGCTAAGCAGCACCGCCATCAGTGCCGAAAGCGCTGCGTTGAACAGCAGCATGCCATGCACGTCGACCAGGTGGACGAGCGCGGCGCCGAGGATCGGGCCGATGGTGCGCCCTGCGGGTGACCCGGCGCCGATGATCCCGACGGCCAGCGCCAATCGCTGCGGCGGTGTCGTCGACGCCTGGACCGCCAGCATCACGCCGGTGTTGCCGAGGACGAACCCGTTCAGGCAGATGAACGCGAGCGCCATCCACGGCGTCGTCGCGAACGCCCAGCCGGCAAAGATCACAGCTTCGATCGCCGCGCTGCGAACGATGATCAGCTTGCGGCTGTAGCGGTCGGCGAGTACTCCCCAGAACGGCGCCAGCGGCAGGGCCAGAATCCAGCCGACGCTGGACATCGCCGCGATCCAACCCGGAACCTGATCGGGCGGCACGTGCAGCTCGCGAAGGAAGAGCGGCGTGTAGGCGGTGAGCTGGTTCCACGACATGCTCTCGACGACCATCGTCGCGGCGAAGAGGAGAGCGACGACCAGCCAGTCACTCCGCAACCTCACAGCTCGCCTAGCTTATCTGGACCCGTCGCCGGAAGAATGTTATCCCACCACTTGACAAATTAGCAAGGCAGGGTTTCTAATTTGATGCATGACAGACGCCAAGCGAGAAATCTTGAACCAGGTCGCATCCGGTGCAATCACGGCCGAGGAAGGCGCGGCCAGGATCGAAGCCCTCGAGTCCGAATCCAGGCCAGCGCCGCTTCCACCCGCCACCCCGCCGCCCCCTCCGGCGCCAGGCATCCGCCAGGTCACGGTCAACTCGCGATTCGGCAACACCGAGATCATCGGCGACCCAAGCGTCGCGTCAGCCGTCGCCGACGGGCCTCACCGAGCCCGCCAAGAGGGCGACACCATGGTCTTCGACCAGAGGCTGCTCAGCGGGGATACGACTTTCTCATTCAGCCGCACCCGAATCTCGGTCCCCGGGTTCGACCGGGACAACATCCTGACCGTGCGCATGAACCCCGCCCTGGCCCTGCGCACTCGCGTGCAGGCCGGCAATCTGCGGATCCGGGGCGTCGACGGCCCGATCACGAGTGACGTCCAGGCAGGCAACTGCGTGGTCGAAGGCTTCGCCGGACCGGTCAACCTCGCGGTGTCGGCCGGCAACCTCGAGGCGAGCGGCCGTCTGGACGGTGGAAGCAGCGCCATCCGCTGCCAGATGGGCGAGGTCATCGTGAACCTCGAAAAGACATCCAACGTGCGCATCAGCGCGCACACGACGCTGGGCCAGGTCGACGTCCAGGGGATGGACGGTCCGGTCATCGGCACTGGCGCGGGCACGCTCGAGATCAGCTGCACGATGGGCGACGTCAAGGTCGCGGTGAGCTGATGGCGAAGTCCCAGGCGCGACGCCCGCCGACCAGCTGCCCAGTCTGCAATCACCGGCTGGCGACGACCCGCCTCACGTGCCCCGAGTGCTCGACGGAGCTGTCCGGCGCGTTCGAGTCCTGCGAGTTCTGCGTCCTCAGCGACGAGGACCGCGCCGTGCTCCGGGTGTTTCTCGCCTCTCGCGGAAACATGAAGGAGCTCGAACGGCATCTTGGCGTGAGCTATCCCACCGCCCGCGCCCGCTTCGACGGCCTGCTGACCAAGCTCGGAATCGAGCGCGCGGCCGCGCCCGCGCCCTCGCGACTCGAGCTGATGGAACAGGTCGCGCGCGGAGAAATCGACGTCGAGGAGGCGATGCGTCGCCTCGAAACCAGCAAGGAGGCCTGAGGAAAGATGAATCCGATGCAGCCCGGACCCGAGGACTTTGCTCGACAGCTCGAAGAACGCCGCGTCGAGATGCGCGCCGCGCGGGCCATCGCCTACAGGGCGCACTCGCGTGCCGGCCTCCTAACCGCGTTCCTTAAGCGTCTCGCCGACCGCGTCGATCCGACCGGCCGCGCGAGGAAGGACGTGCGCTGATGGACACCGCCAGCGAGCTGATCGAAGCGCCGGCGGCCTCGGCGGTCGTCACGAGGCCGCGCCCATGGACGATCTTTGCGTCGGGCCCGTACCGCCTGCTCTGGGGCGCGAACACGCTGTCGTGGTTCGGCAGCTTTTTCAGCTACGTCGCCATGGCGTGGCTGGTCCTCCAGCTCACCGGGTCGAGCCTGGCGCTCGGCACGGTGCTCGTCATCGAGGCGTTGCCGCGCGCGGTGCTGATGGTAGTCGGTGGCGCGCTCTCCGACCGCATCTCGGCGCGCGTGACGATGCTCGGCTCGATGGGCCTTCGCGCGCTCGCGGTCGGCCCGCTCGCGATCCTCGTCCTGGTCGGCCATGTGCAGATGTGGGAGGTCTACGTCCTCGCCGCGGTCTTTGGCGTCGTGGACGCCTTCTTCCTTCCCGCACGCACGTCGATCCTTCCCCGCATCGTCGCCGACCATGAGCTCGAGCCGGCGAACGCGCTGCTCAACATCACGTCGTCCGTCACCCTTGTCGCCGGACCAGTCGCCGCGGGGCTCGTCGTGACGGCATTCGGAACAGGCTGGGCATTTGCCGCAGACGCCGCTTGCTTCGTTGTCGGCTTCGCGCTGGTGGCGTTGCTGCCGAGCGCGGCCGGTTCATCGGCGGGCGCCGCGCAGAAGGGCGGGCTCGGCGGACAGATCGTGGACGGGTTGCGCTACGCGTGGTCCAACATCGGCATCCGGGTCACGTTGATCGTGGTCGCCGTCATCGACTTCGCCGCCAACGGCGCGATCGGGGTCGGCCTGCCAACGCTCGCGCACGGTCGTTATGGCGCGGGAGCGGCCGGGTACGGCGTGCTGCTAGGGGCGTGGGGCGTCGGCGCCACCCTGGGCGCGCTGGGCTCTGGCGTGGTCAAGCCCCCGCAGCGGTTCGGGTGGTTGATCATCGCGCTCTGCGTGTGGCTCGGCGTGGGAATGCTGATCGTCGGCCTCGTGCCGTCCCTGCCGCCCGCGGCGCTGACGATGGCGCTCTCCGGCGTGGGCACCGGCGTCGTCAACACGTATGGGGTCAGCTGGCTTCAGCGCCGCACTGTGCCGAACATGCAGGGCCGCGTGATGTCGCTGGTGATGCTCGCGTCCATGGGCCTCACGCCCATATCGTTCGCCGCTTCAGGCGCGATCGCGCAGGTCAACCCGACGATGCTGTTCGTGATCGCGTGCGGAATGATGCTTGCGTGCGCGGTGGGGACCGCCGCCAGCAAGCAGGTGCGGTCTCTGCGCTAACCCCTCCTCGATTTCCCCGGATAGGCGCGCCTATCCGGGGTTCTGCAGCTGAGGAAGGGCGGATATCCCGGCCGATGCGCAGGCCTGGGAATCAGCGCGATCGGCCTATCTGATGCCGGCGGCCGCGAGACCCGCCGCATGCGCCGCCGACGCGTCCTGGCCCGCGTCGAGGGCCTGGATCGCGGCGGCCGAGAACAGGTGGGCGCGGTGCTGGTCGAGGTTCAGGTCGATGTTCGCGAGCGCAAACCACGCGCAGTACTGCTGCCGCGCGTAAGCGACGGGCTCGGGCGGCCGGCTCATCGCCGCGGTCGCCCACTGCACCGCGGTGTTGACGTCCTTGCCGCTGGACAGCGCCTTGAACGCTCCCTGCGCCGCGGCGTGGCACGCGGTCGCCGGCGCTCCTCCCCGCTTCGCCCAGGCGAACCATTCGGCGTACGAACGGTCTTCCGCCGTCGGGCCGGCCTGCGCCGGCGCGTGCGGTCCGGATTTGCGCGGCTGTTCCACGATCTCCCAGGTGCTGACCTTCGCCTGCTGCGTGGACGGTTGTGTTGGTTGCGCGGCCACCGGGATCTGGGCGACCGGCAGCTGGCCGCCGACGATCGGAGGCGCGGGTTCGGGCTCGGGAGCCTGCGTGGGCTGCGCGATCGGCTGAGCCGTCGCGTGCGGGATCTCTTCTTTCGGGCTGAACCACGTTGGAGTGCCAGGCTGGGAGGCGAGCGGGACACGCGGCGCCCACGCCGGGACCTGCAGCTGCGGCGCGGAAGGAGCTTTTGCGACCGGGGTTACGGGCTCGCCCGAGGCTGCTGGTCCGGGAGCCCACGCCGGGCGCGCGGGAGGCGCCGACTGCGACGGGTGAACCGGCGGAGGTTCGGTCGCGGGCTCGGTTGCTGGTGCCGGCGCAGTCGCCGGCGGCGGCTCGGGTGCGAAGTCGTCGACCGGAGTGACAGGTACGGTGGGGGCCGATGGTGCGGAAGCCACCGCAGATGCGGAAGGCTCCGCCGGCGCGGAGACCGGCTGGACGGTCGCCGGCGGCACCGTCGGAGGGATCGGAGCCGCTGCCGCCGGTTCCTCCTTCACTGGATCGGCCTTCGCGGGCGCCGGCGTCGAAGTTGCGGGCGCCGAATCGAAGCTGTCGGGCCAGGACGGAATCGCCTCGGCCGGCGTCGGCGGCTCCTCCATCTCGGAGGACGGCGGCCACGCGGGCATCGAGCGTTCGGTGGGCGGGTCGGGCGGCCAGATGTCGGTCTCCTGCGGAGGAGCCGGAGACGATGGCGACGCGGGCGGCCAGGTCGACTTCAACGCGTCGGCCGCGACGGCTTTGGGTGGATCGGTGATGGCCGCGACCACGGGCGGCTCTGAAGACGCAACCTTCTCGGCGGGTTGGTCCTTGGCCTTGTTGTCGGGCTCGAGGATCTCGGCCGGCTCGCCGGGAGAGCTAGGAACCGTCGCCGCCCAGTCCCGCGCGGGCTTGGCGGCCCCGCCGTTGGCCGGCGGCACGGTCTTCGACCAGTCGGGATCGCCTTTCTTGTGCGCCGGAGCCGCCGGATTGGTCTGCGCCCAGATAGGCGTCGTCTCCTTCGTGGGCACGGCCGGAACGGGTTCATCGGGCGTGCTTTCAGGCGGCGTCGAATCGTTCGAAGCGGCGGGCTCGGTCTCCAAATCGAGCAGTCAGTCTAGCTATGCGAATACGTTTTTGAGTGCGTCTTCCGCCACTGGATCAGGTTGCTGCTCGGCCCAGTCTGCCGCATCCGACGCCTCACGGTCGCACTCGGCCTGGACGCCCGCCGCCGCTTCCGCGGTGATCCAGCGGCGCTCGATAAGCCAGTCGACGAACCGCGCGATGGGGTCGTGCCGCGCGGCCTCCTCCATCTCCTCCTTGGTGCGGTACTTCGTCTGGTTGTCCTCGGAGGTATGCGAGTTGATGCGCCAGATCTTCGTGTCGATCAGGGTCGGCCCCTCGCCGCCGCGGGCGCGCGCGACCGCTTCGCGTGTCGCGGCGTAGCACGCCGGGACGTCCGTGCCGTCGACGGTGACGCCGGGGATGCCGTACCCGGCCGCCCGGTCGGCGACGTTCGGGTTGGCCATCTGCAGGCGGATCGGCACCGAGATGGCGTAGCTGTTGTTCTCACAGACGAAGACGACCGGCAGCCGGTGCACGGCCGCGAAATTGACGCCCTCGTGGAACTCGCCCTCGCTCGTGGCGCCGTCGCCGAACGTGCACAGCACGACCGAGCTCTCGCCCTTGAGCTTGGCGGCATAAGCGATGCCGGCGGCCTTCGGGATCCAGGCGGCGACCACCTGCGACACGGGCGCGATCTTCAGCTTGTGGTAGCTGTAGCACCCGCCGGGGATGTTGCGGCCGGCAGACAGCGGATCGCCCGCCTTCGCGAAAACCGCGAGCATCCACTCCTTCATCGTCAGCCCGCGCACGATCGCGTTGGCAAGGCCTCGGTAGTGCGGCACGAGCCAGTCGTCCGGTCCGATCGCCGCGGTGGAAGCAACCTGGATTCCTTCGTGACCGCGGCTCGATCCCACGAACGGCGCGCGGCCCTGCTTCACCAGGATGTGCATGCGATCGTCGAGCGCCTTCGCCATGCACATCCAGCGATGGAGCTGGAGGAACTCCTGTTTGCTGGCCGTGTCGGCGCGGGTGGTCGTCGCCAACTAAGCGATCAGACCCTTGGCGATGTCCACGACTTCCTCCGCGGTCAGACCCATGCGGTTCAGGTGATCGTAGTACTGGCGGTGGAACTCGGAGAAGTTGCTGCGCTCCGCGCGCTCTTCGCGGACGCGCTTGACCTCGTTGAGAACTTTCGCGACCAGCTCGGGCTCGGGTCGGATGCCCGCATCACGCAACGCGTGTTCGATGACGAGCGCGCCCGAGTGCTTGCCATAGACATACGTGATGTCCGCGCCGAGGTCGGAGGGCGGGATGAACTGGTAGATCGCCGGATGGATGAGCATGCCGGCGGTGTGGATGCCCGACTCGTGGCTGAAGACGTTGAGTCCGATGCCCGGCTCCGTCGGTTGCACCGGCACGCCGCTGATCTTTTCGAGATAGCGGGCGAGCGCGCGGAGCTTGTCGTACTTGAAGCGCGGGATCTCGATGCCGAAGAGGTAGCGCAGCTGCAGCAGGACCTGATGCATCGGTGCGTTGCCCGTGCGCTCGCCGATGCCGTTCACGCTCGTCGTGAAGACCTCCGCCCCGCTCCCCAACGCCATCACGGTGTTCCACGCGCCAAGGCCGAGGTCGTTGTGAAAGTGCACGACCAGCGGCGCCTCGGGCGCGGCTGCCTTGATCGCCGGAATGTACTCGCGCACCGCGAACGGTGAATAGCAGCCGACCGTGTCGGGTGTCGAAGGCCGCGTGCCTCCGGCCTTCAGGCCCTCGCGATGGATCTCGGCGATGTAGTCGACGTCCGCGCGGCTGCCGTCCTCGCCACCGAACTCGATCGACGTCGCGCCCTGCGCGCGTGCGTAAGCGATCGCTTCGCACATCATCCGGATGTTGGCCTCGCGGTAGTACGACACCGGCAGCTCGAGCCACTCGGATTCCGGTAGGCCGTCGCGATGCAGCAGCGTCTTGCCCAGCTTGTACTTCACGTGCAGGTCTGACGCCGACGTGAAGATGAAGTACGTGACCTCGTCGCGCTTGTAACCGAGGTCATCGATTACTTTCATCGTCGCGTCGATGTCGCCTTTGGTGCACCGCATCATGCAGACGACCTCGAGGTCCTCGCGCAGCTCGCCTTTCTTGCGGCCGTTCAAGACCAGCCGCAGCGTCTCGCGCTCGCCCTCGGAGACATATGGGAAGCCGACGTCCATGACGTGGACGCCGATGTCGGACAGCATCCGCGCCAGCTCGTACTTGTTGTGCGGGGTGATCGCGACGCCCGGCATCTGCTCGCCGTCGCGCAGGGTGTCGTCGTAGACGCGGATCTTTTCCGGCGGAGGAAAGTTCAGGTCGTGGGAGAAGCGCTTGGGGTCGCGGGCCAGCTCTTCGAGCGGCTCCTGCAAATCAACCGGTTTTTGACTATCCACTTGCGGCCGGAGCCTTTCGGCGGCGTTCTTCGAGCTGCTTGCGCACCCACGGCACGAGCCCGCCCATGCGCAAGAGCTCGGTCATGAACTGCGGGAACGCCTCGGCGCGGTACTCGTCCCCCTTGGTGAAGTTGCGGATCACGCCCTCTTCGAGATCGACCTCGAGCTCGTCCCCGTCCTCCACCGCCTCAGCGGCCTGTGGCGACTGCAGGATCGGATAGCCCATGTTGATGGCATTGCGAAAGAAGATGCGCGCAAACGAGTCCGCGATGACGAGCGAGACACCGGCGCCTCTGATCGCTACGGGCGCGATCTCTCTGGACGAGCCGCAGCCGAAGTTCGACCCACCGACGACGATGTCGCCCGGCTGAACCTCCGACGCCCATGTTTCGCGACCGGGCACGCCTTCGCAAGCGTGCTTGCCCAACTCTTTCTCGTCGAGGGAGTAGATCGCGTATTTGGCAGGGATGATCTGGTCGGTGTCGATGTTGTCGCCGAATTTCCAGGCACGACCACGAATAGTTTTCGGTAGGGTCAAAGCTTCGGCCGAGCCTCCGGATAGATCACGCCGGGCCTGCGCCGACTGGCGATCACGTAGACAACTGCGATCACAGACACCGCCACGCCAAACCCGAACATAAGGCTCCCGACGACAAAAAGGTGCGAGTACCTCGTCCATGCTGAAGGCGCCGGAGTCGGAGCGAGCAGTTCTGTGGCTGCAGGGGCCACCGCATACGCCTTCTCGGCCTGGGCAATTGCCCGCGTCGTCATGAAATCGGAGTTCGAGCCCCGGGCCACTGAATAGAAGTCGTTTCCCTTCCTGAAGTCCACCACCGTCCAGTGAAAGCCATCGATGATCTCGGTCAGCCCATACGAGTTCGGAATCTGAGGTAGATCAATAAAGGACTGGAACCCTGGGTCTCGTGCGTAGTTGATCTTGGTGGTGCTGGCAACAGAGGACGCGCCAGATGCGCGATAGAAAACCATGACGAGCTCTCCCAGCCAGTCGGATTGTTTCGGGAAATACCACTCACGCCCGTATCCGGTCACGAAACCGCCTTGATCGAGTCCGTCGGTGATCTGCTGCCGCACGTTTGCGTCTGTGGTCAGGCTCGCCGCATACATGTAAGAGTCGAAGGGTCCTTCCAGTGTGCCGCTGGACCCTTGATCCACCTCGACGAATCCGGGCTCCACGGGTTCGGCGAGATTGGAGCGCAGCGCAGCAGGCCCGGGAGTGGCCGCCGTGGCCTGGATGATTGCCGAGAGCGCGAGCGCGCCGACCGCGCCGATGGCCAATCCCGCGGGGATCATCGGATTTCTGCCGGCATCTTCTTCAAGACTTCGCTCGGATGCGTGATCTCGCCCGTGACCGCGCTCGCCGCTGCCACGGCCGGATTGCTCAGATACACCTGGGCTTTGGGGTGGCCCATGCGACCCGGGAAGTTGCGGTTGGTCGTGCTCAAGCACACCTCGCCCTCACCGAGGACGCCCATGTGGCCGCCTAGGCAGGCGCCGCACGTGGCCGTCGTCCACGCCGCGCCCGCGGCCAGAAACGTCCTGATCAGTCCTTCTCTTTCCGCCTGGATCGCGACCTGGTGCGAAGACGGAGTGATGATCAGCCGTACGCCCGGCGCGACCTTGTGGTTCTCGAGGACCGCTGCCGCGCGCCGCAGGTCGGTGATGCGCGAGTTCGTGCAGGAGCCGATGAACACCTGGTCGAGCTTTGTGCCCGCGACCTCGGAGAGGGGCGCGTAGTTGTCTGGGGACATCGGCTTGGCGACTCCGAGCTCTACCTTCGCCGCATCGAACTCGAAGACCTTCTCGTATTCGGCGTCCGGGTCGGATGACACCGGCGTGTACTTCCGCTTCGCGCGACCCTCGAGGTACTCGCGCGTGACGTCGTCGAACTCCATGATCCCGTTCTTGGCGCCGGCCTCGATCGCCATGTTGGTCATCGTCAGCCGCGCCTCCATGTCGATGTAGCGCAGCGCTTCGCCTGTGTGCTCCATCGCCTTGGAGCGGGCGCCATCGACCCCGATCTGGCCGATGACGTAGAGGATCAGGTCTTTGGCTTCGACCCACTCGCGAAGGCGGTTGTGATAGACGAACTTCAGCGTCTCCGGGACGCGGAACCAGAGCTCGCCCAACGCGAGGACACACGCCAGGTCGGTGGAACCGACGCCGGTCGCGAAGTTGTTGAGCGCGCCGTAGGTGCACGAGTGCGAATCCGCGCCGACCACTAGCTCACCCGGCAGCACCAGACCGTTCTCCGGCAACACCGTGTGGCAGATGCCGCCCTGCCCCACCTCGAAGTAGTACTTGATGCCCATCGATTGCGCGAACTCACGCGTGAGCCGGCCGAGCGTCGCGCTGGCGGCGTCCTTCGCGGGCTGAAAGTGGTCTTGAGTGATGGCGACGCGGTCGGGCTCCCATACCTTCTCCGCGCCCATCTGCTCGCGCATGATCTTTCCAGCCGGCGGGATGGTCAGGTCGTGTCCCATCGCGAAGTCGACCTTGGCGAGCACGAGGTCACCCGGCCTGACGCTGTCGCGGCCCGCGCCGCGCGCCAGGATCTTCTCCGTCATCGTCATGCCCATCGTTCTAGTCGCGCAGCCTCCTCGCCACTGAATCCCCCACCTGGTTCGTAGAGAGGCTGCCGCCCAGATCGCGCGTGCATTCGCCCGCGCGGATGGCCGCACTGACCGCACCCTCGATCGCGTCAGCCATTTCCGTATCGCCCAGGTGTCTAACCATCATAGATGCGCTCAAAATCGCCCCGATCGGATTCACGATGCCGCGGCCCGCGATGTCGGGCGCGGTACCGTGGACCGGCTCGAAGAGTCCTCGCCTCGTCTCCGGGCTGACGTTGCCCGAGGGCGCGATTCCCATTCCGCCGATGAGCTCCGCTGTCAGGTCCGAGAGGATGTCGCCGAAGAGGTTGCTCGTGACGATGACCTCGAACTGAGTGGGGTCGCGCACCAGCTGCATCGCGGCCGCGTCCACATATAGATGACGCGTCTTTATGTCCGGATGCTTCTTGGCGACGGCCTTCCATCGCTCCTGCCAGAGCGCACCGGCGTGCGTCATCGCGTTCGACTTGTCGACCATCACGACCTCGCGCTTCGCCGTCTGGAACGCGTACTCGATGATCCGCGTGACGCCAAGATGCGTGTTCAGGTCCTCCTGGATCGCGACCTCTTCATCGGTGCCTTTCTTGAAGCGGCCGCCCATGCCGACGTAGAGCCCTTCCGTGTTCTCGCGCACGATGAGCAGATCGATCCTGCGGCGGTCCTCACGCCGCAACGGCGACAGGCGATCGTCGTAGAGCTTCGCGGGCCGGAGGTTGACATAGAGGTCGAGCTCGAACCGCAGCTTGAGCAGGACGCCGGCCAGGTACGCGGCGTCGTTGACGCGGGGGTCGCCGACCGCGCCGAACAGGATCGCATCCGCCTTCTCGAGGTCGGCCCAGGTGTCTTTCGGGATGGGCACGCCCGTGCGCAGAAACTGATCGGCGTTGACGTCGTACTCCTGAAACTCGTAGTCGACGCCCGCGGCGCGCATCACCTTGATCGCCTCGGGGACGACCTCCTTGCCGGCGCCGTCGCAGGGAAGGACGGCGATATGCCTAGGCAGGTGTCGCTTCCTTTTCGCGCAGCTTGTAGCGCTGGATCTTGCCGGTCACGGTCTTTGGGAGCTCGCTCACGAACTCGATCACGTGCGGGTACTGGTAGCGCTGAAGGCGTGTCTTGCAGTGCTCCTGCAGCTCGATCACGAGGGATTCGCTTGTGACCGAATCGGATTTCACGATGACGAAGGCTTTGATCTTGGTGAAGCCATCGACGTCGACGCCGACCACCGCGCTTTCGTTCACGGCGGGGTGCTCGAGCAGCGCGGACTCGATCTCGATCGGCGACACCCACAGGCCGCTGACCTTGATCATGTCGTCGGAGCGCCCTTCGTACCAGTAGAAGCCGTCCTCGTCGACGCGGTAGCGGTCCCCGCTGAAGAACCACTCGCCGAGGATCGAATGCTTCGACTTTTCGTGCTGCGCCCAGTAGAGGGCGAGCGCGCTGTCCCCTTTTACGTAAAGGTCGCCGGCCTCGCCCTGCGCGACCGGCTTGCCGTCGGGATCGAGGATCTTCAGCTCGTAACCGGGCACGGGTTTGCCGCTGCTGCCCGGCTTGACGTCGTCGAGCCGGTTCGAGCAGTAGATGTGCAGCATCTCGGTCGAGCCCACGCCGTCGAGGATCGTCAAGCCGAAAGCTTCCTTCCACCGCCGCCAAACCTCGGCGGGCAGCGCTTCCGCCGCAGCCACGCAATGGCGGATCGATTTCAAATCGCGCTGTTTTGCGCCCTCGAAGTTGAGCACTGCGTTGTAGAGCGTCGGCGCCGAGAAGAACAGCGTCGGCCGGTACTTCTCGATGTTGTCCAGAACGATCGCCGGCGTGTGCCTGCCGGCGTGCAGGATGGTGCTCGCGCCGACCCAGTAAGGAAAGGTGAGGTTGTTGCCGAACCCGTAAGCGTGGAAGAGACCTGTCGTCGAGTAGGTCGTGTCGCTCTCTTTGATACCGAGCACCTGCTCCGCGTAGGTGACGCACGTGTAGGGAATGTCGTGTTGAAGATGCACGACCGCTTTCGGCTTTCCCGTTGAGCCCGAGCTGTACAGCCAGAACGCCATGTCGTCCTTGCGCGTCGGCGCCGCGGCGATCTCGTCCGCCGGCTCGACGCGGTCGGCGCGGATGATGCTCTGATCTTTCGCGGCGCCGCGCAGCTTCTCCTCGGAGCTCGCGTCGACGACGATCACTCGCGCCAGCGAGTCCTCGATGTAGTGGACGTAGTCCTCGCTGCGCTGCAGCAGCGGATTCACCGGGACGGGCACGGCGCCGATGCGGATGGCGCCGAGAAAGCTCGCCACCCACCCGGGCGCATCGAAACCGGCGATGAGGATCCTCTCCTCGCGCCGAACTCCGTGATCGAGGAACAGCTGCGCGGCGCCGTAGCTGAGCCTTGCGAGCGCGCCGTACGTGACGTCGCCCGCCGCGCAATGGATGGCGACCTTGCCCTCGCGACCCGCCTTCAGGTTGCGGTCGACGAGGTCGGCCCCAACGTTGTAGCGGTCGGGAAGGTTCAGCTCCACGAGGGAAATCTTGTCACGCCAGGGAGTGTGCGGAAAACCGGCAGTTGCGGCTTCGCAAAGCACTCGTTTCGCACACTCTCTGGACTCGAGCGGCGAGCCCGTAGGCCGCTCAGCCGGCCGCTTTCTTCACCAGTGCCGCGATCTTCGCCTCCACGGCCGGTGTCAGGTCGGTCAACGCATACGCGGTCGGCCAAAGCGAACCGTCGTCGAGCTTGGCCGAGTCGTTGAAGCCAAGCGTCGAATATCTCGCCTTGAACTTCTCCGCGGGCTGGAAGAACACGACGGCCTTGCCGTCGCGGGTGTAGGCCGGCATCCCGTACCAGGTCGTCGGCGCAAGGCCCGGCGCGTTGGCCCGGATGATCGCGTCGACCCGCTGCGCCAACGCGCGGTCCGATTTCGACATCTCGGCGATCTTCTCGCGGATCAGCGTTTCGCCGTCCACTCCCTTCATCTGTCGCGCGCGTTCCCTTGCAGTCTCGCGCGCCGCCGCCTTCTCGCCTTCGGAGAAGACCTGGGTCGGCTTCTTCTTGGTGGTCACTTTCTTCGTGGGCATCGTGTCTCCTCCTTCGCGATCCGTAATTCGCCTTCATCGTAGGTACGGACCGCTGAATCGGCTTCTCGAAATCTGATCAATGCAAAGTCCCGAACCTACTGCCTGACGATTGCAGCCGCCCCCTTGCGCAGCACGAACTTCTGGATCTTGCCCGTCGCCGTCTTCGGCAGCTCGTTCATGAAGGTGACGCCATGCGGCGCTTTGAAGTGCGCCAGCCGATCGCGGGTGAAGGCGATCAGCTCCGCCTGGGTAGCGGTCGCGCCAGGCTTGAGGACGACGTAGGCGTAGGGTGCCTCTCCCCACTTTTCGTGCGGCAGCCCGACGATCGCCGCCTCCTGGACGGCGGGGTGCCGGAGCAGCACTCCCTCGACCTCGATCGAGGAGATGTTCTCGCCTCCGCTGATGATCACGTCCTTGATCCGGTCGCGAATCTCGACGTAGCCGTCCGGATGCACCACCGCGGCGTCGCCGGTGTGGAACCAGCCGCCATCCATCACCTTGTCGGTGGCCTCGCGATCGTTGTAGTAGCCCTTGAGGATGACGTTCCCCCGGAACACGATCTCTCCCAGTGTCTGGCCGTCGGAAGGTACCTCATGGCCCTTGTCGTCGACGACTCGCAGCTCGCCGGCGCCGATCATCTCCACGCCGGTGAGGGCCTTGACCACGGCGAGATCCGGCGCCGAAAGCTGAGCATGCTCCGGACGCGGCTCGCAGATGGTCAGGAACGGCGACGTCTCGGTCAAACCGTAGACCTGCGTCACCTCCCAGCCGAGCTCGCCCTCGAGACGCTCGATCGTCGCGGCGGCCGGCGGCGCGCCCGCCGTGACGACGTGGACTCCGCGCGGAACCTCGCCGCGCACGTCCTTCGGCGCGTTGGCCAGCGAGATGAGCACGGTCGGGGCGGCGCACAGCCATCCGACGTGCTCCCGCCGGATCAGGTCGAAGACCCGCGCGGGCTCGACCTTGGGCAGGCAGACGTGCCGCCCGCCGACGGCGGTGATGATCCAGACGAAGGTCCAGCCGTTGGCGTGGAACATCGGCAGGGTCCACAGGTAGGTGTCGTCGACCGTGATGTGGAAGTGGACGAGCGTGTCCATCACGTTCATCCAGGCGTTGCGGTGCGTGATCATCACGCCCTTCGGCTTGGCGGTCGTGCCACTCGTGTAATTGATCGTCAGCAGGTCGTTCTCGTCGAGCTCGGGCCGCTTGAACGTGGGATGAGCTTTGCTCAGCTCTGCGTCGTACTCGGTCCAGCCCTTGTGCCCATCCGGGATGCGACCGAGAACCACGAAGTGCTTGACGCCATTGAGCTGCTCACGCACGCCGTCGATCGCGGCGACGTAGTCGGGATGCACACAGAGCACTGACGCGCCGGAGTGGTTGGTGATGTAGACGAAGTCGTCGGCGGTGAGGCGATAGTTGATCGGCACCAGCACGGCGCCGATCTGCGGCACGGCGTAGAACGACTCGAGCTGCTCGTGTGTGTTGGGCGCGATGTAGGCAACGCGGTCGCCTTTTTTGACACCCATCGCCTGCAGCGCCGACGACCATCGGTCGCAGCGCGCGAAGAACTGTTCATACGTGAGGCGGAGGTCGCCGTCGACCACGCCTTCGCGGGCGCCGTAGAGCTTGCGTGTCCGGCGGGCGAATTCCAGAGGTGTCAGCGGAGTCTCCATATCGCGTTTTCTCCTACATCAGGAATTCAGCATGAGCGCAAAGTCGGCGGCCTTGATCCCACCTACGAACGCGCTGTGCGCTTTCGGCTCGAGCTCGACCGATCGCTCGTAGACGAACGCGTAGACGTTGTCGAGCGTCCAGTCGCCGTAGCCCTGAATCCGCAGCCCATAGCGAAGGCCCTCGTCGGACTGTCCGCGACGAAAGAGGTCGGAGGCACGCGCGTAGATGGCCTTCAGGATCTCGAGCTGCATGCTCAGCTCGGCGATGGTCTTGGCGTCGCCCTCTTCCTCGACCAACCGCTCGACCTGGGTTTCGAGGTCGGCGATCTCCTTCTGGTAGTCGTCCACCTCACGGTCGAGTTTAAGGCTGGTGTTAGTGGATGAGGTAGTGGCTCGCGACCCCCGCCGCGATGAGGATCGCGATGATGTTGACGACCTTGATCATCGGGTTGATCGCAGGTCCGGCGGTGTCCTTGTTGGGGTCGCCGACCGTGTCTCCGGTGACCGCCGCCTTGTGAGCATCCGAGCCCTTTCCACCGAGATGGCCTTCTTCGATGTATTTCTTGGCGTTGTCCCAGGCCGCACCGCCGCTGGTCATCATGATGGCGAGGAACAGGCCGGTCACGATCGCGCCGAGCAGCATGCCGCCGAGCGCGCGCGGGCCAAGCAAGAACCCGACCGCGATCGGTGCGACGACCGGGATCACGCCCGGCAGGATCATCTCTCGCTGGGCGGCGGCGGTCACGATGCGCACAGCCGTGCCGTACTCGGGCCGCCCGGTGCCCTCGAGGATGCCCTTGATCTCGCGGAACTGGCGCCGGACCTCTTCCACGACCAACCCGCCGGCGCGGCCGACCGCCAGCATCGCGAGCGAGCCGAACAGGAACGGCAGGATGCCGCCGAGGAAAAGACCTGCAATCACGAGCGGGTCCGACAGCTCGAACTTCGTCGGATGTCCCGCCTTGGCGAGCTCCTGCGTGTAGGACGCGAAGAGCACGAGCGCGGCTAGACCGGCAGACCCGATGGCGTAGCCCTTCGTCACAGCCTTGGTCGTGTTCCCAACCGCGTCGAGCGGGTCGGTGATGTCACGCACCTCGTGCGGCAGGCTGGCCATCTCTGCGATACCGCCGGCGTTGTCGGTGATGGGTCCGTAGGCGTCGATCGCGACGATGATGCCCGTCATCGAGAGCATCGCTACGGCGGCGGTGGCGATTCCGTACAGCCCACCCATTCCGTAGCTCACGAGGATGCCGGCCACGATCGAGATCACCGGCAGCGCGGTCGCCATCATGCCGATCGACTGGCCGGCGATGATGTTGGTCGCGTGCCCGGTCACAGATGCGTTCGCGATGAGGTGCACCGGCCAGTAGCGCGTCTCCGTGAAGAACTCGGTGATGGCGACGATGAGTACGGTGACGATGACCCCGGTAAGCGCGCAGAAGAAAAGGTTCATCGGATCGTGGTCGAAGCCCGTCAGGTATCCGCTGCTCTTCATCCACTGCGTGATGAAGAAGAAGCCGACGATCGCGATCACGACGGCGACCAGGAGGCCGGCATACAGCGCGCCCATGATCCAGCGCGGGTTGAAGACGCGTACGAAGAAGGTGCCGACGATGGAACCCACGACGCTCACAGCGCCAAGCAGCAGCGGGTAGATCACCCAGCCGAGTTGGTTCTTGAACAGCAGCGACCCGAGCAGCATGGCCGCGATCATCGTCACGGCGTAGGTCTCGAAGAGGTCGGCGGCCATGCCGGCGTCGTCGCCGACGTTGTCGCCGACGTTGTCGGCGATGACCGCGGGATTGCGGGGATCGTCCTCCGGGATTCCCGCCTCGACCTTGCCGACAAGGTCCGCGCCGACGTCAGCCGCCTTGGTGTAGATGCCGCCACCCAGTCGGGCGAAGACGGACACGAGGCTGGCGCCGAAGGCCAGGCCGACGAGCGCGTTGGGGTCCTTGAAGACCAGGTACGCGGCCGACACTCCGAGAAGACCGAGGCCGACGACCATGAAGCCGGTCACGGCGCCGCCGCGGAACGCGATCTGCAGCGCCGCGTTCAGCCCTCCACGCGCCGCCTCGGCAGTACGAAGGTTGGCGCGCACGGCGATGTTCATGCCCACGTAACCGGCTGAGGCGGACAGGACAGCGCCGACGATGTACAGCACCGCCGTCTGCCAGCCGAGGAACACGCCGATGACGATCGCGATGACGACGCCGATGATCGCGATCACGGTGTACTGGCGGTTCAGGTAAGCGGCCGCGCCCTCCTGGATCGCCGCCGCGATCTCGCGCATGCGGTCGTTGCCCGTGGGCTTGCTGAGGACGAGGAAGATGAGAACGACGGCAAAGGCGACCGCGGCCAATCCGCCGGCCACGCCGAACCAGGCTGTATTGGGGTCCATTTACCTCCCTCAGTGCGCGGCGACGCTAGGAAACGTCGCGCCCGAATGTTAAGGGAACCGGAAAATTCACCACGCCAGCTCGAACCGATCGAGCTTGCCCGTTCCCTCCGACCACCTC
>DASTIX010000020.1:0-6513 GCA_035717165.1 Candidatus Dormiibacterota bacterium
ACTCGGCACACTCGCCTCGCCACTTACCGACCTGATTGATCTTGAGCCAAGAGAAGTTGTCGTACCCCGGCACGGCGTCGGTCTTGCCCGAGATCGCGGGCACCCACCACGAGTGGATGACGTCAGTGCCGCGGAAACGCAGCTTGACGAGCGTGTTGATGGGGACGACGAACGGCGTCACCTCGCCGGCGAGGGTGCCCTCCTGGTGGACGACCACGCCGTTCTGATAGTCGTAGTCCCAGCCGAACTGGTGGCCGCTGATGGTCACTTCCATCTGCGAGTTGTTGACGGGCTGGAAGTCCTTCAGAAGCTCGTTGAAGCTGTAGCCCGCGATGGCCAGCACGATGAACAGCGGGATGACCGTCCAGACGATCTCGAGGGTGGTGTGGCCGTGCACCTGCGGGGGCACGTAGCCCGGCGGCTGCTTGGAACGGCGGTAGCGAAAGATGACCCACACGAGCAGCGCCTCGACGAGCAGGAAGATGAAGATCGCCGGCACCGAGATGCCGATGTAGGTGTTGTAGATGTCCTGGCCGTTGGGTGAAACCGGTGTGGGAAAGATCGGTGACAGCCCGCCGATGTTGCACGAGCTGAGGCCGATCGCGAGCGCGCCCAAACCGAGCGCCTGGAAGACCCGTCGGGTCACGAGGTCAGAGTATATAAGCGCACTGAATCGCATCCGGGCAAGTCGATAGAATCCAATTCGATTGTGGCCGTAGCCCGAAAGCCTCGCTATGTCGATGTGTCCAACCCGAGTCTCTCGGTTACCTGCCCGAACTGCGGGCTGATCACCGCTCGTTTCGTCGATCAGTGCCGGAACTGCGGTTACAAGCTGTGGCCGTCATCGGTCATGGCTTCCGAGGCCTTCAAGATCTGGCGTGATGCCGATCCTGCTCGCCGCGACACATCGCGGTTTGACCTCGAGCTCCCGGCGCCGTACGTGGACACGACGGTCGACTACGCGGCGCGAGCGCACGAGCTCGGAATCCACCTCTTCCCCAACAGCAACTACCCGTTCGTGATCTGCGCGGGCGCGTTCTTCCTCGCGCTCGCGGCGATTCCGTTTGGCGCGACCGCTCGCATCGTGCTTGCGGTGATCGGCGGTGTGATCTTCCTCTACGGCGTCGTAGGTTGGGTTCTGGTCGAAGACGTGCGCATGTACCCCTCCGATGCGCCGCAACCTCATGGTGAGATTCACCACTGATGGCGGTAGCGACACTTCAGCACGAACCCACCCCGCAGTACCCGGCGATCAAGCCGGGAATGATGGGCATGTACATCTTCCTGGCCTCCGAGGTGATGTTCTTCGGGAGCCTGTTCGCGATGTACTTCTATTTGCTCGGCTCACACCCGCAGTGGCCGCCGATTCCGCCGAGCGCGACGCCCGAGTACTACGTCAACTGGTGGCCGATTCCGTTCTTCAACACGATCTGGCTGGCGTCATCCGGTGTTACGTGCCACTTCGCCCTCGAAGGCCTGTCTCACGACAGGCGCCGGCAGTTCTTTTTGCTGTGGACTCTGACGATCGTCCTGGGCCTGATCTTCGAGTTAGGCCAGGCCTACGAGTTCTACAGCGCCTTCGGCCGAGGTCTGACCCTGACCGCGAACAACTTCGCGAGCGCGTTCTTCCTCATGACCGGCTTTCACGGTGCCCACGTGCTTGGCGGATTGGTCTTGCTGACGCTGATCCTCTACCGCGCGTCGCGCGGACAGTTCAACTCGCGCAACCACGTGGGGCCGGCCGCGGTGACGCTGTACTGGCACTTTGTCGATGTGGTGTGGTTCTTCCTCTTCGGCATCCTCTACGTCGGAGTCACTGCATTCAAGTGAGAGCCCTCGCCGTCACCGTCGTCGCCGCCGCATTGCTCGCGGGGTGCGGCAGCGGAAGCGGCAGCTCTCAGCCCTCGGGTTCGATCCAGGTGACGATGACCGAGTTCAAGTTCGATCCCTCGTCCATCACGCACGCGAGCGGGAACATCGTCTTCTGGCTGGTGAACTCGGGTTCGACGCAGCACGACATGGCGATCCGCGATGCGTCCGGGAAGACGATCGCGACCAGCGAGCTGGTCTCGGCGGGCGACACGCAGGAGTTCGACGTCAAGGGCATCGTGGCGGGGACGTACACGTTCTTCTGTACGCAGCCGGGGCACGAAGGCTCCGGCATGAAAGGGACGCTGACCGTTACATAGCCGGCAAAGCCGGCGCGTTCATTTAGACGGTGACGCGGACGGGCTGGCCGGCGGGCTCGCGGACGGCGAGGGCGGCGGCGGCGTCGGGCTCGGCCCTGGTGCGAGGCTGACGAGCTCGATCTCGAACACGAGCGTCGCGTTGGGTGGGATGGTCACGGCGCCGGTCTGAGGGTCGGTCTGACCCTGCGGACCGTAAGCAAGCGCCGACGGGATGATCAGGCACCGTTTGCCGCCGATCTTCATGCCAGGCGTGCCTTCGTCCCATCCGGGGATGACCTGCGACTGCCCGATCTGGAACGTGAATACGGTCCGTCCGGGGTTGCGGCTGGAATCGAACATCGTGCCGTTCGACTGCAACCATCCCGTGTACTGGACGTCGGCGTTTTCGCCCTTCTTGGCGGCGTCGCCGGTGCCGACCTTGAGGTCGCCGACCTTCAGGCCGTCGGGATATTTGACGGCGCTGACGGTGTTGCAGCTGTTGAAGTCGTCCGCACCCGGCGAGACGGCCGGGGACCCGGACGGCACCGGGCTCTCGTTCGCAACCGGCGCGTTGGCGGTCGCGTATGGATCGGAGTATCCGCACGCGGCAGCGAGCAGGGCGACGGCAACCGCGGCCAGGAGAAACTTCACGAAGCGCTGACTTCGAGGGCGCGCATCGTGTCGCCGACCTGGATCTTGTCGATGACGTCCATGCCGGACGTGACCTCGCCGAAGTGGTTGTAGACCCCGTTGGTGGCGAGGAATGGTGCATCGCCGAGCGTGATGAAGAACTGCGAGCCACTTACGCCGGCGGCGCTCGAAGCCATCCCGACTGTGCCGCGCGACCACTTCGACGGGTTGCTTTCGTCAGGAAGCTTGTAGTTCGGACCACCGGTGCCGTTCCCGAGCGGGTCGCCGCCCTGGACGACGAATCCGGGCACGACCCGATGGAACGTCAGACCGTCGTAGTAGTGGTTCTGCGCCAGGTAGACGAAGTTGTTGACCGTTTGGGGCGCGACGCCCGCGTCGACCAGCGCAATCGTGAAATCCCCGCGGGACGTCCGCACGTTCACCGTGTACTTCTTCTTGGGGTCGATCACGGTGGGCGGCGGCGAGTTCAGTTGCTGCATGGCGGCCGATCCACATTAGAGGAATCTCTACGCTAGGCTCCAGCGTGAATACGGAAGACTTCCACCTGGGCACTGAGGTCGTCGCCGCCGACGGCAAGGGGCTCGGCTCGCTGGTTCATCTCCTGGTCGACGCCGATTACGGGCTCAAGGCGATCGTGGTTCGGGAAAGCAGCGGGTTCTCGGGCGGCTGGCTCTCGCCAGGATCACTCCTCGTGACGAACGAGTTCATCGTTCCGCAGGACGCCATCAAGTCGGTCGACCGCGATCGGGTGGAATTGAGTCTGTCTTCCGCGGACGCGCGGAAGCTGCAGCCGTATCTCGGCTACCGCGAGAAGTCGGAGACGGTCCGCGAGGGGATCGAGGATCAGGCCGGCGCGCTGGGCTCTGGGCCGGAGATTCCGAACTGGCTCGAGCAGGTGGCGAACAAGCCGGCGGGTGAGCTCGAGATCGACGGCGGAGAGAACGTCATGCTCGGCCACACCGGCAAGAGGCTCGGCACCGTCAAGGACGTCCTCTTTGATGACGATCAGCTCGTCGGAGTGGTGCTGCAGCCCGGCGGCCTGTTCAAGCAACAGGTCATCCTGCCCCGGCGGTTCCTCGGCCGGAGCGACGACGCCGCGCTCTTCGCAAATCTCGACGAAACCGACGTCGAGAAGCTGCAGCCCTTCAACCCGGAGTCTTAGCGCTCCGCCGCCAGGTCACGCCGAAGCCGGGCCAGCCCCCGATGCAGGAGAAGCTTCGCCGCGCCGTTCGATCTGCCCATCGCGAACGCGATGTCCTTGATCGCGAGATCGTCGCGGAACTTCAGGGTGATGGCCGTTCTCTGGTCGGTGGGCAGAGTCGCCACCCGGCGCCACACGCGATCGATGTCGTAACGCCGGAGAGCCACCTCGACGGTCGAATCGTCGCTTGCAGCCTGGGCTTCGTCCACGCACTCGAGCGCGACGCTCCGATTCGTGCTGCGAGCTGAATCGGTGATGGTGTTGAAGGCGATTCGATACAGCCACGCATGGAAGGGCCGCCCGCTGTGCCGAAACCGTGGGAGCGCGGCAAGCGCTTTGACGAAAACTTCCGAAGTGATGTCCTCGGCGGTCGCCTGGTCACGGACGCGCGCATACGCAAAGCGGTAGATCTGACCGAAGTGTCGGTCGTACAGCTCGCCGAAGCGGATCGGGTCGAGCTTGGCGGCGTCGATCACGGCGATTTCGTTCGCCTGCAGGTAGGCTGCCGGCGCGGATTGGGCCATGCGCCAGATGCTTGGCGGGAAGCGGTCTCACAGTCAGTCTCAGCGCAGTGTCAAAGCCGGTCTCAATCTCACCGCGCAGGTTCGCGGGCGCCGGCGGCGATGAACCCGGCGAGCATGAGGGCGACAATCGCGATCACGAACAGCGCCGCCGTCACGCCCGCCTCTGCGGCGACCGTGCCGGCGATGAGGGGCCCGAGGAAGAATCCGAAGGCGACCGAGCTCGCGTTGAAACCGAACACGGTGCTCTGGGCTTCATGCGGCGTCTCGAGGCCGATCATGCTCGCCGTGGCCGGGATCACGACGCCGCTGAAGAGGCCGTTCAGCCCGATCGCGATCACCACGAGTGCCGGCCACGGCGCGACGCCGATCAACCCGACGGCGAAGGCCACGAGACCGGCGGCCAGCGCCGACGTCCTCACGTAGCCGAGACGTTTCGTGATCTGGGTGTAGCCGACCGCGGAGGCGCTGCTGGCGACCCCGGCAAGACCGAACCCAATCCCGCTGACGGCGGACACGCCGCTCGTCAGCATCTCCAGCAACCTCAGCACCACCAGCTGTTGCGTCGCGGAGGTGCAGACGTTGATCAAGCCCTGCGAGCCGATCAGGACGGAGAGAGCGCGGCGCAGCCCAGGGCGCTCGTCGATCAACGCCAGCGCGCCGACGCGCGGTCCGGCCTGCCGCATTCTCGGGCTCTCGCGAACGACGATGACGACGGGGATGAGCGAGAGCAGAAGCAGGATGCCGCCACCGAGAAAGACGAGCCGCAGTCCGAACAAGGAACCTGCGATGCCGCCGATGACCGGTCCGATCGCCCCGCCGAGAGCGACGGCCGACGTCACGACGCCGAGGGCCCACCCCACGCGCGAACGAGGAGTCTCGGCGGCGACCAATGACGTCGCCGCGGCGACGGTTCCGCTCGTGGCGCCCTGCAGAAGCCGGAGCACCACGAGCTGGATCGGGCTCTGGACGAAGAAGATCAGGCCGACCGTGATCGCGCCGCCGAGCATGGAGCGCAACAGCATCGGCTTGCGTCCGTAACGGTCGCCGAGCACGCCCCAGATCGGGCTTGCGATCGCCATCGAGAGGCCGGAGGCACTCGCCGATGCTGCCACCCACAGGTCCAGGTCGTGGCCCGGCTGGACGCCCAGGTCCTTCGAAAGAAAGATCGAGAGAAACGGAAAGGCGAAGCTGAAACCGAAGATCGCGGTGAACTCGGCGAACCACAGCGCGACGAGATTCCGGCGCCAATCGACGCCGCCGGCGTTGATGGGAGGCGTCGTAGCGCGCGGGTCTTGCGGAGCGCTTATGTGCCGAGGATCTCGACGATGCGGTCGGACGTGATCGGAATGTGCTCGACGAGCGCGTTCGGCTTGCGCTTGCGCAGCGCATCCTCGACCGCGCTCGAGATGGCGGCTGGAACAGGGATGGTCCCGCTTTCGCCCGCGCCTTTGAAGCCCTCGGGGTTGGAGTCGGTGGGTGTCTCGATATGGATCAGCTCCGGCTCGGCCGTGACCTCGCCGGTGCTCACGATCGTGTAGTCGAGAAAGCTCGGAGTGCGAAACGTGCCGTCGGCGTCGTAAGCGTCGGATTCGAACAGCGCATACCCAAGGCCGTGGGCGTAGCCGCCGTGCATCTGTCCCTCGACGAGCATCTCGTTGATGGGCTTGCCGGTGTCGTGCGCGATGACATATCGCAAGACCTCGACTTGGCCTGTTTCGGCGTCGACCGCGACGACCGCGGCGTGGCAGCCGCTCGAAAACGTGAGCCCGCGTTTGGGATCGAAGGTCTCGAGAACCTCGAGACCTTCATCCGGGACGACTTCCGTGACCGGCACGCTCTTGCCCGGCGCACCTTTGACGCTGATCTGACCGTCGTCGATCACGAGGTCGACGGGATCGGCCTCGAGGACCTCGCCGGCCCTCTCGAGCAGCATCCGGCGCATCGACGCGCCGGCCTTCGCGCTGGCATT
>DASTIX010000021.1:0-9574 GCA_035717165.1 Candidatus Dormiibacterota bacterium
GCGGTGCTGCTCGCGATTCCTGCGCTGCTCGTGATTGCGCTTCTGTTCATACATGGCGCGCCCCCGGCGGTAAGCGAGCCCGGAGACTCAAGATTTCCGGCCGGCAGCGAAATCACGGATGGTCGCGACATCCGAGAGTAGCGCGCGGTTTACGCCGGTTGAGGCTGCGTGCAGAAGCCGCAGCGCTTGGCGGCGATCGGTATCTCGTTGAGGCACTCGGTGCATTTTTTGGTGCTGGGGTCGGGCGTCTCACGCAGCCGGTAGAACTCGATCAATCGGTTGAACGGCGTCACCACGAGGAACTAGACGGCGTGACGAACGTGCTTGCGAACGATGAAACAACGACCCCGAACGCCGTGCCGATCACGATGCCGACCGCGAGGTCGACCACATTTCCGCGCAGCCGAAACGTCCTGAATCCCTTGAGCATTCTCATCCCTCCAGCCACAGGGCCGCGGCCCGAATGCCTGCAGTTTGAGGTGCTCGCTACACGGGTTGCGGTGAGGTGCAGAACGCGCAGCGGCGCGCGTCCTTGGGGATTTCGCTCAGGCACTCCGTGCACTTCTTGGTCGTCGGATCGGAAGGCTGCTTGCGAGAACGCTCGGTCCAGGCGGTGTAGGGCACGACGACAAAGAAGTAGATGACCGCGGCGATGATGACGAAGGCGATCAGCGCGTCGAAGAAATCGCCGTACAGGAACCTGCTGTGGTTGATTGTGAAGTTCAGAGCGGAGAAGTCGGGTTTGCCGCCAAGCGCGGCGATGAGCGGCGTGATGAGGTCCTTGACGAACGCGGTTATGACCGCGGTGAACGCCACGCCGATCACCACGGCGATGGCTAGATCGACGACATTGCCTCGCAGCAGGAATGCCCTGAACCCCTTCAGCATCTCTTCACTCCTTTACGGAAAGAACGACTTTGCCGAACTGCTCCGCGGCATCCAACCGCGCGAGAGCGGCCTGCACCTGATCCAACGGATAGGCACGGTCGACCACCGGCCTGAGGCCATGGTCGATTGCGCCCAGGACCTGCTCGAACTCTGAGGCGTTGCCCATCGTCGAACCGAGCAGGTCAAGCTGGCCCCAGAACAGTCGCGGCATCATGATCTCAGCCTTGACGCCGGACGTCGATCCGCACGTGACGATGCGACCGCCGAAACCGACCGAGCGCATCGAGTCGGCCAGCGTTGCCGCGCCTACATGCTCGAAGACGACGTCGACCCCGCCACCGGTCGCCGCGCGCACCGCCTTGCTGAAATCCGCCGAATCGAAGGCGGCCTCGGCGCCGATCTCCTTCGCGCGACGTCGCTTTTCCTCCGACCGCGACGTGGCGAAAACGCGCGCGCCGAGATGCTTCGCGATTTTGATGGCCGCGACCGCGACGCCGGCGCCCGCGCCGACTACGAGCACTGTCTCGCCTTCACGCAGCCTGGCGCGAGTCGTGAGCATCCGCCACGCGGTGAGGAATGTCAGCGGAAAGGCGGCCGCCTCGGGCCACGACAGGCTCTTCGGCTTGCGATAGAGATTGCGCGCGTCGATGTGGAAGACCTCGCACGCCGTGCCGTCCGAGTGCTCGCCGACGACTCCGAAGTGCGGACAGTGCACCTGCTGACCTTTGCGGCACCATTCGCACTCCCAATCGCAGACGACCGGATAGATGACAACCTCGTCGCCGGCCTTCCACCGCGGGTCGGCGGAGGCCCGTACGATGCCGGCGCCGTCGGCGGCGATGACCTGCGGCGGTTTGATCTTCTGCGCGCCGCTGACCATGAACAGGTCGAGGTGGTTGATCGACGCCGCGCGGATCTCGACGGCGACCTGCCCAGGCGTCGGATCGGTGACGGGCCGGTCGCGGACGTGCACGCCGGCGGGACCGATCGGCTCCTCGAATACCGCCGCCCTTCCCTGGCTCAGGGTCATTGACGAAACTTAACCAAAACCGAGCCGCCTCGCCGCCGGTCGGAACCTACCGTGAAAAGCCTCGTTCTCAAGGCTATGCGGGTTGTCGTTTTCCTTCTCACCCTCGGGTTATTCGTATTGGGCGCGGTGCCGGCTCAGGCATCGTCGGCGCTGCCGCCCGGCCATCAGCCTGTCAAGTACGCACGCTGGGCGTACCCGAGCCAGATGAGTTACGGACCTATCGAGAACGGAAGTGGCAACATCGGCGAAGGCGCCGCGCCCGACGCGTTCCTCACCCTGCCCTTCATGGGTCCGCACTACATCACCTCGGTTTTCGACCACTGCGGGCCGAACTACAACGTCACCGGTCGCGTGTGCCGCTACGACGGAGTCGTCGCCTCGAAGAGCGTCGGCGGCCCGGATCCTACGTTTGACGCCGGATACGCGCAGACGCCGGGCGGCCACGACTACATCTACTACTCCGGCCACGACGGTTACGACTATGGCCTCTTCTACGAGCCGGTCGCGGCCGCGGCGCCGGGCCGCGTGATGATGGCTGACTGGATCGTGCCCGGCTGCTCGACCTGCCTCTCCGGCAAGACCGTCGAGATCAATCACGGCAACGGCCTGCTCACGTTCTACGGCCACCTCTCTCAGATCCTCGTGTCGAAAGGCCAGTACGTCCAGCGCGGGCAGGTCATCGGCATCTCAGGCATGACCGGAACGGCCACCGGACCGCACCTTCACTTTGGCGTCTACCACATCAATGGCAACGGCCCGGTCGATCCCTACGGCTGGTCAGGGCAGGGTGGAGACCCGTGGCCGCGCGACATGGGCGACCTCTGGCTCACCGGCTCCCCGCGCTACGCGAGCGTCGAGATGCCCAGCGTGACGTTGTCGGCGCAAACGGAAGTCGACAACCCGTACGCGATCGACGTGAACTGGTCGAGCCCGGGAACGATGAACTTCACGATCTTCTACGTCGACGCCCACGGAGTCGAGAGGCAGTGGGGGACATCCCGCGGCAACGGCGCCGCCACCCTGTACGCAAAGCCGGGGCAGAGCTTCTGGTTCTGGGCGTCGGCGACCTCCGACCTCGGCTGGACCGACGGTGGCGGATCGGCGGTGATCAAGCTGCCGCACGTGAGTCACGGAGGGGTAGCCGCCTAGACTAGGTCGGTCGTGATTGCCGAGGCCCTGAAGGGCAAGACCATCCTGGTCACCGGCAGCACCGGATTCCTCGGCAAGTCGATCGTCGAGAAATGTCTCCGATCGATTCCGGAGATCAAGCGCATCAACCTCGCGATTCGTTCGTCGCACCGCCGGCCCGCGTCCGAGCGGCTGGAGCGGGAGGTGCTCTCGAGCCCGGCGTTCAAGCGGCTGAAGGAGCAGCTCGGCGAAGAGAGATTCGCGGCGCTGGCGCGCGAGAAGCTCGCCGTCATCGAGATCGACCTCGGGCGTGACGGCCTCGGACTGAGCGACGAGGCGCGCGAGCAGCTGCGCGGCTGCGACGTCGTCATCCATTCGGCGGCGGCGGTGGAGTTCGACAATCCCGCGGACCTGTCGGCGCAGACCAACCTCCTCGGTGCGGCACGCCTCGTCGAGGCGCTGCGCGCGACCGGCGCTCGGCCGCACCTCGTGCACATCTCGACGGCCTACGTCGGCGGCATGCTGCGTGGGCGCGTGCGCGAGGAACCGCCGCTCGATCCAGGCCTGAACTGGCGGCATGAGGCTGCGGTGCTCACGTCGCTGCGCCCGGCGGTGGAGGAAGAATCGCGGCGCCCGGAAGTCCTGAAGCGCTTGCGCCGCGAGGCGACGTCGCGCATGGGGCCCGCGGGCACGCCGGCCGTCGCTCGCGCAACCGAGCGCCTACGTGATCGCTGGGTCAAGGACCGCCTCGTCGAGCGTGGGCGCGTCCATGCGAATTCGATGGGCTTTTCGGACATCTACTCGTTCACCAAGGCGATGGCGGAGCACGCTGTCGTCGAGCTGCACGGCGACATCCCGCTGTCGATCGTGCGTCCATCGATCATCGAGAGCGCGCTTGCGGAGCCCTTTCCGGGATGGCTCGAAGGGTTTCGCATGGCCGAGCCGCTGATCCTCGCCTTCGGGCGCGGCGTCCTCCAGGACTTCAGCGGCCTGCCCGACTCGCTGCTTGACATCATTCCGGCGGACTTCGTCGTCAACACCGTGCTGGCGGTGGCCGCCAACCCGCCGCCGGACTCTTCGCCCCGCGTGTATCACGCCGCGTCCGGCAGCCGGAATCCCCTGCGTTTCCGGCGAATCGTCGACGAGGCGGAGCGCTACTTCACCGAGCATCCGCTGCGCGACCGATATGGGCAGGCCATCGGCACCCCGACCTGGAGCTACCCGACGCGTCAGGAGCTGTCGGCTCGCGCGCGCACCGCCATGCGATTCGTCGAGGCGGCGCAGTGGGTCGTCGAGCGACTGCCGCTCGGCGCCCATGTAACCGACGTCTCGGACGACCTGAACGAGGAACGCGATCGCCTCGACCGCGGGCTCAATCTGATCCAGCTGTACGGCGTCTACACGGAGGTGGACTGCATCTTCGACACGCGCCATGTGAACGAGCTCTGGGAGAAGATGCCGTCGTCCGAGCGCCAGACATTCCCGTTCGATCCGGCGCTTTACGACTGGACGCATTACTTCCAGGACGTGCACTTTCCGACGGTCGTGCGCATGTCACGCGCTGAAACCGCCGCCGGCCGGCGCAAGCAACCGAGCGGAAGCACGGCGCCGAAGGCCGAGTCGAGCTCGGTGCGCGCGGCGATCGATCGGCGCGCGGGTCGCGCGGACGTCCTGGCGGTGTTCGACGTCGACGGCACGCTCGTCGAGACGAATGTCGTCGAATACTTCCTCTGGATGCGGCTGCGGTCGCAGCCCGTGGAGGAGTGGCCGGCCTTCATGGCGCGAATGCTGCGCGAGTCGCCGCGCTGGTTGTTCCTCGAGCGCCGGTCGCGCGCGGAGTTTCAGCGCAGCTTCTATCGCGAGTACGACGGCCTCGACTACGACGTGATGAAGCGCTTGGGACGCGAAGCCCTGGACGCCGTGACGCTGCGCCGCATATATCCCGAGGGCATGCGCAGAATCCGCGAGCACAAACGCGCCGGGCATCGCGTGCTCCTCCTGACCGGAGCGCTTGACGTGGTCGTCGAGCCGCTCGCCGAGCTGCTCGAGGTGGAGGTCGACTGCGCGCACCTGCTCGTGCGCGACGGCCGGCTCACCGGCGACCTGCAGTCACCACCGCCCGCCGGCGAGGCGCGGGCGGCCCTGCTCGAGGAGTACGCGTCTTCAACGGGCGTCGTTCTGGCCGAGAGCTTTTCCTACGCCGACTCGCTGTCCGACCTGCCCATGCTCGAGCTGGTCGGGACGCCGGTCGCGGTCAATCCCGATGCGCGCCTGTCGCAGGTCGCGGGGCAGCGCGGATGGCGGATCGAGCGCTGGCGGATGGCGCCGGGGAACTGGCGCCTACCGATGCCCGATCCCCGCTCGCCCGAGTACCTCGAGGCAGTCCGACGCTAGCCCTCCAGTACGTCCGCTCGATTCCATCGTTCGCGGTCGTGCGCGCGGCCGGCGGCCGGCCCGACGTCGCGACCAGCGCGCTGTCGATGCTGAAGCTCGGTGACGTTCCGGAACCTTCGCTCCCGGCTTCCGACTGGGTGCGGGTGACGCCGAGCGTGAGCGGCATCTGCGGTTCTGACCTGGCGGCGATCAGCGGCCACATCTCCCTGTATCTCGATCCGCTGACGAGCTATCCGTTCGTTCCGGGACACGAGGTGGTGGGCGTGCTGGATGACGGGCAGCGCGTCGTGATCGAGCCGGCGCTCGGGTGTGAGGTGCGCGGGATCACGCCTCCGTGTCCGCGATGCGCGGAAGGTCGCCCGGGCCTTTGCTACAACGTGACCGAAGGGCCGATCGAGGTGGGCCTGCAGACCGGCTACTGCGCCGACACCGGCGGTGGTTGGGGAGAGGTGCTCGTCGCCCACCCGTCGCAGATCCATGCCGTCCCCGATTCGCTGAGCGACGAGGCTGCGGTCCTCGTCGAGCCTTTCGCGTGCTGCATCCACGCGGCACTTCGCGGCCACGCCACGAAGGACGACGTCGTCGTCGTCTCGGGCGCGGGCACGATCGGTCTCCTCACCGTCGCTGCGGTGCGGTTGTTCACACCGCCGCGCCGCTTGATCGCCATCGCCAAGCATCCGACCCAGCGTGATCTGGCGCGCAAGCTCGGCGCGGACCAGGTGATCGCACCGTCTGACGTGTACCAGCGTGTTCGCTTTGCCACGGCCGCGCGCCGCCTGGACGGGATGATGAACCGCTCGCTCCTGCTGGGCGGCGCGGACGTCACGTTCGAGTGCGTCGGTCGCGCCGACAGTCTCAACGACGCGGTGCGGTTCACGCGCGAGGGAGGGACCGTCATCGCCGTCGGGATGCCCGGCGAGGAGAAGGTCGACTGGGCGCCGATCTGGCAGCGGGAGCTCACGGTGATGGGCGCGTACGCGTATGGCTCCGAACCCTCACACAAGGGTCGCAAGACGTTCGCGCTCGCCCTCGAGGCCGCGCCGGATCTGCACCTGGACGAGCTCACCGGGCCGCTGTTTGGGCTCGGCGACTACCGCGACGCCATCGCGTACGCGATGAGCGCGGGGCGGCTTGGAGCGGTGAAGGTCGCGTTCGACCTGCGACGATTGAGAGTCTGATGCCGAGACCCGGAGCGGTTATCGAAGTCGACCGCAACACCCCGCCGGTGCTGTTCCACTACGGCGAAGGCATCCGCCTCGAAAAGCTGCCGGTCGGCGCACGCATCGTGTATCCCCCGGACCCGCTCGAGCCGATCGCGCATCCCGAGCGCGCCATCAAGCGCGCGCTGGCGCGCCCGCTCGAGGACGATCCACTGAAATCGCTGCTGCGGCGCGGGATGAAGCTCACGATCGCATTCGACGATCTCTCGCTTCCGCTCCCGCCGATGGCTGCTCCTGATGTGCGCCAGCTGGTGATGGAAGAAGTGGTCGACATGGCCGCGGAGGCGGGCATCGACGACCTGCACATCATCGCGGCGCTCGGGCTGCACCGTCGAATGACGGACGACGAGCTTCGCCACATCGTCGGCGATCGCATCTTCAGCACCTTCCATCCGGACCGTCTCTACCAGCACGACGGCGAGGATCCGGAGAACAACGTCTACATCGGCAAGACGTCGGCCGGAGAAGAGGTCACGCTCAACCGCCGCGCCGCCGAGTCCGACCTCGTGATCTACGTCAACCTGACGCTCGTGCCGATGGACGGCGGCCACAAGTCGATGTCCACCGGGCTGGCGTCCTATCGCGGCATCCGCGCGCACCACAACGTGAAGACCCTTCTCGGCTCGCGGTCCTACATGAACCCGCCGGATTCGGCGCTTCACCACTCGTGCATCCGGCAAGGGCAGCTGATCGAGGACACGGTGCGGATCTTTCACATCGAGACCACGGTCAACAACCACGCGTTCCCGGCGATCGCGAACTTCATGCAGAAGCGCGAGACCGACTGGACCGCGCAGGACCAGGCGATGTTCCTGGCGACCAAGCAGATGACGGACATCGCGCCTCCGGCGTTCAAACGAACTGTGTTCCACTCGATGCGCGCACCGTACGGACTGACCTCGGTGCACGCGGGCCAGGTCGACGCGGTGCACGACAAGACGCTCGACGCGGTGCGCAAGCAGATCTCGGTGCCGGTCGAAGGCCAGACCGACATCGTGACGCTCGGTGTGCCTTACCTCGGTCCGTACAACGTGAACTCGCCGATGAACCCCGTGCTGGTCGTGTGCATGGGCATCGGCTACCTGTTCAACTTCTATCGCAACAAGCCGGTGCTGCGGAAGGGCGGCGTCCTGATCCTCACGCACCCGTGCCGCTACGAGTTCGATGCGGTGCAGCATCCGAGCTACATCGACTTCTACGACGAGGTTCTCGCCGACACCACCGATCCCGCGGAGATCGAGAAGAAGTACGAGCTGCGGTTCGCGGAGGACCCGTGGTTCCGCCAGCTGTACCGGAAGTCACACGCGTACCACGGCGCCCACCCGTTCTACGCGTGGTACTGGGCCGCGCACGCGATGGAGCATGCGGGCGACATCATCATCGTCGGCGGCGAACGCGACGTCGTGCACCACCTCGGGTTCAAGGCCGCCAGCTCGCTCGAGGATGCGTTCGAGATGGCCGAACAAACGGTCGGACGCTATCCAAGCGTTACTCATTTAAGGATGCCGCCGATCATGCTCGCCGAGGTCGAGGCCTGAGCCGATGAGCAGGCTGTTTGCGATCGGGGTGATGGCTCTCGCGCTGGCTGCGTGCCAGAGTCCGCAGCTCACGACGCCTCGCGGCGCGACGCCGCAGACCGTCAGCCAACAGCCCGGCGACGTACCGGGGATGCAGCGTTGCGCAACAAGCGGCGAAATCAAGGCGGTCCTCGCCCAGGAGCGGATCGAAGGATCGCCCGCCTACAACATGCACGCGACCGAGTGGGAGCAGTGGAAGCAGCAGGGCGCGACCGACGCGTACTTCGCCGTTTTTGGCGCGTCTGCGGCGGACTGCGCGGCGGTGTCGGCCGCCGGCACGGGGGCGCCACAAGGCGGGCTGATGGTGGGCCTCGTCGTCGAGTTCAGCAGCTCCAAGCTCGCCGCCGTGAACTACCGGCGCGACTCGACGCTCATGGGGCTCGGCCCCAAGGACATCCGTTTCATCGAGCTTGCCAACGGGACGACCACGTTTGGCGCTGCCACGGGTCTCGGGCCCCAATCGATGACCGGAAGCGGACTGGTGGCCGGCACCAATTACTTCGTCGCCATGTGGCAGAACAAGCGGTTCGAGACGGACTTCATGGGGTACGCGGTAGCGGATGCGGACGCGAATCAGGCCGTGCTCAACATGAACCGCCGCATCCCCTGATGCCCTGGTACTCGGGCGCACCCCTCACTCGGCTGGCCGGCCTCGCAACGAACGCCGTGGACGATGTCGCCCGCGTGCGCAAAGCCTGGCACTGGAATACGCCGCGGCCGCACACATGGCCCGAGCTCGGCGCCGTCGTGCCGCCGCCGCCGAGCGATCTCGGCTGGGCGCGGGCCGAACCCGTCCGCTCGATCCGCTGGCTCATCCAGCGCGCGCTGCTCTTGCCGTTCACCGAGGTGATGGTGCACCCCAATGTCGAAGGGCGCGAGTTCATCAAAGAGCTCGAGCGTCCGGTGATCTTCGCGCCCAACCACTCGAGCCACGCCGACACTTCGCTCGTGCTGCACTCGCTCACCGATTCCGCCCGCAACCGGACGGTTGTGGCTGCCGCGGCCGACTACTGGTACAAGCACCCGATCCTCGGCAACATCGTCGGGCTCTTCCTCAACACGTTTCCGTTTTCCCGAACGGGTGGCGCGCAGGCTCAGCTGCACAGCTCCAGCCAGCTGCTCAAGTCCGGCTGGAACCTCGTGCTGTTCCCCGAAGGCAGCCGCTCGCCCGACGGTCGGATCCAGGAGTTCAAGCCAGGCATCGGGCATCTCGCCAAGGAGACGGGGACGCCGGTCGTGCCGGTCCACATCCAGGGCGCGTTCCAGGTCATGCCGCGCCACCAGCCCCTTCCGCTTCCGGGCAAGGTCCGAGTCCGCATCGGCAAGCCGATGACGCC
>DASTIX010000022.1:0-27058 GCA_035717165.1 Candidatus Dormiibacterota bacterium
GGTGAACCCATACGTCGAGCTTCACTGCCATTCCAACTTCTCGTTTCTCGACGGCGGGTCACACCCCTACGAGATGGCTGCGCGGGCGGCGGAGCTGGAGATGCCGGCGCTCGCGATCACCGACACTGGCGGCGTCTACGGCGCGGTCCGCCATCTCCAGGCCTGCCGCAAGCTCGGCGTCAAACCCATCATCGGCGCGGCGCTGGAGGTAGACGGCGAGGAGCTGATCCTCATCGCGCGCACCCTGAGCGGCTACTCCAACCTGTGCCGCCTGCTCACGATCGCGCACAGCGACCAGCCCAAGGGCGAGGCGCGCACCACGGTCGCGACCGTCGCCCAGCACAAGGGCGACCTCTTCTATCTCAGCGCGACCGACGACGAAGAGCGCCTGCGCGACCTCCAGGCGTCGTTGGGCAAGGAGAACGTCTTCAGCGAGCTCCACCACCACCTACGACCCGAGGACCAGTGGGTTCTCGAAGGCCGCGCGCAAATGGCCAGAAGATGCGGCGCGCCGACCGTCGCCACCAACGAGGTCCACTACCACGTGCATGCGCGGCGGATGCTGCACGACGTCATGGTCGCGATCCGCCACCGGGCCACGCTCGACGAAGCGAAGGCCCACCTCTTCTCCAATTCCGAGCATCACCTCAAGGGCGGCGGCGAGCTCAGGCCGCTCTTCAAAGGCCACGAGGAGGCGCTGGCGACGCCGTGGGAGATCGCGCAACACTGCGACGTCGACCTCGACTTCCGCAAAGTCCGGTTCCCTGGCTACCCGGTGCCGCAAGGCGAGACGCCTTTCTCCTACCTCTACAAGCTCTGCTTCGAAGGCCTTCGCGAGCGCTACCGGCCCATCACGTCGACCGTCACTCATCGCCTGCAGCACGAGCTCGAGGTGATCGAGAAGACCGGGCTCGCCGAGTTCTTCCTGATCAACTGGGACCTGATGCGGTTCGCGCGCGAGCGCGGCGTCCCCGGCCAGGGACGCGGCTCTGCCGCCGACTCGATCGTCGCCTACGTCCTCGGCATCACCCGCGTCGACCCGATCGAGCACAACCTCCTCTTCGAGCGCTTTCTGCACGAAGAGATGACCAGCACGCCCGACATCGACATCGATTTCTCGACCGCCCATCGCGAGCAGGTCATCCAGTACATCTACGAGAAGTACGGCTGGGAGCGCACGGGCATGGTCTGCAACGTCGTCACGTTCCAGCCGCGCATGGCGATCCGGCAGGTCGGCAAGGCGCTCGGCTTTTCGGCCGAGCTTCTCGACCGGCTTGCGAAGGGCGTCGACCGATGGTTCACCGAGGACGTCGAGGACTCGATGCAGTGGGCCGTCCCACCTCCCGACATGCGACCCCAGAGCTGGAACCTGTTTCTTCAGCTTTGCCGCGAGGTCATCGAGTTTCCGCGCCACCTGTCGATCCACAACGGCGGAATGCTCGTCACCGGCGAGCCGTTGGTCGACATCGCTCCGGTCGAGCCCGCGACTATGGAAGGCCGCCGCGTCGTCCAGTTCAACAAGGACGACGTCGAGGACCTGGGCTTGATCAAGATGGACATGCTCGGCCTGCGCACGCTTTCGGTCGTGGCCGAGGCGCTCGACCTGATCAAGGAGACGACCGGCACACGTCCCGACCTCGACCAGCTTCCTTTGAAGGATCCGGCGGTGTTCGAGATGTGCGGTGAAGCGGACACGATCGGCGTCTTCCAGATCGAATCACGCGCGCAGATGCAGACGCTTCCGCGCACGCGACCGAAGGACTTCAACGACCTGGTCGTCGAGGTCGCGATCATCCGGCCCGGTCCGATCCAGGGCAACGCCGTCCATCCCTACATCCGGCGCAAGCAGGGCCGCGAGCAGGTGACCTATGCGCATCCGCTGCTCGAGCCGATCCTCAAGGACACGCTCGGAGTGATCCTCTACCAGGAGCAGATCATCGAGATCGCGATGCACGTCGCCGGCATGCCGCCGGCTCGCGCCGATGGTTTCCGCCGCGCGATGACCCGCCATCTCAATCGTGTCGAGATGTCGTCGCTCGAAGACGAGTTCGTGGACGGCTGTTTGTCCAACGGCGTCCCGCGCGAGGTCGCGGACCAGCTCTTCGCTGCCGTCCAGGGGTTTGCGGTCTACGGTTTCTGCCGCTCGCATGCGGCCGCGTTCGCGCGCACGTCCTACGAGACCGCCTGGATGAAGCTCCATCATCCTGTCGAGTTCGGCTGCGGATTGCTCAACAACCAGCCGATGGGCTTCTACCACCCAAGCGTCCTCGTCGAGGATCTCAAGCGACACGGCCTGAAGGCACTGCCGGTCGACGTCAACCGTTCCGACGTCCGCTGCCTTCCCGAACGATTTGGGGACGGCTACGCCATGCGCATCGGTTTCAACTACGTACGTGACCTGGGCGAGGACGGCCGCAAAACGATCGTCGAAGAACGCCTGCGCGCAGGCGCGTACGTCTCTTTCGACGATTTTCTCGCGCGACTGCGTGGCCGCCCCATCGGACCAAAGGCCGTGCGCAACCTCGTCATGGTCGGAGGCTTTGACGGGCTGGCGGAGCCGAGGCGCGAGCTGCTGTGGGGATGGCAGGAGCGATGGCATGGCAAAGGGCTCCGTCGCGGGATCGACAAGCAATCGGAGCTCAGGCTCAACGGCACGTCGCCACAGCTACCGGCGATAGATGACTTCGACGCCAACCAGCTCGAGTACCGGATCTCCGATCTCTCGACCGGGCATCACCTGATCCATTTCTGCCGCGAGCGGCTGACCGCGATGGGCGCCCTCGAATCCGACAAGGTCCGGGCCATTCGCAGCGGTCAGAAGATCCGTGTCGCAGGCCTCGTCATCACGCGCCAGGCGCCGGCCACAGCCAATCAAATTCGCTTCTTCACCCTCGAGGACGAGTTCGGGCAGGTCAACGTGACGATCAAGCCCGAGGTCTATGAGAAGTATCGCCAGGTCGCCAATCGCCAGCCGATCCTGATCATCGACGGTGTGATGCAGCGCCAGGACGGAGTGCATTCGATCCTGGCGACCCACATCGAGGCGCTCGAAGGAGTACCGCGCCCGTCACAGCGCTCGCACGACTACAGGTGAGACCATAGCTGCGCAATGGCAATCGATCGGGAAGACCTACTGAGGCACTACCGCGAGTCCCGCGCAAAGATGCTCGCGGCCATCGAAGGGCTGACGGACGAGCAGATGTCCGAGCCATCGCTCGACGGCTGGGCGGTCAAGGATCACCTCGCCCACCTCGCGCTGTGGGACGACATGCGCGCCGACGACGTCGAACGGATCTCTGCCGGCTTCGAGTCGGCGTGGCGAATGACGGCCGAACAGGATGACGCGCACAACGCGACCGGATACGACCTGCGCAAATCCATGTCGGCCGCGCAGGCGCTTTGGGAGCTCGAACGGTCCCGGCGCAAGCTGCTCGATGCGATCTCGGCCGCGCCGCCTGCCGCGCTCGATCCGTCCCGCTATGGAGCGGCAGGCCTGAACAGCGAGCACGAAGACCAGCACGCAGAGTGGATCGCGCGCTGGCGCGCCCAGCGAGGGTCCTGACGGCCGCCGCAAGGCAGCGACGGATCGGGCCATTCGACCCTGTGCCGTACGGCTGATCCCGCTCAGGGTGATGCCATGGCGGTCACCGCGCGGCGGGCGGGAAGCGTTCGTCTCTGGCCCGCCACCGCCGTCGGGTTGGCCGCCTGCGGATTGTTCGCTCTATCGGTGCTGCTGTTCGCCGCTCGCGTCCTGCTGACGCCGGCGCTGAACCTCCCGCTCAACTACCTCGTCGTCTTCATGACAATGGCCGGCGCCGGGTTGCTTGCCCTGTACGCGGTGACCTTCGGCCATGAGCGCAGCATCGCCTCGTTTCTGACCCTCGTGATCGGGCTGGCCGCAGCCACGTTTCTGCTTGCGGAGACGTTCGGTCAGGGTCCGCCGAGTGGACCGATCCTCGGCGAGGCGGCCAACGGCAAGACCTTCACCGTCCAGAAAGGCGCCCAGATCGTGGTTCAGCTCCCAGGCAACCCCACGACGGGTTACGAATGGGAGGCGACCGTCTCCAATCCCGCCGTCCTGCGGCAATCGTCGACGCCGATGTACAAGCCCACCGGCAACGCACTCGGGAGCGGCGGGACCTACACGTTCTGGTACGAGGCGGCGGCGAGTGGTCGCAGTGACCTGACCCTCGTCTACCGGCGGCCGTGGGAAACCGGCGTGGCGCCGCTCAAGACGTTCCAGGTCACTGTCGTCGTTCCTTAGGGCAGCATTTCCTTACTTTCCGTAGCCGGTGGTGGTGCATTTGCGCCAAGCTATTGAGCTAGACCCGAATTCAACGCAGCAGCCCCCGGAAAGGAAAACCCAAAAATGTCGATCGCCCGAGAAATCGAAGACATAGCGCGCGACCTGATCAAGCACCAGCACGACCATCCACCGGTCCGTGACCTGAACCGAGAGATCGAGCGCCGTGAGACGTTCTCCGACCGAGTCGCCGGTGACTTCGCCCGCCTGATCGGCAGCTGGGCTTTCGTCATCGCCCAGGTCGGGATCATGGTGGTCTGGGTCGGCCTCAACGCCCTCAACCTGATCCACCCGTGGGACCGGTACCCGTTCCTCTTCCTCAACTTCGTCCTGACCCTGGAAGCAGCGCTCTGGGTTTCGCTCGTGCTCATGGCGCTGAACCGTCTCGCCGACCGAGACCGCCTTCGAGCGCAGCACGACTTCGAGCTGAACGTCAAGTCAGAGGAAGAGCTGAAGGCGCTGATGAATCACCTGATGCATCAGGACGAGATCCTGCTGCAGATCGTGAACCGGCTCGACCGCGGCGACCGCGAGATGAAGCGGCTCGCGCGGCGGCTCGAGCAGGCGATGGAGCCTCCTGCGACCGAAGCCCCGCGACCGCCGGTCAGCGTCCCGGCGCCCTAGCCAAAAGCTGCGAGCCCAGTTCGCGCGTGACCTCGACGATCATGTCCACGTCCTTTTCGGTCGTGCGCCAGTTGACGATCGCGGGTCGGAATGCGACCTTGCCGGCGTAGACCGTCGTCCCGAAATAGATCCGTCCATCCTCCAGAACGATGTCGCCGAGTCTGCGATTCAGGTCATCGAGCTCCGACTCCGGAAAGCCGGGGGGATGGAAACGGAAGCACACGATGTTGAGCGGGACGTCGGCGAGCCGCTCGAGGTCGGGCGCCTCGTCGACCTGGCGCGCCACGCGCTGCGCCAGGGCAAGGTGGCGCTCGATCATCGCGCGATACCCGTCGCGCCCATACGCGCGCAGCGTCGCCCAGACCGGGATCGCACGAGCGCGGCGTGACATCTCGGGCGCCAGATTGCCGAACACCGGCCGCGCATGCGTCTCGGTGCCGAGGTACGCGGCCGTGGCGGAGAAGCTGCCCGCATGGAGGTCGACGTCGCGGACGAACGCGAATCCGGTGTCGTATGGAGCGTTCAGCCATTTGTGGCCGTCGACTGCGATGGAATCAACGTCCGCGATCCCTTCGGTGAGGTGTCGAGTCGCCGGCGTCACGGCTGCATAAAGCCCGAAGGCTCCGTCGACGTGCACCCAGGCGTTGTGCTTGCGAGCCAGCGCGGCGATGTCTTTGATCGGGTCGAAGTAGCCGGTGTTCACGTCGCCTGCCGTGGCGATGATGATGGCCGGCTGCCCATCGAGCCGGCGCAGGTCGGCCTCGAGGTCTGTCCACGCGATGATGCGCGGCGTCGCCCGACCAAGACCAAGCATGCCCAGCGCCTTGACCGCACTGGCGTGCAGATATCCGCTCGCGAAGACCGGCACGGCCACGAGGCCGGCAAACCCTTGCGCGTCCACGTCGACGCCGTGCTGCAGCGCCCACCACCGACGAGCCGCCGCGAGGCCGACGAAGTTGGCGGTTGTGGCTGCGGTGGTCATCACGGCGCTGAAGTCCTGCGGAAGCCCGAAGAGCTCCTTCATCCAACCGAGCGTGACCTGCTCGATTCGTGACGCGAGTGGAGAGCTGACCCAGTTGTAGGCGGCCTGGTTGAGAGTGGAGGTCAGCCAGTCGGCACCCAGCGCGGCCGGAGTGACTCCACCCATCACGAAATGGAAAAAGCGCGGCCCGGTCGATCGCGTCGCCCCGGCGTCGGCGATCACTGCCAGCTCCTCGAGCGCCTCGATCGATCCGACGCCGTCGGACGGCAGCGCGCCGTCGATCTTCGGATCGCCGGGAGGCCGGACGAGGGCGTCATCGACCGCCGCGAGATACGCCTCGGCGTCGCGCGCGATCTGCCGCAGCGCGACCGGAAGATGATCGTGATCGTGGAGCGGATCAGTCACGAGCGGACACGGTACACCGCGTACTCGCCGTCGTCGTAGACCAGCACGCCGTGCGCGTCCCAGTACGACCGGCTGCCGCCGAGCGGGATCTCCTGCGGACCGATCATCACGTACGTGACGCCGTACTTCTTGACGAGCTCAGGCGCCGCAGGGTCGCCGTCGAGGATGCGCTTGTCGTCATCACCTTTCTGCACGTAATCGGCGAGGCCGTAGGTCCACAGCCAGCCCGGATAACCGATCAGCTCGCGCCGGCCGGCGAGCGTCGGGATCGGGCTGTTGTGATCGTTGGCCACCGCGAACACCGCGTAAGGGCTCGTGTTCTTGCGGACCCAGTCGGCAACTTTCAAGCCGCCGGCATCGGTGAACTCCACCCTGCTCACGCTGAAGTCGGATGCGCGATAGAGGTCCAGGAATCCGGAAAGGCAGAGCAACACGAGCGCCGCTCCGGCCGCAACGGCGAAACCGCCTCCGCGCCTCCACGCCCCGACGATCACGCCGCCGACGACGATGCTCCCAAGCAGCGCCCAGAAGATGAAGAACTTGGTGTTGTCCCACACCCATGGCTGCAGAACGATGACGTTGGGCACGATGAACCACAGCCACATCGGTGCAAACCACCGAGGAAAGTCGGTCGGAAACCAGTCGCGCCGGAAATGGGCAACGAGGATCAACACGACCAGCAGCGACGTGTTCCAGAGCCAGAACCACGCAAAGTCGACCGGGAACAGCCAGGGGTAGTGCTGCCAGTCGGTCGGCGACAGCCATCCCAGCTGGATGCAGTACCCGCCGATCGACACCGTGTCTGTGCAGACGCTCGTGTTCTGCGGCGGCCACATCCAGACGAGGATGGGGATGCCGATCACGAGCGCCGGCACGAAATACGCGATCCACTCTCGACGTCGTTGGAACAGCGCCCAGAACGCCCCGAGCGCGATGACGGTGCCGTATGCATGCACGTGGTAAACGGGCATCACGGCCGCGACGAGTCCGGCGAACAAGAACGGCTGCCAGCCCAGGTTCTGGTGCAGTGCGATCCACAGCACGACGAGAACGATCAGCGCGAGGCTGAATCCGAAGAGCGTCGAGCGCTGAGGCACGATGTAGGCCAGCACCGGGGTCAGCCACTGCAGGTTGATGTCGCGGTTGAGCGTGTACTCGTGCGGGAGGTGGACCAGCACCCCGAGGCCGCCGCCGGCGATCTCGCCGACGAGCTGGACAAAACCCAGCCCGCCACTGAGCAGGAAGACGAAAACAGCGATCACCGACGCCGCGCGCCCGGCGGTGAAGCGAAGCCCCGCGAGGTAGATCACGCCGGGCAGCGCGAGTCCAAGCATCGTGCTCGTCGCCGTGAGAGCCTGAGTGAGCGAAAGGCCGACCGGAACGAGGTCGGCGGCGAAGAAATCGATCATGAACGGGTAGCCGAGGCGGTGGCCCGGATCGATCGGATACTCGGGCGGGAAGTTGTGGCCGTACGCGAATGAACCCGCGAAGCTGAGGTGCGCCGCCCAGTCGCCCCAGATGTTCACGTAGCCGGCGTAAAGGCCGGCCGGCGTGTAGACGTACGCCTGGTGCATCAGGTGCACCGTCCAAGCGCCGCACACGACGAGCACAGCGACCAGCGGCCACGATGACCTCCATCGCCGGCGCGCGTCGATCCAATCTGGCGCGATCTGCTTGCGTCCCAGCGCGATCCCAACGGCGCCGAGCGCCATCGAGAACAGCAGCCCGAGCCACACCGTCACCGCGGTGACATCACGCGCGACGAACGCAGGCACGAACGTCGCCGCCGCAACGGCCATGGCGCCGATGACCGTGCCGAAGACGATTCGCTCCTCGAACTCGAGCGGAACACCGGAGAGATAAGTGATTCCGAACCCCGCCGCCGCGCACGCGGCGAGGAATAAACCGGCGATCAGAGGCACGGCCGGGAAACCTCGACGAGAGATTCGGCGATCCAGGTGGGCCAGATTCGGGCGAACCGACGAGCAGCGGAGCGAGCGCATCCGTTGATGCGTGAGCGAGCAGCGCAGAACCTACTGGGGCCCCCTCCGGGGGAAGTGGGCCGCATTGGGCGCCGAAGATCCGGCGAGGGGTTCTCCGGCCGTGCCTCTAATTCCAACAGAAGACTTGCGCTTGCGCCGGCGGAAGCGTGCGGCAGTTCATGAGCCACAGCTTCGGTCCCCACCAGGGCGTCCCCTGACTCGGGACGTACGCGGATTCAGAGATCGGCAGCGCCGTCCAGACGGGATAGAAGTAGCCGAAGAAAAGGACTGCGACAGCCAGATACCCGGCGACGACCAGCTGCGTCTGCGGCCGGGGCAACTTCTCCGCGAGGTAGACGAGCACGAAGGCGAGCGCGAGGATCATGAAGATCAGCCCGCCGAACATGTGGTACATGAACAGCACCCGCGTGATCGGGAACCACGGCAGGTACTGCGAGAGAAATCCGACGAGGATCACCGCCGCGGGAAAGCTGCGGTGGCGGACGATGAAATACGGCAACGACGCCACGCAGGGCAGGCTCGTCCACCAGATCCACGGATTGCCGAGGTTCGACATGCGCGCGATCAACGGCTGCCCGGTGAACGCGTCGGTCCCGAGGCCGCTGTACTCGGCGTAGTAAAGGACCGGCCGCGACAGGAACGGCCACGACCACGGCGGCGAACCATATGGATGTGTCGCGATCAACGTCCGGTGATAGTTCAGCGCCTGCAGCTGGTAGGTCCACATGTCGGCGAACGTGTGGAACTGGCCCCGCGCGAAGAACGGATACCACGACACGATGTACACGCCGATCGGGATGACGACGAGCGCGATCACGCCGACGGCGAGGTACGTCGGCCAGGGGACGTTGGCGATGGTGTGTCCCCCGCCTCGCCGCCACGAAAGAAACGGCCAGCCCGCCGGACCGAACTCGACGTCGAGGCTGCGCAGCACGATCCGGAGGATCAGCCAGAAAACGATGCTCAGCCACGCGGCGAGAACGATCCACTTGGCCGCGATGCCGATCGCGAGAACGATGCCCAGCGCCATCAGCGAGTACATCGACGTGTTGAACGACCTGCTCTGGATATGGACGAGGAAGAGGAAGTACGCCGCGATGATGAAGAAGATCGGAAAGATGTCGATCATGCCGATGCGCGACTGGATGAAGAACATCCCGTCGAAACAGACCAGCGTCGCCGCGGCAATCGCAAACAGCCGATTCGACCACAGCCGCCGCGCGAGCAAGTACATCATCGGGATGCACAGCGTTCCGAAGAGGCACGCTGCTATCCGCCACCCAAACGTGTTGAAGCCCAGGTCGATGTAGTCGCCGGTGGCGCCCTGAAAATGCGCGCGGTACCAGCCGTCCGCCCACATCCCCGCGGCGATGATCTCCTTGGCCAAGGGCGGCTCGGGGTCGAAGTAGTTGAACTGGCAGTGGTTGGGCAGGAATGCGGTGGGCATCGTCCCCGTGCACTGTTCGATCCCCTTGACGTCGTCGTACGCGTCGACGGGAAAGTAGATCTCGTCGAACACCTGACCGTTGGGCGGTGACAGCGCACCCGGCTGTCCATACCCGCGATTGAATGGATAGGCAAGGCCGCAGATCGTCCCTGGGTGGCCCTGCGCGTCGATCGGCGTGCTCGAAACACAGTTCGTCACAGCCGCGCCAGTGTTGTTGGGCAGGAAGAAGTCGGGCAGGATCGGGCTGAAGAAGCGGATCACAAATCCGACCGCGGTCAGGGCCAGGACCGCGACGAGGTCCCAGCGGTCGAAGTATTCGTGACGCGGACTCACCGCCGTCGCTTGCGCCGTCTCGCTCCGCCCTGGTTCTGTCCCAGTCGCTCCGGCAGATGCGCGCTTATCTCCCACACGACGGCATCCGCGTCAGGCACCGGAATGGCGATCGTCTCCTCGTCCATCAACCGTCCGCGGAAGATGCCGAGCTTCTTTTTGACTGTTGCGAGCTCCGTCTCGTCGCCGCGCAGGCGCAGGAACAGCGCCGGCTTGTCGATGTGCTGCTTCATGATCGGGGCGATCATCTTGCTGCGCTTGTCCTGAAAGTGCTGGCGCAGAGGAAGCGCTTTGACCGAGCGGATGTCGTCGTACGGAATGGTGATGCTCGACAGCACGGTCGAGATCTTCACGCCGTCTTCCTGCACGCGTACGTGGTTCCGCCAGCGAAAGACGAGAATCGCCCCGCCCAGCGCGAGGCCGACAGGGATGTACGCGGTCCACACCGCGTATCCCGCGGTGAACAGCTGTCCGCGGTACAGGGCGTAGCCGGTGAACGCGAGCCCGATCACGATCAGCATGCCCGCGAAAAACCGCTGCTGCTGCCACAGGTGGTGCGCATACAGGTTCTGATGCCGGGTCGGTTTGCCGGGTGACGCCTCGCTCATGGGACTACTGATTTTCCCATTGGAGGCTCCGCTCCACCGCCCGTCTCCACCGCGACTGCAACAAATCCGCCTCGTCGCGCGACATCCGCGGTTCGAACTCGCGATCGAGCTTCCACAGGCTCGCGAGGTCGGCATCCGACCATATGCCCGCGCCGAGACCGGCGAGGAAAGCAGCGCCCAACGCGGTGGTTTCGGTCTGGCGCGGCCGGCGCACGGGGATGCCGAGGAGATCGGCCTGAAGCTGGCAGAGCAGGTCCATCACCGCGGCTCCGCCGTCGACGCGGAGCTCGGTCAGTTTCCTCCGCGTGTCCTTCTCCATCGCCTCCACGACGTCGCGCGTCTGGTACGCCATCGCCTCGACGGCGGCGCGGACGAGATGCGCCCGGGTGGTGCCGCGCGTCAGACCGACGATGGTGCCGCGCGCGTAGGGGTCCCAGTGCGGCGCCCCCAAACCGACAAATGCGGGAACCATATACACACCGCCGGTGTCTGGCACCGACGACGAAAGCGGTCCGGCTTCGGACGAGCTCTTGATGATTCCGAGGCCGTCGCGAAGCCACTGCAGCGCCGCGCCGGTGATGAAGATCGCGCCTTCGAGCGCGTAGCTGAGCTTGCCGTTGCGCCGCCACGCGACCGTCGTGAGCATGCCGGATTGCGACGCGACCCTGTGGCGACCCGTCTGCATCAGGACGAACGAGCCGGTGCCATACGTGTTCTTGGCCATGCCTTCGGCGGTGCACGCCTGTCCGAAGAGCGCGGCCTGCTGATCGCCCGCCACTCCGGTCACGTTGGCTGCGATAAGGCCGCTCGAGTCCACGACCTCGGGCAGGTTGTCGAGCTTGACGCCGAAGAGCTCGGCCATCTCCTCGCTCCACACGCCACGGCCGATGTCGAAGAGGAGCGTTCGCGAAGCGTTCGACGCGTCGGTGACGTGCGCATGGCCCTCCGACAGCTTGGCGATCAGCCACGAGTCGATCGTCCCCGCGGCCGCTTGCGCGGCGCGGTCAACGTTCTTCATCGCCCAGGCGAGCTTGGTCGCGGTGAAGTAAGGATCGAGCACAAGCCCCGTCACCTCGCGGACGCGCTGCTCGTGGCCTTCGGCGCGCAGGCGCGCGCACTCGTCGGCGGTGCGCCGGTCCTGCCACACGATCGCGGGCGCGATTGGCTCGAGGGTCTTCCGATCCCAAAGGACGAGCGTCTCGCGCTGATTGGTGATGCCGATCGCTCGCACATCGCTGCGCTGCGCGCCGGCGGCATCGAGCGCCTGCCTGGAGCTGGCCTGCACCGCCGACCAGATCTCGCCGGCGTCGTGCTCGACCCAGCCCGGCCGCGGGTAGTGCTGCGTGATCTCCTGGTATCCCTTTCCGCGCACTTCACCGTCCAGGCCGACGACGACCGACGTCGCGCCCGTGGTGCCTTCGTCGAGCGCTAGGACGACTGGTGTTGCCAGGTTCGATTCAGATGGCCGGTCGAATATCCCTCGAGATCGACCGCGACGAACTTGTACCCGGCGTCGCGCACCGCGGCCGCGATCCTCTCGCGCTCGGCGATCAGCCGCGGGATGTCGCGCGGCTCGACCTCGATGCGCGCGACGTCATCGTGGTGGCGCACGCGCACCTGCGTAAAGCCCATCGCTTTCAGCGCATCCTCGGCGGACTCGATCTGGCGCAGCGCCGCGACCGTGACGCGCGTGCCGTGCGGGATACGCGAGGAAAGGCACGCAAACGACGGCTTGTTCCAGTTCGGCAGGCCGAGCGAGCGCGCGGCCGCGCGGATCTCGGATTTGTTCATACTCGCCTCGAGCAGCGGGAAGCGCACACCTCTGCGCACCGCGGAACCGTGACCGGGCCGGTGATCGCCGGCGTCGTCGGCGGTCGCACCGTACGCGAGATGGGCAAGACCGAGCTCGCGCCGCAGCGGCTCGAGCGTGTCGAAAAGCTCCTCCTTGCAGTGGAAGCACCGGTCGGGGTTGTTCCGTGCGTACTCTTCGAGCTCGACCTCGCTGGTGGTCACCTCGACCAGTCGGGCACCGAGGCCTCGCGCCAGCGCTCGAGCGGCCGATTGCTCCGACTCCGGATACGCCGGCGAATTCGCGAGCACCGCGACCGCACCCCCACCGAGCTCGTCCATCGCGAGGCGCAAAAGCAGCGTCGAGTCGACGCCACCCGAATACGCGACGAGCACCGAACCGAGACCGCGCACGATGTCGCGCGCTCTCTGCAACCGCTCCGGTTCGAACGAGTCGAGCTGGATCACTCCAGCCGAGATTAGCTCGCCTTGGCTTCTGAAGGCTCCATGGCCGGCGTACCGCACCACGCCTCATAGTCGATCAGCTTCGTGACGGTCGGATTCTCACCGCACAGCGGGCAGGCCTTGTTCTGGCGCAGCCTGAGCTCGCGGAAGGTCATGTCCTCACCCTCGAACAGGAGGTAGCGGCCGATCATCGGCCGGCCGATGTCGAGGAGGTACTTGATCGTCTCGAACGCCATCATGCTGCCGATGATCCCGGGCAGCACTCCGAACACGCCGGCCTCCGCGCAGCTCTGCGTGCTGCCGGGCGGCGGGGGCTCGGGAAACAGGCAGCGGTAACAACCGGTTCCGCGGGCCGAATCGAACAGCGCAAGCCTGCCTTCGAACCGGAAGATGCTCCCGTGCACGAGCGGCTTGGCCAGGAAGTGCGCGGCGTCGTTGGCCAGGTAACGGGTCGGAAAGTTATCGGTGCCGTCGATGATCACGTCGTACGGCTTGAAGATCTGCAGGGCGTTCTCGGAGTTCACGTGCTCCTTGATCGAGTCGACCTGGACATCGGGGTTCAGGTTGCGCAACGTGTCGGCTGCCGAGTCGGCCTTGGGACGGCCGATGTCGTCGTGGCCGTGAAGGATCTGGCGCTGCAAGTTGGACGCATCGACGACGTCGAAGTCGACCATTCCTATCCTGCCGACGCCCGCCGCTGCGAGGTACATCGCGGCCGGCGAACCCAGTCCGCCTGCGCCGAGAAGCAGCACGCTCGAGTTCAAGAGCTTGCGCTGGCCTGACCCTCCCACCTCGGGCAGGATCAGGTGGCGTGCGTACCGGGCGACCTGGTCAGGGGTGAAGGCTCCGTTCTGTGGCATCTGCTAGGACTATACCCAGGGCCGCTCTGAGCTTATTCCTATGAGAGCCGCGAGGGCCCACGGCGAGCGAATCGGCGACGAGGTGGCCCAGATGCAAGGCGCGGACGAGCACCGGAGCGAGCGCATCCGTTGATGCGCGAGCGAGGAGCGCAGGACGCAACGCCGCAGATGGGCGGCATTCGGCGCCGAGGCGCCGCCGAGGGTCCCTCGTCGGCTCTCATATAGTGGAGGGCCACTGTGGAAACCGAATACCTGGACGAAGAGCAGGTCATCTCGCTCTACAACAAGGTCCGGACCGGGAAGAAGACCTGGCCGACCGGGATCTGGAGCTCCCCGGCCGCGCTCCAGTACGCCGTCACGGTGTTCGACTACTGGATCCACAACGTCATGGGCTGGAAGGGGTGGCCCGACGCGCGCGGCAAGGTCACGCCCGCCCTCCTCGAAGAACACCGGCTGGCCGACCTCGTCGAGTCTGTCTTCGTCCCCGAGTTCGGCGACGACTGGCTGGACTTCGAGGTCGTGCTCAACGAGAGCATGCGGCTCAGCGAGGACGAGGGCTGGTCGCCCGAGCTGTCCGACCGCCAGGAGCGCGTCGAGGCTGCCTTCGAGCACGCCTTCGAGAAGCTGATGGGCAACCCGAAGCAGCAGCCAAAGTTGCTGCCGACCTACCACCGATTCCGCAACCACCTATTGCGCATGTGGAGCGCGTTCCAGGAGGCGCAGCACGAGCACGACAAGGCCGAGCGAGAGCAGGCCGAGCGGTTCTGGGCGAACCTGCGGTTGGTGCGCAGCACGCGCGCGCAGGCCGCCGAGGCGTGGTCCATCGTCAACACGGACGACGAGCGGCGCGGTGAGGTCATGGTCATGTGGGGCGAGCCGCACCCCTACTGCGTCGTCATCCTCGACGACGACGTCGAGGCCGGCGGTTGGGAGCAGGTGATCTACCGGCTCGAGCAGGAGATCCTCGTCGAGGAGCCCGGCGTCGTCAGCTACGCGGTGTGGCACAAGGGATTCGTCGGCGAGTACTACCGGTGCGCCGACTGCGGCGAGCTGCACAGCCAGTTCGACGAGGACTCGGGCAACGAGCTGCGGCTCGACGACCTGGAGCCGCCCGAAGAGCGCTAGTCGACCGTGAGGGCGAAGTTCTTCCCCTCCCAACCGGTCATGTAGTGCGCGGTCCAGGAGAACTCCGAACCACGCGTCAGCTTCTGGCACGGAACCTCCGCCACCCAGAGACCAAGTGTGGTGTCGACGGCGTCGACCTCGATGTGCGTGTCCCAGCCATCGAACGTGTAGTGCACCGAAGCCGGACGCGGTAACTGCACGCGCAGCCCACGCCCTGCGCCGATGCGCGTGATCTGGTGGTTGTGCGACCACACGTAGTCGGGCTGAAGTCCCGGACCTTCCGTGTAACGGCGCCGAGCGGGCAGGACGATGTCCGGAAATCCCGCGAGGGCGATCGTGACCAGAAGCTCGAGGTACTCGGCGTGCGCCCATCCGAGCGGACATGCCGACCCGTTGGGCTTGCCGAACTGGAGGCCACGGCTGGGAATGTCGGGGCCGTCCCACAACTGTTCCGGCAGCGCCATGCCCGAACCGGCGAACGCTTCAAGCGTGCGCACGAGCTCGGCCGCCGGGAGCCCCATGGAGAAGAAGTGGCGGGCTCGCTCGCCGGTCAGCACGGGCCACGCTCGGCCGCGTCCGTCGCCGTCCCACGGCGCGCCGTCTTCGTGCTCGCCGTACTTGTCGCCGGCGTAGCGCCGCCAGCTCGGCCCCGCCGGCAGGCTGACCTTGAGTGAGGTGTCGACGCCCTGGAGGCTGCGGAGAATGCGTTCGTCCTTCGGTCGGCGCAGTCCGTAACGGACGAGCTCCAGGAATTCGGGAGCGATCGCACCCTCGGTGGGTCGCTCGTCGGGATCCGACCCGAGCCTGACGTACTGGCCGTTGGGCAGCGAGCACCACGCCTCGACGCGATCGTTCCAGTAATCCGCGACCGTCCGCAGATGGCTCGCGGCCACGTGCTCGCCTGCGTCACCCGCGAACTCGGCGGCGACGATCAGCGCGGCGATGCAGGTCGCGAGCGTCGATGGCGACAGGCCGCCGGCATCTTCCCAGCGGTCGAGCTGAGTCGTCGGACCCTCGCGCACCAGGAACTGTGCCGCCGGACGCACCATCGTCGGATACGGGTCGTGGTCGAGACAGCCCGCTACGCCGAGGCGCCAGGCGAGAAGAATCGGCAGCGCCACCTCGTCGAGCTCCGTCGAATGCCAGTGGGGCGTGCCGTCGAGAAACCAGTTCTGATTCCACCCCCCGTCCGCGCGCTGATGGCGCTGCAGATGGCGAAACGCGCGAAGGGCGGAATCGCTGTCGCCCGCGTCGAGCAGTGCCGTCGCGATCCGGCACAGATCTCGCGGCCAGACGAGGTGATAGACCTGGTCCCCATCGTGCACGGTCTCGCCCCACGGTGCGGCGGGGGCGGCGATGAAAGCGCCCGCGTGCGATTTGTCCTCGAGGCAGTGCAGAAGCGAAAACGAAGCACGCGCGAGATTCCCTTCGTCACCGCTGACCTTGGCCAGCGCCCGCGACATCTCGGGCTGCGCCCGCCACGCAAGCTCGAATGACTGGCGGACGGCGCCCGCGCCTTTCTGAAGGGCGGTGCGGGCGACCTCTTCGGCGTCGGCACGCGAGTGGGCGAATCCGAGCGCGAGCTGGAACGTGCCCGCTCGCACGCCGAGCTCTCCACCAACGGCGACGTTGCCCGGCCCCGCCTGGTCGTACATGTACGTGAGCCGTCCCTCGGCGTCGCTAAGGTCGATGTGTATGTCGGAGCTGCGGTAGTAACCGGCCGTCGCCCGAGCGAAGGGACCGACGATGCACATCCACACGTCCTGCTGCCGCATCAGCAACGCCGGCGGATGCGTGTCGATCACGCTGCCGAAGTTGCCTTCCGTGCCCGGCTGCCAGTGCGCGCTTGCCTGGAGGTAGAGGCGTAGATCTGGAAGCTCGGGAGTGAAGTTGCCGGCGATCAGCAACGCGTTCTCGTCAGGGTCGGAGAAAAATTCCTTGGTCAGCCGGTACTCGTGGTGCGTCGTCTCGACCCGAAACGCGGGTATTCCGGAACTTATCCAACTGACGGCGTGCTGCCCGTCGACGGAGTCGTCCACCGGCGGGGCGCCGCCGGCAGAGACGAAAAAACGGAGTTCATGGAGCGCGATGCGATCGAGCGTCGGGAAGAAGACTTCGCTCAGATTGCCGTCGGCGAGCGAGTACCAGACCTTGCTCCTCGGGGTCGGCGCCGTCCCGAACGCCATCTTGCGTCCAGGGCCCCACATCGGGGGCGCGCCTGGTCCACCGGGAGCTTCCATCGGCTGCTAAGTATGGAGAGAGGCTTAGGTCGATAGAATCGATCGAACCCCTAAGTCGGGGAGGTGGCTGAGTGGTCGAAAGCACCCGCCTGCTAAGCGGGTAGGGGGTGTGAAACTCCCTCGAGGGTTCGAATCCCTCCCTTCCCGCCATGTCATGTCTCAGGACATACCGGAAGCCTGTCTCACGACATCGCGGAAGAGCGTACGCCCTCCCAACGGTTGGTAATCGCGACTGGGGTCGATGACCAGCTCGCGCAGCAAGGAACCTTCTTCGGTCACGACTCGGACGTGGTCGCCGGCCACCAGAAGCCGGACGGAACGGCCTTTGTAAGCCAGGCCCAAGCCGATGTGATGGAGGCGACTGAGGTAACGCAAGGTGACCCGTCCAAAGCGGTCGACCTTGTCCTTGCGCACTCTGAAGTGGGTGGGCGATTCAGCCGGCTCGGGTTTAGCTTTGAGTCGGGCGTTGAAGATGACCAAGGGCGTGCTTCCGGCGAGCGCGCGATGGGGGCGCTGCTGGTTGTAATAGCTGCGGAACGCGTCGAGTTGGAGCTGTAGAACCGCCAATGATTCGGCGGCCGCCTGCCGGGCCAAGAAGCGTTTGAGGGTCTGGTGGAAGCGTTCAACCTTGCCGCAGGTCTGAGGGTGATAGGGCGTCGAATGAATGCAACGGACGCCCAAGCGCTCGAGCTCGGTTTCGAGCACGACCTTGCCCCGCCTGGACTGGCCGCTGAAGACTGCCGCGTTGTCGCACAGCAATGAGGCCGGCAGACCGTGGCTCTCGGTCGCTGAAGTGAAGATTTCATGCACGTCGCCGCCCTTGAGAGTGCGCACGGCAACTGAGGCCAAGATCAACCGGGAATGGTCGTCGATGAGGTTGAAGATCTCGACATCGCTGGCATCGGCGAGCTGCCAGTGTGTGCTGTCGGCCTGCCACATCTCGTTGGGCAGCTGAGCCTCGAAGCGCTTGAAGGAAGAGCGGGGCCGTTTATGCGGCTCCGGAGTGATCAGGCCGTTTCTGCTCAGGATCCGCCAGATGGTGACCAGCGAGGGAGTCGTCTCGACACGACCGACCAGGTGGTGGGCGATGCTGTGAGCGCCGGCGTCGTGGCCTGCAAGCAGCAGTTCTTGACGCAACTCGACGATGGCCGCTTCGACTTCGGGAGCCATACGCTGGGGGCAAGACCGCGGCCGTCGCGAGCGAGGTTCTAGAGCCGGATACCCACCCTTCCGAAAGCGAGCGACCAGCTCATAGATCCAGCTTTGAGAGATCCCGTGGGTCCGCGCGAGTTCGATCGGGCTCCTGCCCTCGAGGACCACGGCGTCGACCAAGTAGCGTCCCAGGGCCATCCCCAACCACCTCCGTCTTGGTGGCTTCCACTATGTCCTGAGACATGCGAACCCTCGAACCTTCCACTATGTGGTGAAACCACACACCTCCCTTCCCGCCACTCCTGCCGGATGTCGGCGACCGCCGGCTCTCGCGGCTTAGCAACCGCCGAATTGCACGCGACTGCCGGCGCTCGCGGTCCCGAGTGTCCGCCGGCTCGCTCGTAACAGGCCAGCTAGGGCTTCGTTGTAACCGGCATGCGGCAGGCGCTGCTCGCGGCGACGCTGATCTCGGCTTCCTGCACGTCCGCCCCTGTGTCGACAGCTCCTCCGTCGATTGCACCGAGTCCCGAGGCGGCGATCTCGACTCGCCTAGTCGCGACGCCGACGCCCTCTGCCGCCACCCATTCCGTGTGCCGGCTGGCCGTTACGAACTGGGGGTGGGTCACCAACGGCAGCTCGACCCGCGTTACCAGCCAGAACGGTTTCATCGAGATGCCGTCGGGCGTCTTCACACCGGATCCCACGGGTACATTCACCGAGGATCAAGCCACGCTTGTATTCGGATCTGATCAGACTCCAGTCCTGCACGGAGATGCACTAGCGACATACGACGTCGCTTATCACCGATGGCTTCCGGCACCGCCCACGCATGTCCTGCAGGATGGATCCGCCTACGTCTATGAGGTCGAGCTCCGCGACGGTTCGGGTTACGAGATCCACCTGGTTCACGTCGCTACGGCAGCCGACAGGGTCGTCCTGCAAATGCCCTACGACAACGCCTACTCGATCGTCGGTTTCGATGCTTCAGGCATCTATGTCAATCCGATCCTCCACCGCAGTGGAATCACCGGCGGGCTCTGGCTCATCGATCCCAACAAGGCCAGCATCCAACCAGTGACCAATGCCGCGAATGGAACGTGGCAACTGATTGCTCAGCGTGCGGCGTGGGGCGGGCCCGGCGGTCAGGCCGGCGGAACTTTCCAGCGCCTCGATCTAGCGACCGGGCAGCTGACGACGTTGTTTGACCACCCCGTCCAGGGCGCTGTGTTCGAGGGCTACGGTTACGGCATCTCGCTGCTGGGCTTCGATCGCCATATGCGGCCCTTGCTCGAAGTCTTTCCTCCCAATCCCTCGACCAGCTCTGCCCAAAGCACACCCGGGCCGCCGCAGATCTGGTTGGTGGGTGGTCCCGACAAGGCGACGGAGCTCACCGGAGTGGCGCTCTTGCCGGACACCGCAATCGGCATGGGCATCGAAGACGCGCATGGCCTATGGCTCGTTGGTGCGGACGGCGTCTATCTGTACACCGACACGGGGTTCACCAAAGTCGCGCCACTCGGTCCTCCGGCCATGCCCAACTACACGATTGTGAGCGGGTGCGCCTGAGTCAGATTTCCACCTCTCGGGGCCTCGCGCACGGTTGCGGATTAACTAGCCCGGCGCAGCCGTCTCATCAGCGGCCGTCTGATCAACCCACCAACTCGTGAGCTTGCCGTCGTGGCAGAGATAGTGGAGGTACTTCCCGCTTTCGAGGGGCCCCATCATCCCTGCGGTCTGATACCGGTCGGTGCAACGCACGATTGTGCCGTTAGCCAACGTCGGCGGAGCCGGGCTCGAGGTCTCTGCAGGTTGACTACCCGATATGTGCGCCGCCCAAATTCCAATCGCGACCAGCGACGCGATTCCACAAACGATCACAAATGGTCGCAATGACCGGAAGCCCGGCGTACGCACTTGCCGAGTCTACCCACGGGTTCGCAGATCCGCCTCACCGCAACCTGTTGGCGTAGATCAACGATTGGGTTCGTATCCCGCTCGTCCGGCCACCGCGTCGCTTCACCCCAAACAATGTGGAGACGAGCGGAAGTCGAGACAAAGCCGTGGCCAGGAGCGCTGAGACCAGCAGCGCGCTCACTGCAATCACCGCCCACTTAGACGGCATCCCGATGTCCCACCGCACCACGAAGAAAGCGATCGCCAGGATCACCGGCTGGTGCACGATGAAGAACGGCATCGCAGCCGCACTGATCGAGGTCGGCAAGGGGCGCGCGAAAGGCCGTGCGCGCATTCCCACCCCCAGGAAGAACAGCACCCAGGCCCACGCCTGAACCCCTACCAGGAGGTAGGACCACACATAGGTCCACGAATATGACGGCGCGCCTTGCCAGGCCGCGATGTTCTGAGGTACCCCCGCCAGCAGGATTGCCGCATCCACCGCAATCGCAAAGACGAGCGCCCAGATGGCATCCCGCCGGACGGCTTCGATGAGCCGCGCGTCCGACATCAGGACATAACCGGCGACGAAAAAGCCAAACAGATAGACGAACGTGCCCCAGTCCTCTGAATCCGGAGCGAGCGGGAGGACCGCCAGCGGGAGCACCATCAGCGGGATTGCGAACAGCAGCGTCGCGCCGCGCCATCGCGCCGTCGTGGCGAACCGGGCGATGAGGCGCTGTCCCTGCGGTGCTCGCAGCCACAGAAACAGTGGAAGTCCGAGCAGCGCAAACCAGAGCAAGAAGACGACGAACCAGAGGTGGTAGGTGCGGTCGACGAGCAGGGGGTGCGTGATCGTGGTCGGCAGCGCTGACGCCACGTTCTGGAAGAAGAGAGGTATGCCGGCAATGAAGGATCCCGTGTAACGGCCGAAATGGCGCTCCTCGATGAAGGCCTGAAGCGGCGACAGGAGCAGGTACGCAACCACAAGCGGCAGCAAGAGGCGCTGCAGGCGCTCAGCGATGTATTGGCCGGCGGTCCGCGAGCGGAGTGCGAGGAAACCACTCGCGCCGGCGACCAGGAAGAAGAAGGCCACGCCCCAGGGATCGACGAAGGAGACGACAGCGTCGACCGATCCGCTCAGCTGGGCGTTCTTGACGTGCCAGTCGTGCTCCGAGAAGGGCTGCAGCGAGTGGTAGAAGAAAACCCCCAGCACCGCCAGCACCCGCAGCCAGTCGAGGTAGTTGACGCGGCGCTTGACGGTTGCTTCGCTGGACATCGCATGGCCTCGCGGTTTGACCGTGATCGCCCTTTAGGGAGATCTCAAGGGCCATTCGGCCTTGGGGCGGACGGTCCCTGAGTCTGGCGCCTCAGAGTTGAGGTGGCGGCGATGGGGTCTCTCGCAAACCCACAAGGTCGAGATCCCAGAACGTTTGCGAGTAGACGAAAGTCCCCGTCATCCACGGTTCATACGCGTCAAGCACCTTGACCTGGAACGCCGCATCGGGGATGCGAAGAGATGGCTTTCTGAAATCGAGTTGGGCAGCAGCGACGAATCCGAAACGGCGGTAGTAGTCAGGTGATCCTTCGAGGAACACCAGAGGCACGCCACGTGCATTCAGCATCCCCAGACCCCGGCGGATCAGCATCGAGCCGATTCCCTGGCGCTGGCGCTCAGGGAGAACTCCGATGGGGCTGAGCACTTGAACTTCAACCAGTCTCTGCGGCGCGTCGAGTAGCGAATGGGTGAACATCGCGTGGCCCACCACGACATCTGACTCTGTCGCGACCAGCGACAGACCATTGGAGACGGACAACCCCTCGCGCAGCGCATCGACCAGACGAGCGACCCGCTCAGCCTGGTGGGCGAAGGCGGCACTCTCGACGCGACGGACCTCATCGTGATCCTCTGGCCGCTCCTCGCGGACAACCCAGCTCGCGGCCGCTTTCATCGCGGCTTCACCTTATCGCCGGCTCTAAGTCGCTATCTCCGCAATGGATGGTCTCAGCTTTGCATTCACAAGACGCAGACCGACGAGCAGCAACAGGGTGGCCATAGGCAGGCTGCTGAACCCAATCCAGCCTGGAGGATCAGTTTGTATCCCCTCGACGACTACGAAGAGAAACAACGCGCCCTGGAATCCAACAACCAACCACCAGGTGAGTTGCCACCTGAAGAAGATGAGAGTCAGGGATGCCGCAAGATTGACCGCTCCGATCGCCCACATCACGAGCACGAACCCGGCCTGCTCCGCCGCTTCCGCGGGCATCGGGTCAACCATCGCGATGCGGTCTCCCCATTCGATCGAAGCAGCGAGGAAACATGCGACTGCAGCGCATAACAGGACCCCCGCGGACGTGTACGCCAACCAGCGCGACATCACTTACAAGGACAGAACGCGGCCGGTTGGCAAATGGACACGTAGGGGCCGAAACGGCTTCGACCCCTCCGCGTCCATCTTGATCACGCTGCGATTGGCCCCGGCGTTCGGTGCCGGAGCGCACTGACGAGCCAGTAGCCGCCGGCCGCGACGATCAGCACGATGCCTGCGCCGATCGTGGAACAGAACACGACCGCAGCCGCCCCGTTGACCTGAAGCAATGCTCCGATGAGCACGAGGATCAGGCCGAGGAAGATCCCAACAGGCCCGATGTACTTCATTTGCAAACCACCTCCGGACCTATTCAGCGCGCCCGAGACCGCGGTGTGTAGAGGCCGGCGGCCCTTCCAGTGAGTGACTGACGAGACGGGAGTCGAACTACCTACTTGGAGGATGACCCTTTGGTATGCCCGGATCGCGGCGGCGGGTCGAGATCGCGCCTTTCCGTGGTCGACACCTCGCGCGAGACAGATGCCTCTTCCCTCTGCGCGGATGCTGTCGATCGCTCCAGCGCCGCACGCGACCGCGCGAGTCGATCCGCCGCTCGAGCCAGGGTCGCCTCCGCACTTTCCAGGTCCTCTCGTTGCTGAGCCAGAAAATCAGCCGCCTTTTCCTGGTTCCTCTGCGCGCGCTCATCCAGTCTTCGTTTAAGCGAGGCAAGCTGGATTTCGAGTGCGTCCAACCGCCTTTCCCGTTCGTCCGCAGCAGCCTCGCGTGCGTCGGCGACGCGGTCACGCTCGTCCGCGACCCGGTCGCGCTGTTCGGCGATATGGTCGCGGAGGTCGGCGATCCGAGTACGCTCGCGTGCGTCCGTCTCTCGCTTCCCAACCCTATCCGCCCGACTCTTCAACACCTCGTGATTGAGCTGTTTTTGTTCAGAGCCCGGCTCGGTTGATTTCGGCATGCAAGATCACTCTAGCTCTGGATCCGGCGTCAAGAGCCGCTAAGGCGCGCGATCTGCCGTAGATGTGACCGTTCGTGGTTCGCCAGCCAGCGCGCGTATTCGAGAACCGTCCTTTCGCGTGGGCTGCCGGCACCTGTCACCGTCGCGGCCCGCGACCACGCTGACTTCGGCAGCGCCCGCAGAAGCTGAACCAGCGTTTCTCGTTGTTTCGAGTAGGCACGAAACGAGACGGCGAAGTCGAGACCTGGATAGTTGGTGCTGTTGATCCACGTCCTCGGATTGACCGCGCGAAATGTCGGGTGGTCCTCCTCAACGATCAAAGCGATGTACTTGCCCCACATGTCGGCGCACGAGCGCAGATGCGCGAGAACGTCGTTGACCGACCATTCGCCGGCGCCTGGTGATCGGCGCAGGCGCTCATCGCTAACGCCCCTGGTTGCCTTTGCGATCGTCCGAGGCTGTTCCGCAAGCGCGCGCAACACTTCATCGATCGAAAGTTGGGTGTCGTACACGAAGATCTAAATCCTGACGAGTAGGCTGATATCGGTGCGAAGCCACATCGACCCGCGGCGGCCGGCTCCGGATTTTGGAAAAGTCGCGCCCGAGCACGCCCAGACCTTCATCGGGATCTCGAACATGCTCCACAGCGACACGACGAGCCCGGCGTTTGGCCGGCTGCTGAAAAAGAACCTCGAGAAAGATGATTACGTTCTTCTCGCCCACCTCTTCGAAGAGATCAGCGTGCTTGCCCTCCACCATCTGATCCCAGAAGCGCTTCTGTTCGACGCGTTTGCCTTCGACCTCTACTGGGATGAGCTACGCGAAGACGTGATGAGACTTCGCGGCCAGACCGGCAACGAAAAGTTCTGCGAGAACTTCGAGCTCGCGGCGGAACGTGCGCGGGAGTATCGCGCCGATCGACCGCCAAAGACTCGATGGATGCATCGAGGCGAGCACGACGAACCGCCTGAAGGTGGTCTCGGCGCGCCCCGGCCTGACCCGTCGCCCAAGGGTGCGCCGAACGAACCTGTACCGACGAGGTCTTGATCTCGCGCCCGATCGGAATCCTGGTAGTTCTCGTGGTCGTGACCGCGTGCGGAGGCACGCCCTCGGCCGCCGCCCCAACACCAAGCCCGAGCTCGATCGCGATCCCGACGCCGGTGAAACTGCCACCGGCGAACGCGCATCCCAACTACCCGCCCACCAACCTCGGTGACCTCGTGGCGCTCGCGCAGCAGGGCACGCCAAGGCGTTTCCTAGGAGCCGAAGGCCAAAACCTCGGACCGTGCTCGCGCGGCTGGGACCGGATCTTCGAACCCGACGGCACGAGCTCGCAGCAGACCGCCGCGGACCTGGTGATGTTCGCAATGTCGAAGAAGCTCCTCACAACTTCCTGCGGAGGGATGGTCTTCGGCACGACCAATGACGCGTTCTGCAACTGCTATCACGGCGAACACGGCTATCTCGAGATCGACCGCGGTCCCGCTCAGGAGCCGTCGCCCGGCAAGATGCAGGTGATCTTCGAGGCGGTCCAAGACCAGACCACGCCCGGCGATTGGGATATCACCGTCGACGCGCCGTCGGCCTGAGGTCCAAGAATCTCCCGCTAGACTCCAACCGGTGACGGGTCACATCGCAAAGGTCTTGCTGCTCGTCACGATGCTGGCTGCGGCATGCTCGCGCGGCACTCCCGCCACCACTTCCAGTCCAACCCCGTCGCTGAAGGCCGGCGCGATCGCGTGGACGGATTGCGGCGGTGGTTTCCAGTGCGGCAAGCTGACGGTTCCCCTCGACTACACGCATCCGTCGGCGGGCACGATCGACATCTATCTCAACCGCAAGCCGGCGACTGACCCGGCCAACCGCATCGGATCGCTCCTGATCAACCCCGGCGGTCCGGGCGCATCCGGAATCTCGTACTTGCAGGACAGCGTCAAGACGTTCGCCAACCTCAACCGCAGGTTCGACCTGGTCGGCTTCGATCCGCGCGGCGTCGGCCAGAGCTCCGGAGTCGTGTGCGCTGACGCCGCGACGGAAGAAGCGTTCGACGAGCTCGACGGCGTGCTCGACGACCCTCAGGAGAAGCAGGCCGCCATCGATGCCGACAAGGCCTACGCCGCAGGTTGTGAACAGCGGAGCGGTCGGGTCCTCCCCTACGTCGACACCGCCAGCGCGGCCAAAGACATGGACCTCATCCGCCAGGCCGTCGGCGACCCGAAGTTGACGTATCTCGGCTTCTCCTACGGAACGTTTCTCGGCCAGATGTACGCGCACCTGTTTCCCAAGAACGTGCGCGCGCTTGCGCTCGACGGCGTCGTCGACCCGTCCCTCGGCGCGAACGACGACCTGCTGGTCTACGTCAAAGGATTCGAGAGCAACCTCCAGGCGTTCCTCTCCAACTGCCGCGCGCATGCGACCGCCGCGCCGAGGTGTTTCTTCGCGCAGGGCGGCGATCCCGGCACGCGTCTGATGAACCTCATTCAGCGGCTCGACGTGACGCCGATTCGAGTCGGAAGCAACAACCTCACACGTTCGATGGCGATCACGGGCGTGCAGGCAGCGCTCTTCGATCAGTCGGCGTGGCCGTACCTCGACCAGGCATTGACGCTTGCCGACCGAGGCGATGGAACCGTGCTCATGGAGTTCGCGCAAAGCCTGATCCAGGCCGACCCGATCGCCCAGAACCTCGCGGTCACCTGCCTCGACAAACCGGTGCCGACCGACATCGCTTCTTACGACGCGCTCACGAGCGAGTTTCAGCAGGCTTCCCCATTCTTCGGTCCGGACTTCCAGTACGCCAACTTGATCTGCGCGTACTGGCCGGCAAAACCGACGGGCAAGGCCGAGCCGCTGACGGCCGACGGTGCGCCACCGATCCTTCTCATCGGCGGGACGAACGATCCTGCCACGCCGTATTCCGAAGCCCAGAGCGTCAGGCAGCGCCTTGCTGGATCGGTCCTGCTCACGCGCACCGGCAACGGACACACGTCCTACGCCAGCAGCGCGTGCTCGGCCGGCGCGACTGACGCGTATCTCATCAACCTGACGCCTCCCGCGGAAGGAACGGTCTGCTCTAGCTAAGAGGCGCGGTCGGAAAATCCGTCGCCGGATCTTCGGCGCCCAATGCGGCCCATCTGCGGGCTCAGCTCCTGTGCTGCTCGCTCATGCAGTCGTTCAGATGCACTCGCTCCGCTGCTCGGAGCTTCACCCGCATCTGGGCCACCTGGATCGCCGAATCTCTCGGCGCCGGCTTTCCGCCGCGCCTCTAGGCGACCGGAACGGCGGCCGGCTTCTTGGTCTTGGTGAAGATCAGCCGGCCGTCCTTGGCATCGACCTCGACCACGTCGCCGTCGCCGAACTTGCCTTCGAGCAGGCTCATCGCCAGCGGGTCCTGGACCATGCGTTGGATCGCCCGCTTGAGCGGCCGCGCGCCGTAGACCGGATCCCAGCCGCGCTCGACGAGCAGCTTGCGTGCCGCGTCGGTGACCAGAAGCGTGATCTTCCGCTCCTCGAGTCGCTTCTGGACCCGCGCGAGCTGGATGTCGACG
>DASTIX010000023.1:0-8959 GCA_035717165.1 Candidatus Dormiibacterota bacterium
CCATCGAGCCATGACTCCACTTTCGCCGCACCGACGTTGTGCGGCAGACAGCTGAAGATCACATCGAGGCCGTCCGGAACGGGTTCGGCATCGAATTCGCCGTTCAGCTCGAGAAGTGGAAAAACCTCGGAATAAGGCTTACCGGCAAGAGAGCGCGATGTCAGCTGGGCCAGCTCGACGTGAGGATGGCGTGCCAACAGGTGGACGGCCGTCATTCCCGCGTAGCCGTTGGCGCCGGCCACGGCAGCTCGGACCTTCTTTGCCACGGGCGCATGAGTATACAACGATCTGCATAAACATGCGATCGCTAATCAGGCTCGTTGAAGAAGCACGACTCCGCCCCGGTGTGGCAGGCGGGACCTGCCGGATTGACCCGTAGAAGCACTGAATCAGCGTCGCAGTCGAGGCGAATCTCGACGATCTCCATGGTGTTGCCAGAGGTTGCGCCCTTCTCCCACAGGCCGCGCTCCCGGGAGTGAAACCACGCACGCCCGGTCCCCCGCGTTTTGGTCCAGGCTTCCTCGTCCATGTAAGCGACCATCAGGACCTTGCCGGTGTTGGCGTTCTGCACCACCGCCGGAATCAGGCCCTTCGAAAAATCTGGGTTCACTGCCTCACCTCCAGGCCCATGGCCGCCAGGTCACGCTTGACGCCCGAGACCGATAGCTCGCCGAAGTGGAACACCGACGCGGCCAGCGCGGCGTCGGCGCCACCGTCGGTGAGGGCTCTGTACATGTGCTCGGTCGAGCCCGCGCCGCCGGACGCGATGACGGGCAGGCGCACGGCAGAGCTGACCGAACGCAAGAGCTCCAGGTCGTAGCCCTCGTGTGTGCCGTCGAAGTCCATCGACGTGAGCAGGATCTCTCCCGCGCCCAGCTGCTCGCCGGCCCTGGCCCACTCCACAGCGTCGCGGCCGGTGGCGAGACGTCCGCCGTGAGTGAACACCTCCCATCCGGCCCCGTCCCGCCGCCGCCGAGCATCGATCGCCAGCACCACGCACTGCGAACCGAAGACCTCCGCACAGCGCGTGATGAGCTGCGGATCGTGGACCGCGGCGGTGTTGACGGAAACCTTGTCGGCGCCGTGCGTGAGCAGCTCGGCCATGTCCTCGACGCTCCGCACGCCGCCGCCGACCGCGAGCGGGATGAACACCTGGTCGGCGGTTCGCTCGACTGCCTCGAGCAGGATGTTGCGCGCGTCGGACGACGCTGTGATGTCGAGGAAAACGATCTCGTCGGCACCCTCGCGGTCGTAGACCGCCGCCAGCTCCGCCGGGTCTCCGGCGTCGCGGAGGTCCTGGAAGCGAACGCCCTTGACCACGCGGCCGGCGTCGACGTCGAGGCAGGGGATGATGCGCTTGGTAGGCATCAGGGCATCAGGCACACATGGAGACGAAGTTCGCATAGATCCGAAGTCCGTCGGCGCCGCTTTTCTCCGGATGGAACTGCGTGCCCATCACGTTGCCTTTTGCCGCGGCCGCCGCGGGCGAATGGTCCGAGCACCCGATCGCATCGGTCGACGCTGCGGGCGTGAACGAGTGCACGTAATAGAGGTAAGAGCCATCGTCGACCCCATCCCACAGCGGCGATGCCGCCGTCTGCTTGGTGCGGCACCAGCCGATCACCGGAAGGCGCGGGCTGTTCGCGACCTCGACCACGCGACCTTCGAGAAGACCAAGACCCTCGTGGCGGCCGTGCTCGAGCGATTCGTCGAACATCAGCTGATAGCCGAGGCAAACACCCAGCACCGGCTTGCCTTTCCGCGCGACGTCGACAAGTCGCCGGCCGAGACCGTTCTCCGAGAGCTTCGCCAGCGCCGGCGCGAACGCGCCGACTCCCGGCAGCACGATGCCGCCCGCATGCTCCAGCTCATCGCCGTCGGCGGTGAGACGTGCGTCAGCGCCGACATGGATCAGCGCGCGCTCGACCGAGCGGATGTTGCCGACTCCGTAGTCGACGATCGCGATCAACCTGGATGACCCGGCGTCGGGATCCGACGTCTAATTCGCGCCATCGGCGGCCGGAGCCAGGGAATGGGTGGCGCAAGGAGGAGCGCAGCCGCAGCTGCGTGACGACGCGGCGCCGGGTCCCATGACGCAGGCTTCAGCGCCGAAGGCGCCCGGCCGCCTAGGGCGCGAAGAGACAAGGAGCCTCGGCGCCGGATCATCCAAGCAGTCCTTTCGATGAGGGCACGCCGCGACCGGTCACCTGAACCGCCTCGCGAAGCGCGAGACCCATGGCCTTGAAAGTCGATTCGGCGATGTGGTGGCGATTCCGACCGCGGATCACATCGACGTGGATGGTCGCGCCGAGATGAATCGAAAGCGCGCGCCAGAACTCTTCAAGGACCTCTGATTCGAGGGTTCCGATCCGGCCCTTCAGCGGCACGTTGTAGGACAGAAACGGCCGGCGCCCGAGATCGACGACGACCCGCGCCAGCGATTCGTCGAGAGGCGCGTAGGCCGACGCAAAGCGAGTGATCCCCGCGCGATCGCCTAGAGCGTCGGACAGGGCCTGCCCGACCACGATGCCGGCGTCCTCGACGAGGTGATGGGGATCGACGTGCACGTCCCCGGATCCGCGCAGGCGGAGGTCGAAACCGCCGTAGCGCGCAACCTGCTCGAGCATGTGGTCGAGGAAATCGAGGCCGGTCGAAACCTCCGTGCGACCGCGGCCGTCGAGGTCGACCGTCGCCTTGAGCTGCGTCTCCTTGCTCTTGCGAGTCACCACTCCCCGCCTACTCAAGCCGCACCTCGACAGCATGTGCGTGCGCGCTCAACCCTTCGAGCGCGGCGAGCCGAACCGTCGCGTCGCGCAGAGTTTCGACGTCGCCGCGATTCAGGCTCAGCACGCTCGTGCGCTTGAGAAACGTATGCACGCCGAGCGGAGAGGCGAATCGTGCGGCGCCCGATGTGGGCAACGTGTGGTTCGGGCCTGCGACGTAATCGCCGAGCGGCACCGTGGCGTATGGACCGACGAAGACCGCGCCGGCATTGCGAACCCGTGCGGCGAGGCGGTCGGCATCGGAGGCGACGATGAGCAGATGCTCCGGCGCGAAGTCGTTGGCGAGGTCGACCGCCTGGTCCATGTTCTCCGCAACGATGACGCAGCAGTTGGCCGAGCGGATGATGTTGGCGCGCTCGAGCCCACGCAACAGGTCTTCCAGCTCTTCCTCGACGCGGTCGGCGAGCCCAGACGAGTCGGTGATGAGGACACCCCATGCGAGGGGGTCGTGCTCGAGCTGCGCGGCCAGATCGGCCGCGACGAAATCGGGACGCGCCTGCGCGTCGGCGAGGACGACGACCTCGGTCGGACCCGCGATGCCGTCGACTCCGACCGACCCGAACACCTCTTTCTTCGCGAGCGTCACGTACACATTGCCGGGGCCTGCGACGACGTCGACGCGAGGAATCGAAGCGGTCCCGTACGCGAGCGCCGCCACCGCCTGGGCGCCGCCGATGCGATACACGGCATCGACGCCTGCGATGTGCGCGGCCGCAAGAATGGACGACGGAATAGTGCCATCGGGCCGCGGCGGCGTGGCCAGCACGACCTCCTCGACTCCGGCTACTCGCGCCGGGATGGCAGTCATCAGCACTGTCGACGGATAAGCGGCACGTCCGCCCGGCGCATAGACGCCTGCCCGGCGCACCGGCCGCGTCAACAGCTTGAGGCCCGGCGATCCGACCGAATCGGGCTGAAGCTGCCGCTCGTGAAAATCGCGAATACGTCTGGCCGCAAACTCCAGCGCGGAGCGGTCGCGCGGGTCGAGTCGCTCCGCGGCCGCTTCGAGCTCTCCAGACGAGACTTCGAAGCCCTCGCCACGCGCGGGAGCCCATCCGTCGAACCGCTTGCCCAGCTCGCGCAACGCGTCGTCACCGCGCGCCAGCACGTCAACGCAGATCGCCGCGACGGCGGCACGCTCGCCGGCGAAACGCGCCAGGTCCATCCGGCGGCGCGAGAGCGGCGAATCGAGCCACGACGCGACGTCGAACCTGCGCACCGTCATGACGCCGCTCGCAGCTTCGAGGCGGCCGACTGCACCGCGGCGGTGCGCGTCTTGAGGCTCGCCTGGTTGGCAATGAGCCGCGCGGTGGACTCGCCGAGCACGGCGGCGATTCGAAGGTGGTTCTCGCGCAGCGTGCGCCCGGTCGCCGTCAGGTCGACGATCGCATCGACCAGCCCGACCTGCGGCGCGAGCTCGACCGAGCCGTGCAGGCGGACGACCTCGATCGCCTGGCCGCGGGACTCGAACCACGACGTCGCGGTGCGCGGATATTTCGTCGCGACGCGAAGCATGGGCGGCCACGTGTCGGGCCCGTCGAGATGGGATGTGTCGGGCACCGCGAGCACGAGTCTGCAACCACCGAATCGCAGATCCACGAGCTCGTAGTGCGCCCCGGGATGCTCCCAAAGGATGTCCTTGCCGACGATGCCGAGGTCGGCCGCGCCCTGGTCCACGTATGCCGGTACGTCGGCCGGGCGGACGAGGATGACGCGGAGGTCGGCGCTTTGCACCAGCAGCCTCCGCCCAAGCTCGTCGGCGTTCAGGTCGATCAGGCCGGACTTCGCGAGCAGATCGAGCGCGCCGCCTGTCAGCACGCCGGTCGGGATCGCGATCGAGATCATCAGCTCACGCCTCCGGCAAGTCGCGCCGCGATCTGCTCCGGCGGCAGACTCCGGGAACGACGGCCTGTGGCAGTCCACGAGACGCGGCTTTCGCTCGAGCAGTGGACGAGATTTTCCGCGCCGACCGCCCGCCACCAGGCCTTCGAGTCGTCGGCCCCGCGCGGTTCGGTGTCGAGCACCGCTCGCATTCCGAACAGGCGCAGCGTCGAGGCAAGCCGCATGGCGGTGGCCAGCCCTTCGCCCGACCACGCGATGGCCGCGTCGATGCGCGGGAGCGCCGCGCCGCGCGTGAGCATCTCCGCAACGAGGTCGAGCTGGATCATGAAGCCCGTCGCCGGCGCCGGGCGGCCGAACCGCTCGAGGAGGGTGTCATACCGTCCGCCCTGCGCGACCGGTCGGGCGAAGTCGGGTCCGTAGCCCTCGAAGATGACGCCCGTGTAGTAGTCGAAGTCGCGGATCGCGCCAAGGTCGAGCACGACCACGTCGCCGATGCCGTGCGTGCCGAGAAGCTCGCGGACCTTCGCCAGCTGCGACAACGCGGCCTCGGACCGTCGATTTCGCACCAGCCCGCCCGCCGCGTCGAGGATCTCGGGCCCGCCGCGCAGGGCGGGAAACTGCAGGAGCAGCTCGTGTTCCGCAGACCTCAGCGGCGTGCCCTCGAGAAGAGCTTCGAGCGCGACGAAATCCCGAGCCGCGAGCGCTGCCCGCACCGCTGCCTTGACGTCGTCGGGCAGGCGAACCGCGTCCATGATCCCGTGGAAGAACTCGGCGTGGCCGACGTCGATCTGATAGCGACGTATGCCGGTCGCCTCCATGCACTTCGCTGCGAGCGCGATGACCTCGGCGTCTGCAACCGCCCCACCCGCGCCGATCAGCTCGGCGCCGACCTGATATGTCTCGCGCCGGCGCTGGAAACGACCTTCGTCCGTCGAAAGAACCGGTCCCGCATAGCAGAGACGCAGCGGCAGCGATGCCGCGCGCAGCTTGCCGGCGACGAGGCGCGCGACGGGGACGGTGCGTTCGCCGACGAGCGCAACCACGTCGCCATGCGCGTCGGTGAACTTGAAGAGCCGCCTGCGCTGATCGGCGCCGAGGCCGAGCTCGAGGACGTCCATGTTCTCGACCAGCGGGGTGATGACGTGGCGGTAACCCCACCGGCGCATCTCCGCGAGGAGCGATTCCTGCGCCTCGCGCAGGATCTCGGCCTCGAGCGGAAGCAGATCGCGAAAACCCGGGACGCCGCCCAGCTGAGGAGTTAAGCCGGCATTAGCGCCGGTGAAGAAACCTCCGGGCCGCGGCCTGGGAATTGTCAGCTTTCGTCTTCGTCGTCCTCGTCCATGTCGCCGTCCGCGTCCTCGGAGAAGTCGATCGGCTCGGCCTCGTCCTCGACGGCGTGCATACCTTCTTCTATGTCTTCCTCGCCTTCGGCCGCCGCGGCCAGGGGCTCCTCGCCCTCGTCCTCGTCGGCGAACACCTCGACCTCGCGCGTGATCAGGCTCTCCTTGGTGTAAGGCCTGAACTCGACCTCACGCTTGCGACGCATCGGGAAGCTCGGCTTGCCGGCGAAGTGCGGGTCCTGGTAGGTCTCGCGCACGATCAGCTTGACCGTGTTGCCGTCGACGGATGTCACGCCCGCCTGATAGCGGTTGCCGCCGCGCATGAACTTGATCAGGCGCCGCGCGAGCTTGGCCTCGAGCGCCCCGATGCGCACGCCGCGCGACGTCTCGGCGACGATTCCGTCGCCCTCGATCTTGAGCTCGGCGACGTCACCGGCCGCGACCTTGGAGGAGATGTCCGCGCTCGTCGGCGCGTCGACGGTGGTGATGACCGTCTTCCCCATCTCCTCGACGAAAAGGTTGAGGTCGACCTTGGTGCCGCCGATCTTCAGCCCTTCCTTCTGGTGGAGAAGAGCGTTGATTCGGGCCGCATTCTTCTTTGCGATCGAGTTCATCGGGTTGAGCTTGAGCGCGGCCTCGTAAGAAGCCTTCGCCTCCTTCAGCTTGCCCAGCTCCGACAGCGCCTTGCCGAGGCGGTTCTGGGCCTCTTCATCGGCGCCGAAGCTGTCGATGATGAAGCGGTTCAGCTTGACGGCCTCATCCCATTTGCCCGCGATGGCGAGCTGCACGGCATCCTCCGCGTACTGCGAGCGGGGCTTGAGGTGTTCGCTTGTGTCGGCTTTCAACGGCGCGCTCCCATGGAGTGGCTTGGGGTCAGAAGGAATGCAGAGTATACGAAGTCACGGAAAGGCGTAGAGGGCTGTCATCCTCTGCGTCGTGCAGCGCCTGGGGTCGTGCGCCGTCGCGATCGCTTTGCTCGCTGTGAGCGCGTGTCTCGGAGCGCCGGCAACGAGTCCCGCACCCACCACGATCAAGATCGGCGTCGATCTGCCTCTGAGCGGCGCGCAAGCGCGTGCGGCGACCCCGGCGCTCAATGGCATGAAGTTCTACGTGCGCCGGCATCCCTCGATCGACGGCTTCAACGTTTCGCTGCGCATCGCCAACGACATGGCGGACCCAAACCTCGGCGCCGCCAACGTGCGCGCGTTCCTGACCGATCCCAAGCTCGTCGCCATGCTCGGCCCCTTCGATGCCGCCGTCGCGCGGCAGGAGATCCCCGTCGCCAATGCGGCCGGACTCGCGATGGTCACGCCGGCGACGAGCAACCCATGCCTGACGCGTGACGTCTTCACGCCGGCGCGGCTGAACCCGTCTCGAACGCCCATCACCTGCAAGCAGGCCGGACTGCCGTCCGCCTCGGAACTGCGGCCCGAAAAGACAAACGACTTCTTCCGCCTCACGACCACCGACGAGCTGCAGGGCGCGGCCGCGGCCGAGTTCGCGGTGCACAAGCTTCATCTGGTCCGCGCCGGCGTCATCTCCGACCACGAGACGTACGGCCAGGGCCTCGCGTACGCGTTCTCAGCGCGATTCGCGAGCCTGGGTGGCACCGTGCTCGGACGGTTCGAGATCGATCCGAAGAATCCCACCGCGGTCGCCTTCCTCAAGTCCATGAAGGACGCGGGGGCGCAGGCGATCTACTACGGCGGGGCCACGCAGGGCGGAGGCTGCGCCATCCGGGCGCAGATGGCGGGCATGTTCAGCGTGGGTGAGCCGGCGCCGTTCCTTGGAGGCGACGGGATCGCCGACGACCCCGCATGCGTTTCGGCGGCGGGCACCGAGGGAAGCGGAATCTTCGCGACCGTCCCGATCGTCGACGCCGCCAGCCGGCCCGGCGCCGCATCTGTAATCCGCGATTTCAGGGCCGCCTTCGGCAACGCCACCGACTACGGCCCATACACGGTGATCGCCTACGACGCGACCGCGGTCGTCTACGCGGCGCTGGACCGGGCGATCCGGGACGCCGGCGGAAGCGTTCCCGAGCGAGCCGCCGTGACGGCCCAGATCGCCGCGACGTCCGGGTTCGCGGGGGCCACAGGAACCCTTGGTTTCGACGCCGCCGGCGACACGACCAACCGGGTCGTGTCCGTATTCGAAGCGACCGGATCCGATCCGCGATCGCCCTGGAGGCTCGTCGATTCGGTCAACTTCAGCGCCAAGGTCCCGTACTGACGTCGAGATCGGTGTCGAGGGTGACTCAAGACCGACTTGACTTGGGATGGCCTCCAAGTCGATAGTTTGCCTCGGAGTAGCAGTTCGGCCAATCCCATGTGGCCGCACTCGCCGCCGGCGCACTCTCGCCCCGTAAGCCGGGAAGAGGGCGGCAAGTGATGGAAGCCGTAGGTGTGGTTTTGCGCACGGCTTCCAACAAGCACAAGGGGGAACCATATGGTTCGAGCTAGGGGACTAGTAGTCCTCTCGATGGCGTTGATGGTCGCCTTCGCCTGCGGCGGAAGCAGCGGCGGTGGCGGCGGAACCGGGAGCAAGGGAACGATCAAGATCGGCTCCGACTTTCCGGTTTGCACGACGGGTGGCCAGTCGACCGCCAACGGCGTGAAGTACGCCGTCGACACCCGAAACAGCAACGGTGGCGTGAACGGCTACACGATCCAGTACCAGAGCTTCGATGACTGCCGGCAGGGCGCGTACTCAGCCGACGCCGGCGTCGAGAACGTGCAGAGCATGCTCGGCGACTCGAAGTTCCTCGGCATGGTCGGCCCGTACAACTCCGCGGTGGCCAAGGCCGAGATCCCTGTGGCAGCGCCGCAGCACTTCGTCATGATCAGCCCCGCAAACACCAACCCGTGCCTCACGAAGGAGCAGCAACCGCCGCTTCCCGCTTGCAGCTACCACCCCGCTGACCTTCGCAACGGCAACCCCAACAACTACTGGCGTGTCGTCACCACTGACGACTACCAGGGCCCGGCGATGGCC
>DASTIX010000024.1:0-19326 GCA_035717165.1 Candidatus Dormiibacterota bacterium
GGCGGCCGGCCGCCCATCCGGTGTGGCAGGCGGAGCGGGCGACGAGCCCTCCCATCGAGTGGCCCACGAGCACGAGGTCCGCGACCCGAACGGGCCAGCGGTCCACGAGGCGTTCGAGCAGGTCGCTGAGATGCCGGCCACTGTCGCTGATGTGGAGCCCGCTGTTGTAGCGAACGTACACGGGCGTGAATCCGAGGTCATGCCGGAGACGCTCGCCGAATGGGGTGCGTGTGGAGGATGCGTAGGGTTGCGATGAGCGAAGCCAGCTGGCCTCGGATTCGCCGAGCCCATGGATGAAGACGCAGATCCTGGAGGTCGCGTGGGGGAAAGCACGCCGGATCGCCGTCTTCGTCAGAGTCAAATCAGTGCCGTCGCACCGGATGGCCATGCGAATCGCAAGATCGTTCTTCTCGGCGTCGAGCACATCGCCGGCAAGTGCGTTCAGCGCGCTGATGGTCGACCGGCCACGTCGCGTGTTGCTCAGCGCGCGCAGCTCATCGCCGGTGGCGAGTCTCACGCCGGCGGCTGCGGCAGACGTGACTCCACGTAATGCCAGGCGGAGACCGCCGTAGGCGGCGCCGGCGACCCCGTCGTGAACGAATCGCGTAGGCCGGCCGATCGGACCGAGTGCGCTGAAGACGCGCGATGCGATCGCCTTGTGCAGGGACTCGAACGGAGTCAGGACGAGGCGCTCGGTCGATGCGCCGGCGTACTCGACGAGGCCGGTCAGCTCATTCGGCACGGGTGGCGCAATTCTGCACCAGAGGACGTCACATATTCGGTCATCGGCGCGCGGCGGTCGACGCGTGGCGCGGCCGCGGCCGCGTCGCGAGGTGCGAGCTCAGCGCCGCGGCGGCTTGACGTCGCCCCGACCGCATGAAGTCTCGCCACCCCGAACGATCGATGAATTGCTCGTACAGCCCGGTGCGGCGGACCACCGTGTACGGCACCGGCTCGATCATCAACACCGTGCCAACCTCGTTTCGCAGCCGGCGCAGATGCTCGCGGGCGAGCTGGAGATGCTGCGAGCTCATCACCTGGTCCGCCAGGTCGACCACACTCCACGTCCGGCTCTTCCATCCCGTCGCGTCCTCGCCGCGGAACTCCGGCGGATAGAAGCAGTTCACGGCCAGCACCGCGTCGAACGGCTTCTCCTCGTCGAGCAGTGGCGTGACAGGAAAGATGTCGACGACCGCGCCGTCACACCAGGAGCCGCCCCGCCATGCGACCGGCTCGAAGAAGAGAGGTAGTGACACTGCGATACGCACTGCTTTCGCGACCTCGAGGTCGGGGTACGTCGCGGCGTTGAGGTACTCGAGCTGATTCCGCTCAACGTTCCATGCCGGCAGGTAGGTGGGAATGCGAAGGTCGCCGAGCGTGACGCCGCCGAGGAACTCGCGATACACCTTCTCGACGCGCTCGCCGCGGATGATGCCCGAAAAACCGCGCCCGAGCTTCGGCACGATGGTGGCCACGCCCGCCCAATCGGGGTCGACCCAATCCGTCGGGTCGAGCTCGAGCACGAATTCGGCAACCTGGTCGGGCGTCTTGCCGGCGGCGATGGGATACGCGAACAGTGCCGCGCCGGATGCAAACGACATCGCGGCGGGTTCGACGCCTAGCTCCTCGCAAGCCTTTACCACCCCGACCAGAGACGCCAGCGCGCCACTTCCACCAGTCGCGACGATGCCGAGCCTGGCTCGCCGCAGCGCGCGCCGGCGCGGCCGGCCGGTCCAAAGGGGTAGGCCGTCGTCCTGCGGGTGTTCGAACGGAAGCTTGAGCACCGATCGCCGCACCGAGCCGATGAATGTCGCGTCCTCCTTCGCCTGCCGCGCCACGTCGCGCAGCTGTGTGATCGCGTCGAAATATCCGCGGACGCGGAAAATGTCCAACCACGGGCCGAGGCCGACCCGACCGTCCATGCCATCGAGTGTTGCCTTTTGTGAGCGCCGCGTTCAGAGGCTAGAGGCGGAGGCTCGGGGGGACCATCGGCCTTCTGATCAGCTTCGCTCCTGATCGCTAGATCATCGTCAGTCCGCCGTTGACCGACAGCGTCTGACCGGTGATGTAGTCCGCGTCCGGCGAAGCGAAGAAGACGATTGCCCGCGCGACCTCTTCGGGCTTGCCCACGCGGCCCAGAGGAATCGACCTGACGATCGCGGCCATCAACTTCTCGGCACCGCCCGTGATGCCGGTCAGCAGCGGCGTGTCGGTAAGCCCCGGAGCGACACAGTTGACGTTGATTCCATGCCGCGCCACCTCTCGCGCCAGGCCTTTCGTGAACGCGATGACAGCGCCTTTGGCGCCGGAGTACACGACCTCGCCGGTCGAGCCGACCCGCCCCGCATCGGACGCGACGGTGACGATCCTTCCCCACCCCCGCTCGATCATGTGCGGCAGCACCGCATGCGTCATGGCGAGATGGCCGCGGTAGTTGATCGCGATCACCCTGTCCCAGAACGTTGGGTCGGTCTCGATGAACGGCTGCGCGCGGTCCCAGCCGGCGTTGGACACGAGAATGTCGAGGTGCCCGTACTCTCGCGCGATGTCGGTCGCGAGCGCGCGCGCCTGTTCGGCATCGGTGACGTCAAGGCGACGCGCCACGGCGTTTCTGATCTCCTTCGCGACCTTCTCGGCGCCTGCTTCATCGATGTCCGCCACCACGACCGTCGCCCCTTCACCCGCGAGATCGATGGCGGTGGCCCGGCCGATGCCGCTCGCCGCGCCGGTGACGACCGCGACCCGGCCGGCGAATCTGCTCATGCGATCTCCCGCAGCAACGCGAGCTGCTCGTCGGACGGCGGTTCGGTCTCGCGAAGCTCACTCGAGATCCCGAGCGCAAACCCGGTGGCCTCTCTGACCTCCGTCTCGGTGACGCCGGGATGCAGCGTGCGGAGGCGCGCCCGTTTCGTGTCCGGGTCGAAGTCCATCGTGCACAGCGGCGTGACGATCAGGACTGGTCCGCGACCGGTGATCGACGCCGCGGGACCGCTGACGAAGTCGACCTTCTCGACGAAGGTGCGCGCATCATGCGATGCGGTGTAGATGATCACGCGGCCGGCGAGAGGTAAGAAAGGCAGGCCGACGCCTCCGGGTCCTTTTAGCCGCGTATGTTCGGCGCTGCCGATTCGCTCCAGGTTCGTGTTGCCAAACGCGTCGATCTGCAGGCCTCCGGCGAAGAAGACGTCGAACACGTCGCCGCGACCCTCGAGCATCACGACGTCGGGAAGCGGCAGCACACAATCCGCGTCGAGCAGCCGCTCGTCGCACGACGACGGCGGCGTCGGTCCCAGGTGCGGGTTGACCGCGCCGCTTCCACCAGCGACGAACCAGGACCCCGGAGCGTGTGTCAGCTGCGCCAGCCGGCAGGCTGCCATCGGCAGCGCGCTGACCGCGCCCATGACCGCGACGTCTCCATCCGCGATGTGCCGGCTGAGCTCGACGGCCATCAGCTCGGGCGCCGTCCAGGTGGTCATTGCGCCGCCACCGTCACCAGGGGCATCCACTCCGCGAACCCCTCGCTGGTACGCGCCATCTGCAGGTAGTGCTTGATCGCGGGCTCGTCGTATCCGTAGTTGCCGTGCGACGCCGTCGGCCGGCACCCGCCGGGCGCTTCGACCACGGCGCCGACCAGAAAGCCGGGGATCGTCGCTCCCGCGGGACGCCGTTCCATCGCTTCGCGAGAAACCACGCGCTCGACCTGGACGATCACCCGTCGGGCCGCCATCGCCATCAAGCGATCGGTGAACACGGCGCCGCCGAGCCATGCCGTGCCTTGCTCATCGGCTTCGGCGGCGTGGATGATCGCCACGTCGGGGCGAATCGCTTTCACCACCAGCGTCTTCGCCTCGGTGAAGGGATCCACGATCATGCGGTAGGCGTTGGGATTGCTGCGCCATACGTCTGCGAGCTCCACGCCGGCGGGCAGCGGTGCGAAGGGCATGCCGCTTGCTCCGGCGTAGAGCCCGTGCGTGATCGACGCCTCGCACAGGTTGGAGACCTTGAGGCTGCCGTTCTCTGCGGCGCGCCTGAAGCACGGCGCAAGGCCGAGGTGTTCGAAGCCCACGTAGCTGGTCGCGATCTCGTCGACGAGACCCGATCCGATCAGCACGTCGGCGCCGAGCGCCGCCGAAGGGCTGGTGACGAGCCGCGGCACGCGGCGTTCCTGCCGTACGAGCTCGAAGATCGTCGCCATCGGGTTGTTGTGCAGGTGCATGCCGCCGATCGCGAGCGTTTCGAACTCGCTCTCCTCGACCGCCTCCTGCGCTGATGCGACTTTCGACTTCACCGTGACTCGACCGCCACCTCCAACGGCTTGCCGCATGCGCCGCAGAACTTGAACGAAGCGGGGATTCCCTTGGCCCCGCACGACGAGCACGTCTGCGCGTACGGGCCCCACACGAACTCGGAGGAAAGGCCGTCGTTCGCCCGTTCGCGCACGCCGACGTAATCCGCGGGCCGCTTCTCGACAAACGCCGTCATCCCTTCCCACGGCTCGAGGGACGTGTAGTGCAGCGCGAGCCAGTCGCGTCCGTGGCCGGCCGTCTGGTTCCAGGCGAGGTCCTTCCAGAAGTTGACCTGCTGCTTGGTGTAGCGGGTGCACTCCGGGAACTTGTCCACGATCTTCGCGACCAGCTCGTCGACTGCGGCGTCGAGCTGCGCGTAGGGGACGACCCGGTTGACGAGGCCCCACTCGAGCGCTTGCTGCGCCGAGATGGGCTCGCACGTGTACAGCATCTCCCGAGCGCGCCGGTCGCCGATCGTGATCGGCAGCCACTGCGTCGCTCCGCCGCAGGCGACGCTGCCGACTTTCGTTCCGACCTGCCGGATCGTGATGTGGTCGGCCGCCACCGCCAGATCGCACGCGAGGTTGAACTCGTTGCCGCCCCCCGCGACGATCCCGTTGAGCCTCGCGATCGCAGGCTTGCCGAGGTTGCGCAGCATGTCGATCGCGCCCATGAAGTAGTCCATCCACTTCCAGTAGTCATGAGGCCGGCGCAGGAAGACGGACTGGTACTCCCTGACGTCGCCGCCGGTGCAGAATGCCTTCTCCCCCGCGCCGGTCAGCACGAGGACTGCAATCCTGTCGTCGCGTGAGGCGTCTTTGAACGCCTCGATCATCTCGGCCAGCGTGTGCGTGCTGTACGCGTTGTATACCTCGGGCCGGTTGATGGTCACGGTCGCGACCCAACCGTCCTTTCGATAGAGGATCTCGTCGAAGTGGAACGACTCCGCGGGACGCGCTTCCAGCTCTTTCATGCGACTGCTCCTTCCGCCTGTTTTCTCAACTTCTCGACGCGATCCAGTGCGAGCAGGCATGCGCCCACGGCGCCGTTGAACTGTCCCGCTCCGGCTTCGGGCACGTTGACGGTGCCCAGCGCCTGCTTCAGCGCCTTGACGAACGCCTCGTTGCGACTCATGCCGCCGACGAACGTGACTTCCGGTTCCATCCCGACGCGCTTCATGAGCTGCACCGCGCGACCCGCGAGCGAGAGCACGGCGCCGTACATGATGTCCTCGGGTTTCGCGCCGGCCGTCAGGTGGTTGATGACCTCGGACTCGGCGAAGACCGCGCAGACGCTCGAGATCGTGACCGGCGCCTCCGAACCCAACGCCAGCTCGCCGATCGTGCTTGCGTCGAATCCCATGTACCGCGCGGTCTTGTCGAGGAACGCGCCGGTCCCGGCGGCGCATTTGTCGTTGAGCCGGAAGGCGCGGACCTTGCCTCGGTCGTCGATCTTGATCGCCTTGACCGTCTGGCCGCCTGCGTCGAGCACGGTTCTCGTCTTCGGAAAGCGAAAGGCGGCGCCGCGCGCGTGGCAGGTCAGCTCGGTGATCTGAATGTCTCGCATCGGCACGAGGTAGCGCCCGTAGCCAGTGCTGGCGACGTAGCCGATCTGGTTCGGCTGAAGCTTGGCGTCGTCCAGCGCCAGCGCGTAGCCCTTCTCGGCGGCGGCGGCCAGATTGAATCCGGTCTTCACCAGCGATTGGCCGACGATCTCGCGGCTGTCGTCCATCACCACGCCCTTCGTGTAGGTCGCGCCGACGTCGAGGCCAAGCACGCGCGTCATGAGCGCACCGCTTTGCGCACAGGGATCAACGGGCGTCCCTCCGCGATGCAGGCCTCACACGACTCGCCGGGTGCGTGCCTGTGCTGCTCGAGCGACGTCTCCACGGACAGCGCCTCCACCGCACCGGCCGCGCCAGACATCGCCCGGTCGAGCGCGAACAGCGCCGCGCCGATCGCCCCCATGTAGTGCGCCTCGGGGCTCACGTTGAGCTTTATCTCGAGAAGGTCCTGCAGCAGTTGCACCATCGCGGCGTTGCGCGTCACGCCGCCGGTGAATGTCACCTCCGGGTCCACGCCGACCCGGCGGATCAGCGAGAGGCTCCGCGCCGCGATCGCCTGGTGCACTCCCATCAGCACGTCCTCGGTCTTCTTCCCGCGGGCGAGCCAGCTGATGATCTCCGACTCGGCGAAGACGGTGCACGTGGTCGTGATCTTCACCGGGTTGCGGGCGCCGAGCGCGAGCGGGCCGAGCTCGCCCAGCGGAATGTCGAGCGCATAAGCGGCCGCGCCGAGGAACCGACCGGTGCCCGCGGCGCACTTGTCGTTCATCGAGAAGTCCATCACCTGACCGTTCTCGCCGACGCGGATCGCTTTGGTGTCCTGGCCGCCGATGTCGAGAACGGTGTGCGTGCCGGGGAAGAAATACTGCGCGCCACGCGCGTGACAGCTGATCTCGGTGACCTGCGCGTGGCCGAACGTGACCTTGTAGCGCCCGTAACCGGTGCCGATCACGTACGCGACGCTGTCTGCCGCGGCGCCGGCATCGGCAGCCGCCGCCGCGAAAGCGTTCTCCGCGGCTTTGGTGATGATCGCGCCCGTGTCGATCAGCGCGCGCCCGCGGATCTGCCTGCGGTCGTCGATGACCACCGCCTTCGTCTGCGTGGATCCGACGTCTACGCCACCAACGAGCATCTCGGCTCTACCTCCCGGCCGCCGCGGCCAGCTTGCGGGACGCGAGCGCCTCGAAATACGCGTCGACACGGTTCTTGATCTGCGCCTCGGACCACGCGCGAGGGTCGACGAGGTCGGACTCCAGGAAGAGCGCCGGCACGTTGTAGACGCGCGTCAGGTATTCACGGCTGTCGGCCATGCCGGTCGAGACCGTGCGGCAGCTCTTGACCGAGTGGTAGACGATGCCGTCCGCACGCCACTCTCGAACCGCATCGTGCAGGCGGTCCTGGGAGAAGAACATGTTCGACATCGAGCGCTGCGCGGTCAGCACCAGCTGCTCTGCGAGGCTCTCGAGCGGCCGGTCGAGGTCGTAGTGGATGCCGCGGTCGAGCCCGCCACCCGCGTACGCCAGGTACTCGGAGCTGACGAACACCGCGCCCCATTCCTGGAACAGCTCGAGGAACCTGCGGAAGAAGGGGTAGCACGCCGGTCCTACGCCGTGGAGCCGGAATCTCTCCTCAGGCACTGTGCCGATGCGATGCGCGACGCGGAATTCCATCTCCTCGCGCAGCTCCCGCATGTAGTGCGCGCCCTCCGCCGTGCCGCGATACGCGCTGAGCATGCCCATGTACGTCAGCCCATCGGCAAGTACGTTGAACGGCGCGGGTACGTTCTGATTGAGGCGAAGGATCGCCTCCCAGTCCGCGGCCATCGAATTGACGTACGCGAGCACCTCACGCATCCGCTCGAGGTCGAACCGACGGCCGGTAATCCGCTCGCTGACGGCGATCAGCTCTTCGAGCTGGCCCTCGACATACCGGCGGTCGGCCTCGAATGCCGCATCGCCCGGCTGCGCCTGCCACGCCATGCTGCGCTGTCCCGGCAGGTCGAAGACGAACACCGGGCAGTGGTGCATGCGCTCCCAGATCTCGACCCACTTGACGTAGGTGTTGCACATGTTGCTCGCGATCACCAGGCTCGGCTTTGGAATGCGTCCGTTGGGGTGGCGACCATCCTGCAGCTGCGTGCCGACGTCAGCCTTGACATACCCGCAGACGTCCGTGGAGTAGCCATAGTCCTCGGCCTTGTTCAGGTACTCGGGTGACTGCTTCTTCACCGCCGCCTGCAACGAGTTGATCTCCGGGAACACGACGTGGAAGTCGAACGCGCGCAGCACCTCGGCGAGCGAACCCATCACGAACGTGTACGCGACCGGTTCACCGCTGTCGGCCGCGCCGTCGAGCTCGACGAACCAGTCCTTGAAGAGCCTGTTGCCCTCGCGGCGCCCGCGTCCGATCAGCTCGTCCTGCATCAGTCGAAAAGAATCGATTCCACGAAGGTCTCGACCTCCATCCGCATGCGTTCGAGGCCGGACATCTTCTCCTCGAACTCGACGATCAGATAAGGAATCCCACGAGCCTCGAGCGCGCGGCTGCAGGCGACCTGCTCGTCCATCCCCGGCTCGCACATCTTTGCGGCCGCCAGGATCGCTGCCTGCGCCTGCGACGCCTCGATGCGCCGCAGCAGCATCTCCTCCTTCGGCTTGCGGTCGTCGTGCTGAACCGGGCTGTACGTCGAGCACTCGAGGTACGCGGTGGCGAGCGCGAGGAGCGGGTCATCCGTGTCGTCGGGCACGTCCTCGGTGAGATAGCGCATGCCAATGAGCAGGTCGTCGTCGACGACGTAACACGCCTCCTCGATCAGCTGCAGCATGTCCAGCGGAGGCTGTTCGCAGAATCCACCTTCGAACACGACACGGACCCGGTCCTGCTTGCGACCACTCCGCGAGGCCAGTGCATCGAGCGCGCCACGCAGCAACTCGTTGTGCTCCTCGCGCGGCATCACCGAGCCGGCACGGACCAGCACGTACGCCTCCCGCGCGGACAAAAGCCACGGCCGCTCGCGCTTGAAGGCGTACAGCTCGTGGATCAGGCGGCGGTTCTCGTTGAACACCGTGATGCTTCGGTTCAGCGCTTCCGTCGAGATCGGTCTTTTGGCGATGCGTTCGAGATTCGTACGGACGCGCGCGTACTCGTCCGCCAGGTAGCGCGCGGCGTGACGCGACGCGGCGTTCTGCGGCAGGTACAGGATCTCCGCCGGCTGGTTGGGGAAGTTGCGACCCCAGATCCCCGTGAGGTTCCGGGCAACGTCACAGATCGGGAGCGTGTAGAACGCGCTCAGCATGCCCAGGCGCTCGGAAAGACCGAGCTCGAGCGAGCTCCGGCAGATCGAGCAGATGAACGACCCGATGTGCGAGTCCGCACGACGGGACTCCAGCGCGTCGCCCGCGCCCATCACCTTGACCGGCAGCATCCCGCCGGCGTGGACGATCTCCTCGGGAAAGTAGACCTGGAAGTGTCCGATCGCCCTGCCCTCTGGGTGACTCTGCATCCAGGCCTTGACCGCCGGATACGTGAAGTCGGAGCACAGCTCGGCGGCCGACTCGAGAATCGAGTCGATCTGCTCCGGCGCGGCGACGGCCATGGCCAGAAGTTAGACTGACCGGTCAGTCAGACGAGAGGGTCTTTAGGCCTGGAAATCTAGGGACCCTGGCTCAGCCGGCCGGCGAGCCGGCGGGGCGGTTCAAGTACGCGATCACCGCTCGCTTGCAGACGTCTCTGTACATCGCGTGGCGGCGCTTCCAGGCGCGGTCCTGCAGCCACTGCAGGAAGAGGCCGTCGACTATCGCCCTCACCACTGCGGCCGCCTCGTCGACGTCATCGACCTCGAACGCGCGCGCGGCGACGCCATCCCGCACCGCATCCGCATAGAGAGCATCGACGATCGAATGGAACGTGGCCGACAGCTCGGTGAACGTCTCGTTGCGGGCGGCGTACGCGGCGAGGTCCACGTACGTCAGGTAGAACGCACGGTTGGTATCGGCGCCGATCCAGATCGCATCGATCATGGCCAGCACCTTTGCCTCGGGGCTGTGGGCGGTTGCCATCGCCTGGTTGATCCGGTCGGCGGTGGCCGAAAGCGCCCACCGCATCGTCGAGAGGACGAGGTTCTCTTTCGTCTTGAAGTAGTAGAGCAGGAGACCTTTGCTCACCCCCGCACGCTCGGCGATGTCCTCCAGCGCGACCCTGTGCACGCCGCGCTCGCCGATCAGGTGATACGCGTGGCGCAGGAGGTGCACCTGGGGCGGCGTGAGCTGCTCGTTGAGCGTCCGAGTTGCCGCCTTTGGCATCGCCGTCGCAGTCTAACCGGTCAGTCAGGATGCGCAGCGAGCAGAATCGCCTCACTCCGGGCGGTTGAGATCGGTCTTCCCAAGAGCCTCGAACGCCACTAGACTGGCGTGACTGTGCCCGGTGGCCGACTTGGGCGTGTCGCTGAGAGAGACCTCAAGTTCGACTTGGCTGCACGTGAATCCGTGCCGCGGGTGACCTGCCGTATCTGTGAGGTTCAGCTTCACGAGCACGATGGGTCGGACTGCTGCCCCTGCTGCGGAACCACGCGCAATACCGGCTACGGCGAAGCACGCCGCGGGAACTGTGATGAGCACGCGTGCTGGTGTGAGCATTGGCAATACCTGTACCTCGCGGCGGTCGCGAAACGCGCTCAATGCCTGGAGAAACGGTCGATCCTGACCGAGGATGACCTCCTGGCCATCCTCCTTCAGGAAGCGGTTAACAGCAGCGCGTAGCCGGCTCCACGAGCCGGCCCTTGGTTCAACGGAGCAGCCAGAACACCTCAGTCTCCTGCTCGTCCGGGTTGGGCCGAGCGTGACCGTAGACCTCCCAGCACGGGCCGGCCAGCTCGCGCCCCTGGGCTTCCACGTACTTGCGCACGGCTTCGTGAGTGACGCCGAGGCGCGCGTAGCTCCCGACGTGAATCGCCGTCGCCACTTCTCCGCCTGGAAGCTCGGATGCGATCACGCGCCCGTCCGGCTCGAAACGCTCGGCCACCAACACGCCCACTTCGACGTCCGGTGTCTGGTCTTTGTAGAGCATCACGTTCTGCCACTTTTCGCGGCCCGTGCCGGTCGCCAGGTGAGGGCGAGCACGCACGAAGCGATAGACCTCGTCCAGCAGTTGCGGCCACAGGCGAGGGAAATCGGACCACGTCGTCGCCTGCGCGACCACGGCCGTCGCACGCGGCGGCATCCGCATGAGCCGCGGTGTTGTGGTTTGCGGTCTGGCTACCTGGCCTTCTTCGCCTTCGATGGAAAGATTCTCAAGCTTCCTGCCGTCGGGAAGATCGTGGTCTCGTGACCATCCTCCCAGCGGACGCGGTAGTGCGGTGCGTCGGCTTTGTCGAGGACCTCGGTGACCACACCGGAGCGGTCCGACTCTCCCACTCGCTCTGATTCGAGGACGACGGTGTCTCCGACTTTTGCGATCGCCATTCCTTATACCTCCGAGTCCGATGGTCGCCCCGGCGGTCAGAAGGGCGAAGGGCTGGAAGTCCCGCGGCGGACGGGCCTACGGCCCATCGGGTTTGTCGGGGTGAAAGACGAACGAGCGCAGCTGCCTGATGGCGTCGTCGAGCTTCGAGACCGCCGCTTCGAGGCGCTCCCGCGTATCTGCCTCGTGGGTCCGCAGGGCCAGGCCCTGCAGGTCGATACCGACATCGAAGAGAAGGCCGATCGCGGTCTTGTGAAGGCGGTTGGCGATGTCCTGACGATCCTCGAGATTGCGAAGCAAGCTCGCTCTCTCTTCGTTTTCCTTTCTCTCGGTTATGTCCCGCGTGACCTTGGCGAAACCGGCGAGCTCTCCGGTTGCGTCTCGAATCGGCGAAATGACGACGCTTGCGAAAAAGCGCGTCCCATCCTTGCGTATTCGCCATCCTTCTTCTTCGAAACGACCCTCGCGCGCCGCGATGACCAGCCCCTCATCCGGCGTGCCCCGGGCGAGTGCGTCTTCGGGATAGAAGACGGAAAAGTGCCGGCCCACGATCTCTTCGGCCGCGTAACCCTTGATGCGCTCCGCCGCATCGCTCCAGGTCGTGACCATGCCGTCGGCGTCGAGCAGGAAGATCGCGTAGTCCGAGATGGCGTCCATGAGCGCCCGCAGCTGCTCGTCGCTTTGCCTGACCTTCTGCCTGGTGCCGGCCATGCTCGTGCTGGTTTCAAAGCTACGAGATGCGGACGACAAAATGACTACAGCGACGAGAGAAGCAAACTAGGAAATCGTCTAACTGCGGGTCGGTGTGGGGCGCTGACGCAACAAGCGTGCCGTTCAGCGGCCGTCCGCGCCGACTCGCCGGACCTCCGCGGTCACCGCAGCCGAAAGCCGGCCGATGAAGTCGTCCATCGTCGACTGGGCCAGCCTGTGCATGAGCGCTCGATCGACCAGGTTGCCGATCGCGCCCATCGGCGGGTCATACCTGGCGTTGAGGGTGAGCCGCGTCGACTCCGGCCCATAGGGGTCGACGTGCAGCGTGCCTTCCATCTTCGGAAACAGCGGCGGGCCACCGACCGCGGTCCAGGTCACCGGCAGCATCACGCTCTCATGCATCCCTCTGATGCGCGTCACACCGACATCGAGCCGGACGTGCTTGTAGATCGGCAATCTGCCTATGGAGACGCCCACTCTGGCTAGCAGCTTGCCGCCATCACCGTCGAGCGGCACCGACCAGGCGTGTCCGGGGTCCGTGAGTGTCCGCGCGACCTCGAGCGGCCGGTACGGAATCAGGATGGTCGACTGTGCAAACACGTAAATGATGTTGTCTGGCGGATGCAGCACGGCCTAGGGCCGAACGGCCCGGCATGTCGGGTCATCCGACCGCGTTCGAATGGGGCCTCATCTAGATAGGGTCTTTGGCCTCTCCCCGTGCGATCCGCGCAGACCTAGCGTCGAGATGGAGGTATGCAGATGAAGAAGGCCAAAGCCGCTGCGATCGACTTTCTCGAGGCAAAGCAAATACCGTTCGAACTGCTCCCGCACAAGAAGGTATTCACCGCCACCGATGAGGCGGCGACCCTGCACGTCGATTCGACCGAGGTGATCAAGACCGTCGTCCTCGACGTCGGCACAGGGCACGTCATCGCCGTCATTCCGGCGTCACGAAGACTGGACATGGGGCTCGTCCGGCAAGAGGTTGCGGACAAGCACGCGCACCTCGCCGGCGAGATAGAGACGGAGCGCGACTTTCCGGCATACGAGCTCGGTTCGATTCCGCCGATCCCGTCGATGGCAAAGGTGCCGGTGTTCGTCGACCCCGAGATCATGCATCACGAGGCGGTGATCTTCGCGGCCGACCATGAGGAATCCCTGAAGGTAAAGACGTTCGACCTCTTCAGCGGTGAGTACGTGACCGTCGCGCCGCTGTGCAGGCACTTCGCAGAGATGCCGGCGAAGTGACCTCAGACCGGGCCGGCGGCCACGTCGACCGCCGGCTCGGGCGCGAGCACGAAGATCGGTATGTCTCGATTGCCCGCGCGCCGTTGATAGAGACGGCGAGCCGGATAATTGAGCGTGTCCAGCTCCCACAGTCGCTTCCGCTCCTCGCCACTCGCGATCCGGGCGACGACTGCGGTCGTTACTCCGTCGACTGAGATGAACGCGCGCGGACAGGCGAGCAGGTTGTAGTACCAGGCGGGGTGGTGGTGCCCACCGAAATTCGACGCCACAACCCCGACCCCTTCGCCATACGGGATGGCCACCAACGGAACCGAGCTCGTTAGCCCCGAGCGCGCACCGGCGGTGCTCAACATGACGATGGGAAGTCCGGACACGGCACCGAGCAGCGTCTGCCGGCCGTGGCTCGCTCGGAAGACCAGACGGTCGATGTGATCACCCGTCCTGGCAAGGACCCAACTCGCCGCGGCCGTGCCCGCGAGCCGGCGCAAGAATCGTCGCGCCGGGCTCGCAGCACGATAGGCGTACAGCCCACCCTGAGGCAGCATCACAAAGTCGCTTCGGTTGTAACTCAGGTCAACGCTTTGGGAAACCGCTTCACGAAGTCGAGGATGACGACGCTTTGGGGCCGGACCGAGATCCGGGCCATCGCCTGCTTGTTCATCTTGTGCAGCTGCTCGATCCAACCCGGTCCCTGGACAGGGCCGAAGTACCGACCGGCCGCCGCCGCGTATTCGGACGGCACGTCGTCGAGCTCCTCGACGCGAGCCTCCCCACGAATCTGCAGCACCTTGTAGGGGAAGACGTCGGTGTCGATCGACACCGCGACCTGCGGGTGCTTCTTCAGCGCCTCGATCTTCGGCGCTCCATGCGGCGATGCAAAAACGAGCTCATCGCCCCTCCACTCGAACCAGATCGGCACCACTCGCGGCGTTCCGTCGAGGGCCGTGTAGGCGAGCTGCGCGGTGAGATTCGACCTCAGCAGCTCCTGAGCCACCGGATCGTCCAGCTGCTCGGTCACGCGTTCTTTCGTGGTGTTCATCTCAAGCCTCCTTGGGGCCACGGTGCCTCGTCTGTAGCGAGCGTTGCCCCCGGCCGGCGGGACGGGTAGAGGATTTTGACCCGGCGTTTCGGGGCCCGGTCAACGGGTGAGGAATCGGCGCTGCGCCGACAGGTCGGCGACGTTCGGCATCAAGGCCAACGCCACTTCCTCCACCGGATAGCCGGGTGACGGCGAGTCGATCACCATCCCCGCGCCCGAATAGATCGCTACGTGATACGCCGTCCCGTGTGCGGAGAAGAAGATGAGGTCTCCCGGTTGCAGATCTGCACGCGACACCGCGACCCCAGCCCGGGATTGAGGATCGGAGTCGCGCGGGACCGTGATTCCGTGCGCCTTGAAGATCAGATAGACCAGCCCCGTGCAGTCATAGCCGAAGCCCGACGTGCCGCCCCAGAGGTACGGCAAGCCGAGAAACGTTCTGGCGCCGGCGACGATGGCGCTACCGCTGCCGGCAACTGGAGCCGTACCCACCGACTGCGCGTCGATCGACATCCTCGAACCGCCCGGTACGCCGACGACGTCCGCGCCGCCTTGCCGGCCGAGCAATGGCAACCACGTGCCGAAGCTCACCTCGAGACTTGTAGCTCCGGACCTGAGCCAGGCGGTCGGGGCGGTCACGACGACCGATGTATCCGAGCGCGGTGGCGGCGATGCGGTGAGCTGCCGAACTGGAATCCACACCGGATAGCCGCGCACGTCCAGCGGCGACGGTTGGTCTCGCACCGCGACCTGCGCCCACTCCCCGGTGATCTGCAGAACCAGCACCTCTTCGCCGAGGAGCGCCTGGGTGTCGAGCCGGCCGATCAAGCCCACCTTGTCGGCGCTGCTCATCCCGGTCAGCCAGGCTCGGATGTTCGCCGGGTTCTGCAGCGCCGGAGCGTCGACAGCTCGAGACGCCTGAGGCGACCGCCATCCAGAAGCGACGCTCACCGAGACCCAAGCCGGTGCGCCGGCCGCCAGCTCCGGCGTGGCCGTCGGCGACGGCGACGGTGATGGACTTAGCGGCACAGAAGCGGTCGGGCTTGCGGACGTGGCCGGCGAGGCGCCGCATGCGCTCACGAAGACAATCAGCAGGGCACTGAACAGCAGGCGCTTGACGCCGTTTTTCACGTTTCGATGCTGTGGCCCGGGACGCGGTCGAACCAGTGCCGGCGGTCATCGACAAGCCGGGCCATCGGGCCCTGCGACCGCTCGAGCTAGAGCCAGACCGCCCTGATCGACGCCGCTGCGGACACGGCCTGGTCCCGGCCGGCACGCGCCGAGGCGGCCCGACGCGCGGGGTCGAGCACGTTGCGACCGATCGCGCTGCCGGCTGCAGCGTCCGGGCTGATGACGGCTGAACGGACGCCCGCGCCAAGCCCTGCAAGCTGTGTCGAGATCCGGCCCGTTCGCCTCACGGCGGCAGTCACGGGCGCGAGCACCACAACCCGCTCACAGCCGGTCGCGAGATCGGCGTTGGCGATCGACCGCACACCGCCGTCCATGTAGCGGTGACCGTCGATCGTCATCGGAGGCCATACCAGCGGCACCGCGCAGCTCGCGGCGACCGCGTCGACGATGGGCACGCCGCTCGAAGCGTCGAAGACGCGAGGCTCGCCACTGTCGGCGTCGACGGCGACGACGAGAAACCGCCGCTCTGGCCATGTCCTGAGTCTCAACCGGCTCTCGATCACGCGGCGGCGCTCGCTTTCAGGCACCGAGCTCGCGCGCAGCGCGGCGCTACCAAGCCTCGCTCTCGCCCGCGTCTCGTCACGCGACCAGAGGCCGGCGAGGATGAACCGGACCAAGACCCCGAGTCCCATCTTCGTCGCAATCTCCGATGAGGCGTCGGCGAGCTGCTCCGCGTACAGCTCTTCGGTCGTCGCATCGCTGAGGATCTGCGCGCCGACCGCAGAGCCGGCCGACGTGCCCACCACAACGTCCGCCTGCGTCAGGTCGATGCCGGCCTCGGCCAGGCCGGCGATCATTCCGATCTCCCACGCGATGCCGGTTATGCCGCCGCCGCCGAGCACGAGAGCTTTGGGCATTGTCGACAAGGTAGCGGCACCGCCCGCTCAAAAGTGCGACGGTTCTATCCAACACTTGATGAGCGGAATCGACGTGCGCGACACGGCCATCACCCGTGTGCGCAGCCGCGTTCTTGACCTGCCTCTGCCGGCGGACTTCCGTCCGGCGTGGGGCCGCAAGCAGGTGCAGCGATCATTCCTCGTCACCCTGGTCGAGATCGAGACGGCATGCGGATTGACGGGCGTGACCGCTGCGGAGGCTGGGCTCGAGGCGGCGGTCGCGATCGAGCGCTTCGCCACCCCTCGCCTCGTCGGCCAGGACGCAAGCCGCCCGGAGCGACTTATCGGAGTGCTGCGCGATGCCGAGATCCTCGGCGCTCCGATCTACTGCCTCGAGATTGCGCTGTGGGACATCGCCGGCAAGCTCGCCGGCTTGCCGACCTCCAAGCTCTGGGGCGCGCACACGGACCGAGTGCCCGCCTACTGCGCCACCGGCGAGGTCCGCGCGGCCGAGGCGCGAGTGGACGATTGCCGGCGAATCCTCGACGACGGTTTTCGCGCGGTCAAGCTGCGCTTCCATTCCGACGATCCGCGCGACGACATCGCCGTCGTCGAGGCGATCCGGTCAGAGCTCGGCGACAGGCTCGCGATCCTCGTCGACGCCAACCAGGCGGGCGGGCCGCCGGGCCTCGACGGGCACCGACAGTGGGACTTCCGCACCGCGCTCGAGGTCGCGCTCGAGCTGGAGCGGCTCGGCGTCGAATGGCTCGAGGAGCCGCTGCCCCGGCACGATTACGCGGGGCTGCGCCGGCTGCGCGACAGGCTCGGCACGCTCCAGCTCGCCGGCGGCGAGAACAACCACGGCATGCACGAGTTCGCGCAGCTCATCGAGCGCGGTTGCTACGACGTCCTTCAGCCCGACGCGGTGCTGTCGGAAGGCGTCTACCAGCTGCGCAAGGTGGCGGCGCTGGCCGAGGCGGCCGGGTTGCTGATGGCTCCGCATACGTGGACGCACGGCATCGGGTTGCTCGCCAACCTCCACCTGGTCGCATCGATCCCGAACGCGTCGTGGTTCGAATTCCCGCATGAGCCGCCAGGGTGGCCGGCCTCCGCTCTCAGCCAGATGCTCGTCGAGAAGCCCTGGATCGACGCCGAGGGCTGCTTGGCGGTTGGGGACCGGCCGGGCTTCGGCTTCGAGCTCGATGAAGAGCTGATCGCGAAGCACACGGCGTCGACCTTCGGCTGAGAAGCCGTTGACAAACCCACCGCGCGCCAATACGGTTGCGTTGGGGGGAATTTGGAACGCTCCAATCGGGCCATTCGAATTGGCCTGTTCACTGATGCACTGCCCGACCGCAGCCTCGCGGAGGTCGCCCGCTGGGCGGAGCGAACCGGCGTCATCGACGACCTCGAGCTCGGCGTGGGCGGCTACTCGCCGGCGCCCCACATGGATTCCACCACGGTGCCGGCCGGCGACGGGGCGCTCAAGCATTGGCGCAAGCCGATCGACGACGCCGGCCTCGGCATCTCGGCTCTGAACGTCTCCGGCAATCCTCTGCATCCGAACCCCGAGATCGCCGCTAGGCATGATCGCGATCTCCGCGACGCGATCCGCCTGGCCGCCGCCCTGGGCGTCGACCGCGTCGTTGCGATGTCCGGGTGTCCCGGCGCGGGGCCCGATGACCGTCATGCTCCGCATTTCTCCGGCGGCGGTTGGTTGCCCGACCTCGAACGCATCTCCGAATGGCAGTGGCGTGAGAGAGTCGCACCGTACTGGACCGACTTGGCGGAGTTCGCGCGGCGCGAGCACGACGAGTTGTTGATCTGTTTCGAGCTGCACCCCGGGACTTACGTCTTCAACTTCGAGACATTCGCGCGCATGCGTGCGCTCGGCGACAACCTCGCCGTGAATCTCGATCCCAGCCACTTTTTCTGGCAGTCGATGGACCCGCTCGCCATGGTCTCGGCGCTCGGTGATCGGGTGGCTCACGTGCACGGCAAGGACACGACTCTCGATGCCCGTCGCATGAGCCTGAACGGCGTGCTCGACACGCGATGGCCCATCCCACCCACGGAGATGCCGTGGAACTTTGCGACGGTCGGTCGGGGTCACGATCAGACGTGGTGGACCAGCTTCGTCGGTCTTCTGCGCGACTACGGTTTCGACGGCACGGTCAGCATCGAGTACGAGGATCCGTTCGTCGCTCCCGAAGAGTCGATCCTCGAATCCGCGACGATGCTCTCGACGGTGATCGCCGGCCTGTGAAGATCGAGCGCATCACCTGTCGCGTGGTCGAGTTTCCACTCGAGCACGAGTTCCATCCCGCATGGGCTCGTGGACGCAATCAGCCGAGCATCGTGCTCGTCGTCATCGAGGTCGAGACCGACGAGGGGGTGACTGGCGTCGGCGCGGCGCACGGCGGCGTCGAATCGGCGATTGCGATCGAGCAGTTCGTTGCGCCGTACTTCATCGGCCAGGATCCGACTTTCGTCGAACGTCTTGTTCCCGTGCTGCGCGACGCCGAGATCCTCGGGGCGCCCGTCTACTGCATGGAGATTCCACTGTGGGACATCGTCGGCAAGGTCGCAGGGTTGCCTGTCGCAAGGTTGTGGGGCGGATTTTCCGACCGCGTCACCGCGTACTGCGCGACGGCCGAGGTTCGTTCGCCCGAGCAGCGCGTCGAAGACGTGCACCGGATGCTGGCCGAGGGGTATCGGGCGGTCAAGTTTCGGTTTCACCGTCCCAATCCGCTCGACGACTTGAAAGTGGTGGAGGCGGTGCGCTCCGCGGTCGGCGACCGGATCGAGATCATGGTCGACGCCAACCAGGCCGGCGTGGAACCGGGCCACGGCAGCCATCAGACCTGGGGATTTCCTCTCGCTCTCACCGTCGCGCGCGAGCTGCAGAAGATGAACGTGAGGTGGCTCGAGGAGCCTTTACCGCGACACGACTACGCGGCACTCCGGCGCCTGCGGGACAGGCTCGAAACGCTG
>DASTIX010000025.1:0-8033 GCA_035717165.1 Candidatus Dormiibacterota bacterium
GAGCGCCGCGCGCCTGCGCTGGCGGGCGCGGGGATCAAGACGGCGTGGGCGGGGCTCTACGAGACGACGCCTGACCACCAGGCGATTCTCGGACCGGTGCCCGAGGTCGAGGGTTTCTGGTGCGCGGCCGGGTTCAGCGGCCACGGGTTCATGCAGGCGCCGGCGGCGGCTGTGCTGCTGGCGCAGCTCCTGCTCGATCACCGCTCGGAGATCGACCTGAGCCCGTTCGCCTTCACGCGCTTCGCCAAAGGCTCGCTCGTCCGCGAGAAGAACGTCATCTAGCCGGACGCTGGTTTGGCCGCCTTATCAGGTCCTCAGCGCGCTGCGAATCCCGGATAGGCGCGCCTATCCGACACTCTCAGCTTCGGTTCACCACCGCCAGCACGACCAGGCCGACCCCGGCGACCAGCAGCACTCCGCCGCAGCCGATCTGCACCGCGGTGTAGGCGATGCCCCCGCTGGCGGCGTAGGTCTCGGGATAGCGCGCTCGCCCGCGGCGCCGGCGAAGCGCGGCCGCTATGGCTCCGATCCCGAGCAGCAGCGCAAAAGCCCCGAGAAGCAGCGGGCTGGAAAAGTAGCCCGGCGTAGCGCTCGCGCCGTACCCCACTGCACTTCAGTATCCCTCGGATAGGATCTTCAGCCGATGGCTCGGATCCTGTTGCTCGGCTCGACCGGCTTCCTCGGGCGCGCCGTGGCGCACAAGGCGCTCGACGCGGGGCACCAGCTCCGGGTGCTCGTCCGCGACCCGATGAAGGCGGCGGCCTTCAAGGTCCGGGGCGCGCAAGTGGTCGTGGGAGACGTCCTGAACCCGGCGTCGGTGGAGCAGGCGTCCGCCGGCGTCGAGCACGTCATCAGCCTGGTCGCGGTCCGCAGGAACCGCCCCCAGAACATGCTCGACGTGAACCAGATCGGCCCCCGCATCCTCGGCCAGGCCGCGGTAGCCGCGCGTGTCCGGTCCGTGGTGTTCGTGAGCGCCATCGGCGCCAAGCTCGATCCCAAGCTGAAGTACCTGACGTCGCGGTGGATGGGCGAGCAGGAGCTGGCCAAGACAGGCGTCGCGGGCACGATCCTGCGGTTCTCCTGGATCATCGGCGAGGACGGCGGGGTGGCCGAGGCCTTCGAGCGCTCGCTCGTCGGTCCCTTCGCGATGATCCCCGGCAGCGGCCAGGCGCAGGTGCAGCCGATCCTGCGCGAGGACGCCGCGCGGTGCATCGTCGAGGCCGTCTCCAAGCCGGAGCTCCTCGGCCACATCATCGAGCTGGGCGGGCCGGAGGTCGTGACCTACGAGACGATGTACGACTGGTGGCTGCAGGCTCGGGGCGTCAAGAAACCGAAGTTCAGGATGCCGACCGCTGCGCTGATGCCGGCGGCGACGGCGATGGACGCGGTGATGAAGGATCCGCCCATCACCCCCGACGAGGTCCGCATGGTGGAGATGCCGAACCTCGCGGCGGGCATCGACTCGGTCAGCTCGCAGTTCGGATGGCGGCCGGGCCTGCCCGGCGCGTGGGCGCCGGCGCACTGGGCGAAGAAGACAAAGTAAGGGCGTTCTTCGGGCTTCCGCTGCCCGAAGCGCACCGGTCGGCGCTGGATCCCTTCATCGCTCGATGCGCGGCCGCGGCGCCCGAATTTCGCTGGACGCCGGCCGGCAACCTCCACCTGACGATCAGGTTCCTGGGCCACGTCGCGATGGCTCTCGCGGAGGGCGTCGCCGAGCGAGTTGAGTCCGGCCGACCGCGCGGCTTCGACGTGCGGCTCGGCGAGGTCGGTGTTTTCAGGCGTGGCCGGCTCGCACGGGTCGTCTGGCTCGGCGTCACCGAGGGCCAGCCCGCGATGGCGGAGGTGGCGAGAGCCGTCGAGGCCGAATGCGTGAGCGCCGGGCTCGAGCCCGAAGGCCGCCGTTTCAGCGCGCACCTGACTCTCGCTCGCGCGCGTCCGCGCGAAGGAGCGCCGCCGCCATCGTTGCCCTCACCGCCGGAACTGCCGGCGTGGCGTGCGACCGAGCTGATCCTGTACCGAAGCCGGCTCGGTCGCGCCGGCTCCGTCTACGAGCCGCTGCGCACGATCAGTCTTGGCTGACGCCTGCCTGGGCGCAGTCCAGGTCTTGCTCTGGCTTCCCGCCACTCACTCCGACCGCGCCGAGCACCTTCCCGTCGCGCCGGATCAGGATCGAGCCAAGCCCAGGCACGATCGGCACGCGCACGAGCCGGTCGACCACGCTGAAGAATCCAGGCCGCTCTTTGGCCAGGTCCGCCAGCCCCGCGCCGTCGCGGTAGAGCATGGCGGCGCCGACCGCCTTGGCTTCGGCGATCTGGGGTGACAATGGAGGCGCTCCGTCCATCCGGCTGAGGGCGATGAGCAAGCCGCCCTCGTCGACCACCGCCACGGTCACCCGGATTCCGTCAGCCGCGGCCTTGGCCTGCGCGCGCGAGATGACCTGGTTCGCGTCTTCGAGCGTCAGCGGCATTGCCACCACAGTGTCGCACCTCTCGATCGCCGGTCTCTGACAGCGGCTACTCGTTACTGCCTGGCGGCGAACTGACTTTCGCTCCTTGCGCCAAATTCGCGCAGCCCTTACCTTTCTCGACGGCCCCGAGGGAAACGTTCGAGGGGGCGGGAACAGGGCCGCAAGGCCGTGTACCGGCTCCCGAGAGGCGATCCGTCGGGGTCATTTCTTTTGCCGGCAATCAAGCGATTGCCCCCGCGTTACGCTGCACGGATCATGAGCGTCGCCCAGCGCCCGCGCAAGCACGTCTCGCATCCTGCCGACACAGCTGTCGAGATCTCGATCGTCATGCCGTGCCTCAACGAGGCGGAGACGCTCGCGTCGTGCATCCGCAAAGCGCAGAGCGCGATCGAGCACGATCGGCTCAACGCCGAGATCATCGTCGCCGACAACGGGAGCACCGACGGCTCACAGCTGATAGCGAGAGAGATGGGCGCACGTGTCGTCGACGTGGCGCGCAAGGGATACGGCAGCGCGCTCCTGGGTGGTATCGCCGCGGCGCGCGGTCAGTTCGTCGTGATGGGCGACGCGGACGACAGCTACGACTTCACCGCGATCGCACCGCTGATCGCAAAGCTGCGCGCCGGATGCGACCTCGTCATGGGCAATCGCTTCAGCGGCGGTATCCGTGACGGCGCGATGACCTGGTCGCACCGCTGGGTGGGCAACCCTCTGCTGACGCGACTCAGCCGCCTCTTCTTCCACACGCCGGTCGGAGACATGCACTGCGGTCTGCGCGCGTTTCGCAAAGAGGCAGTGGACAGCCTCAGGTTGCGGGCGACAGGGATGGAGTTCGCGAGCGAGATGGTGATCAAGGCCTCGTTACGGCGCATGAGAATCGCCGAGGTTCCGGTCACTCTAAGTCCTGATGGTCGATCGCGCCCTCCGCATCTGCGGACATGGCGCGACGGCTGGCGCCATCTGCGCTTCATGCTGCTGTTCAGCCCGCGGTGGCTGTTCCTCTATCCCGGCCTTGCGCTGTTCGGCGGCGGAGCGTTCGTAGGTGCGATCCTCGAGACAGGGCCCAAGCACGTCGGTTCGCTCAACCTCGACATCCACACGTTGCTGCTCGCGGGCTTTGCGTGCTTGATCGGATTCCAGCTTGTCGTCTTCGCGGTGTTCACGAAGGTGTTCGCGATGGAGCGGGGCTTCCATCCGCCGAGCACCAGCTACTACGCCATGTTCGACTACATCAAGCTCGAGACTGGTTTGGCCATCGGTGGGTTGATGTTTGTTGCCGGGCTGGCGGGCATCATCGTGGCGATCCTGAGCTGGGGTTCGGCAGGCTTCGGCAACCTCGACCCGCGATTGACCATGCGCGAGATCATCCCGGCGGCCGTGCTGCTCACGCTTGGGGTGCAGACGGTCTTCGCCAGCTTCTTCCTGAGCATCCTGGGCATGGAAAAAACGGGCGGGCCGGTCGAGTAGGCGGTCTGGATCTCCTACCGCCGGTCGAGAGGGGCCATCGCCTCGGATTCAACCGATGCCCGCTCCGGTTTGCGTTCCGGAAAGCCGAGGAAACGCTCAACCACGAATTGCGGCCGGTTGCGGGCGACATCGAGGGTTCGCCACAAATACTCGCCGAGGATTCCCATGATGAACAGCTGCACGCCTGAAACGACGAGCACGACGACCATCAACGATGCCCAGCCCTCAGGCTGATAGCCCTTCACCACGCGCAGCAGGATGACGGCGGCTGCGTACACCATGCCCAGAAAGCTCAGGATCAGTCCGCCGACCGACGCGATGCGAATGGGGAAATACGAGAACGCGACGAACGAGTCGATGAAGTACTTGATCCGGCGCGAGAGGCTCCACATCGATCGGCCGAACCGGGCAAGCCTGGGCCCGCGCCGGTACGGAATCTCGATCGGCCGGAATCCGAACCACAGGATCAGTCCCATCACGTAGGTGTTGGTCTCGCGGACCCCACAGATGAGGTCGCAGACCTGGCGGTCGATCAGGAAGAAGTCGAAGCCGCCTTGGGGCATCGACGGTATGGCGAAGCGCCTGAACAGCTTGTAGAAGATCGACGAAAGCAGCGACGTCATACCTGGGTCGTCGCGACCCTCGCGCACGGCGAGCACCACCTTGTTGCCCTCGCGCCACCGCGCCAGCATCTCGTGGATCAGCTCGGGTGGGTCTTGAAGATCGGCTGCGATCGCGGCCACCGCGTCGCCGGAAGCCGCATGCAGCCCCGCGATGATCGCCGGCGTCGATCCGAAGTTGCGGGATAGCTTGACGACGCGCACGCGGTCGTCCTCGCCAAGAAGCCGCTGCAGCACAGCGAAGGACTCGTCGCGCGAGCCGTCGTCGACGAAGACGAATTCGAATGCGTCGTCGAGGTTGCGTGCGGCGAGTGCGTCCAAACGTTCGAGCAGCACGTCCAGGCTCGCCGCGTTGTGATACACGGGCACGACGATCGAGACGCGACTCATGGCTCCAGCCCGAACCGGCGCAGCACGCTCCGTCGATCTTCGGCACTGACTTCGCGAAGTGCTTTCGCGGGGATACCCGCGACGACCGTCCAGGCGGGAACGTCGTGCGTCACCATGGCCTGGGGCGCGACGACGGCGCCGATGCCGATCTCGACGCCCGCGGCAATGCAGGCGCCCGTGCCCACGAGCGCAAACCTGCGCACCACTGGACCTTCTACAGAGAAAGGTTGCAGCCCGAAGCGCTTGAGGTAGACGTCGTTGTCGTTGGTCGTCGTCACTCCGGGCCCGATGAAGACATCCTCCTCGATGACCATCCCACCAGTCAGGATTGCGCCGTCGATGATTCGTGCGCGGGCCGCCACGTGGACGTCGTACATCAGCATCACCCCGCGGCCGACGACGGCGCCATCGCCGATCCGGCAACCCTCACGGATCGAGGCCAGGTCACCGATCAGGACGTTTGCTCCAATCTGCACGTCGTTGTAGATCACGGCGTTGGCGCCCACGATGCTGCCGGATCCGATGCGGGTCTCGCCGGCACCGCGCGGCTGACGCGTGAGCGTTGATGTGGCCATCGGCGGCCGGCCAAGCACTGCCCCGTCGAAGATGGTGCAGTCTTCGGCCAGGACCACACCTTCGTGCAAGGTGACGTTCTTCGCAACGGTCACCAGTAGTGCTCCCGAAAGCGCGTGTAGTAGTCCACGGTCTTTTCGAGTCCGTCCCGGAGCTCGGTTTGCGGCGACCAGCCGACCAGCTTGCGAATCTTGGTGATGTCGGAGTAGAAGTCGCCTGGTTCCTGGGCCTTGCGTTCGGGCGAGAACTCAGCAAACTCCCAGCAAGCGCCGGGGCAGATCTCGACGAGCGTCTTGGCGAGCTGCAGGAACGTGGACGGTCGATCCACTCCGACGTTCATCACCTCACCGCGGGCGCGGTCGGTCACCGCGCTCAACAGCAGCGCGTCGACGCAGTCATCCACGTATAGGAAGTCGCGGCGGATCGATCCATCACCGAACACCTTGATCGGCGTCTTGTCAATGGCAAGCCGCACAAACCAGTTCGCGACTCCATACCGGGAATGGACCATCTGTGCGCGCGGTCCGTAGACGTTCGTGAGCCGCAAAGGGACCGTGTGGATGCCGTGCACGTCGTTGTACACCTGCAGGATCTTCTCTGCGGTCAAGTTGGAGATCTCATATATGCCCTTCGGATTCGTCGGTGCGTCCTCGCGCACCGGCAGCGAGGTTGCTGGACCGTACTGGCCGCGCGTCCCCGCCTTGACGAATCGAACGCCAGGGTTGTGACGCCGGCAGGCCTCCATCAGCACAGCGGTGCCCTTGATGTTGAGGTCGATGTCAGGGAACGGGTCGGAGAGGCTGAGGACGTGGTCGACCTGCCCCGCGAGGTGAAAGATGAAGTCCTGCCCGCGCACGATGTGATTGATGGCGTTGACGTCGAGGATGTCGCAGAAGTTGATCTCGACGTCACCGGCCGCCGGCTCGATGTTGAAGAGATTGCCACCATAGCCGGGGATCATGGAGTCGACGATCATCACGCGTGCGCCGAGCTTGACGAGCGCGAGAGAGAGGTTGCTGCCGATGAATCCCAGGCCGCCGGTGACCAGCACCCGCTTGCCGGCAAACTGAGAGTCGAGACCTAGCACGCTGCCAGCTCTTCGGCCGCCTGCGTGACCAGGCTTCCGACGCGACGCACGTCATCGTGCGTCAGTCCGATGTACATCGGCAGCGAGATGATCTCTCGCGTGCACCGCTCGGTCGTCGGCAGGCTACCGGCGGCAACACCGAGATGGCTGTATGCCGGCGCAAGGTGCACGGGAATCGGATAGTGAATCGCCGTCTCGACGTCATGGCGCTCGAGCCATTCGCGCATCCCGTCGCGACGTGGGTGGCGGATCACGAAGAGATGGAAGACATGGCCATCGGAGCGATCGATGGCCGGCAGTGCGACTCCATGCGTCGTCTCGCAGTAAATGCCCGCCAGCTCCTGGCGGACCCGGTTGTGCTCGTCCAGATGGTCGAGCCGGACGGAAAGGATGGCGGCCTGCATCTCATCCAGGCGGCTGTTGAATCCAGGCTCGACGTATTTGTGACGCTCGGTCTGACCGTAATTACGCAGCCGCCGCAGACGCTCCGCCAGTCGATCGTCATCCGTCACCACGGCGCCGGCGTCGCCGTAAGCGCCGAGGTTCTTTGTCGGATAGAAGCTGAAAGCAGCGAGCTCACCGAAGGTACCTACTTTCCGTCCCCGATGAGACGCGCCGTGCGCCTGCGCGCAGTCTTCGAGGAGGACCAGGCCATGGCGTTTCGCGATTGCTTGCAGCGCCGTCATGTCGCATGCCCTGCCGTAGAGGTGGACCGGCACGATCGCGGCGGTTCGCGGTGTGATCGCAGCTTCGACGGCCGAGACGTCGATTGTGTAGGCGAGCGGATCGATTTCCACGAGCACCGGCGTCGCGCCCGCGCGCTCGATGGCGCACACCGTCGCCACGGCGGTGTGGGACACGGTGATGACCTCGGCGCCTTCGCCGACGCCGGCCGCCCTCAAAGCGAGCTCGATGGCGTCCGTGCCGCTGGCCACGCCCACCGCATGCCTGACCCCGAGATAGGTGGCGAATCTCGTCTCGAAGGCCTCGAGTTCCGGACCGAGGATGTAGTTGGCGCTTGCCAGCACCCGGTCCACCGCGACCTGGATCTCTTCAGCAAGGAGACGGTGGGTGGGCAGAAGCGTGTTGAAGGGGATCCGCCGGCGCGGCAAGGCAGCCGTATGTTACGCGCCGGGTTCGCCCTTGCAGTCCGCATAGGGCGGCGGCAGATCTGTGCGACTTAGCGGCCATCAGGCCGCGACCTGCGCGTTACGCTGCACCGGCCCTTGACGACTTCGAAGAGCGTTTCCCTCGGTCCCGCAGCTGACCGCAGCGACGATCAGACGTCGACGCGACCGCCCCGCGCACTGGTCGTCGCGGGCGTGATCCTGGTGCTGGCTGTCCTGGCGATCGTGTACTTCGACCTGAGCACCACCGTCGCGATGAACGACGAGTACGCGTATTTCTTCTCGGTGCGCAACCTCGGCGG
>DASTIX010000026.1:0-10582 GCA_035717165.1 Candidatus Dormiibacterota bacterium
CCGCCACTCGTCGTGCGCGACGTGAGCCTCGGCACTGCGCAGTTTGGGACTGACAGGGGAACGACCCAGATGTCGGCCTGGCTTTTCAGCGTGAATGGGGTTAGTGGTGCGTTTGCCTATCCGGCGCTGGACTCTACTGCCTACTGGAGTGGCGGGATGGTGAGAGACGCGTCGACGAGCAGCGGGACTGTGACGGCGGATGGCTCCGGCATCGAGTGGCATTTCATTGGCGGCCCGGCGGTCGAAGGCTCGTGTCACACCGACTATGTGGCGGCCATCGCCGAGTCGGATGCGGCGGTCGCCATCGCAGTCGCGCCCGATTCGAGCCGGAGCTGCGGAGGAGCAAGCAGCGCGGTCGGCTATCTCCGGGCGGTAACCGTCGCGCTGCGCAAGCCTCTTGGAGGGCGTGTCCTGCTCGACGAGAAGGGTCGGGTCGCAGTCGCGTGCCCGCCGGGAACGACAATCCAGATGGGCCGCTGGCCTGCCTGCTGACCGGTCTAGCGGGACGTGCCGACTGATGTCAGGCTGACAGCGACCCGCGATAGTCCGGACTATCGCGCCCTTTCGCCGCGGGGGAACGCGTAGTTAGTCCGGACTAACACGTGGTTTCCGGCAGCTAGCGGGACGGCTTCCAGGGCGTCATGCGAGGCCACCAGCCGGGCACGTTCTGCACATATGCCTCGTAGTCGGAGCCGAAGCGCTCTGTCAGATGCGGCTGCTCGTAGACGCGGACGAACGCAAATGCGCCGGCCAGTACCGCGGCCGCATAGAGGAGCAGGCCGACTTGTCCGAGCAATAGAGCCTGGCCGGCGATCGCCGCGGTGGCGGCCACGTACATCGGGTTGCGCACGTAGCGATAGACGCCCCGCACGACCAGACGCTCGGGGGGCGCGACCGGCGCCGGAGTTCCCAGTCCCTCGACGACGAACTCGACGAATGCGCTCACGATGACGAGCACAGCACCGGCGACGATCACCGCTCCCAGCAGTCGCATGGGCGCCCAAAAGGGCAGTGGATCGACGAACCGCCAACCCGTCAGCCACCAGGGCACTAGACCGATCACGACACCCGGCACGAACACGAAGAAAACCGCGCTGCCGACAGCGGCGCCGCCGAGTCGGGCTATGCGGCGGGGCGGCGCGATAGCCACGTGCTGAACAGGTAGAGCGCCACCGCGCCGACGTACATGAACAGCGCGAACGCGGCCAGGATCCCGCCCAGCGTCTCCGGCGCGACGGTCGTGAAGACGATGGACAGGATCGAGATCCCAAGCGCGACCGCCGTCCAGCCCTGGAGGTGCGAGACGCGCGGCGTCACTCGAACCAGCGGCCACAGCAGCCGGCGCCGCCACCAGGATGGGAAATTGCCCCGCATCACCAGGTACAGCCCGGCCCCGATCAGGAAGGTGCCGCCCACGTAGGCGACGCCCTCGGCGACATACCCCACGAAGTTCGGATTGTAGCCTTGACGGGTGCCCGTACCGCCTGACCTCCACGTGCACACCGAGTGGTCCTGGGACGCCCCGCACGGCAGCATGGAGCGAAGCTGCGAGCGGGCGTTGCAGCTGGGCCTTCCCGCGATCGCCTTCACGGAGCATGCCGACTGGGCGATCGTCCACGAGGGGCAGCATCCCGTCGACATCCACGGCTACTTCGACGCCGTCGAACGCTGCCGCGCGGCATTCCCCAGCCTCCGCATCCTCACCGGTGTCGAACTCGGCGAGCCGCACTGGTTTCCCGAAGAGACGGCGGCCATTCTCGCGGCGGGGCCGCTCGACCAGGTTCTGGGATCGATCCACTCCATCCGCCTGAACGGCGGAATGCTCGACGCCAGTCAGTTGAGAAGTCGCGAAGGGCTCGACTTTCCGGCTGCGGTGCGCGAGTACTTCCGCGAGCTTCTCGCGCTGGTCGAATCGAACCAGCCCTTCGAGGTGCTGGCTCACCTGGACTATCCGAAGCGCTACTGGCTCGAAGGCGCGGCGCCGTACCGCGAACAGGATTACGAGTCGGAGATCCGGGCCATCCTCAAAGCTGCCGCGCGCAGCGGTCGCGTGCTGGAGGTCAACACCACTCGCGGCAACACACTTTGTCCGGACCTGACGGTCGTCCGCTGGTGGCGCGAGCTCGGCGGCCAGGCGGTGCAGTACGGCAGCGACGCCCACCAGCCCGACAAGGTGGCGGAAGGGTTCCAGGTCGCGACGCAGATGGTCGAGTCGGCGGGATTCAAACCGGCGAAGGATCCAACGTCGTTGTGGCGCCGCTGATCCTCAAGCCGACCTCGCCCGCGCACGGCGGTGCGGCCGTGGCACGAGACGAAGGCAAGGTCTGGCTCGTGAACTACGCGCTGCCGGGTGAGGTCGTCGAGGCCGAACCGCGAGGCCGCCAGGGTGGAGTCGCGGTCGCCAAGGCGACGAAGGTGATCGAGTCCTCACCGCATCGGGTCGACGCTCCATGCCCGTACTTCGGCGAGTGCGGCGGCTGCCAGCTGCAGCACGCGTCGTACGCGCACCAGCTGGAGCTCAAACGCCAGGTCGTGGAAGAGGCATGGTCTCGTGCGGGGTTACGCCTTCCGCCGGACACTCCCGTGCTCGGGATGACGAGCCCATGGCGCTACCGCATCCGCGGCGAGTTCGAAGCCATCGGCGGTTCCGCAGGCTGGCACTTCGGTTTCCATCGCCTACGTTCGCATTCGCTTCTTCCGATCGATTCGTGCCTGATCCATGACGAGCGAATCGAGCGCGCGCTGCCGGCGTTCGCGCAGGCCGCCAACGAGCTGCGACTCGAGGGACTTCAGAATCTGCTGCTCACGGTCGAGCCGATGGGGAAGGGCATGCTCTGGCGGCTGCGCTTCCGTGGCCGAGAACCGCAATGGCCGCGCGAGGACTTTGCCCGGCGGGTGGGCGACCTGCTGCCGGAGATCGCATTGCTCGACGACGCGATGACGCTCGAGTTCTGGGGGCTGACATTCCGCGTCCGCAGCGACACGTTCGTGCAGACCAACTTCCAGCAGATGCTCGTCCTCTATCGCACAGCGCTCGACATGCTCGCGGCCGGCGGCCACGAAAACGTGCTCGACCTCTATGCGGGCATCGGCACGATTTCGGTCTCGATCGCACGGACGGCGGCGGGCGTGACGGCGATCGAGGAGAACTCACGTGCGGTGCAGCTCGGGCGGTTGAACGCCCGCATCAACTCGGCGCGCGTCGAATACATGCCGGGCAGGGTGGAGGACGCCCTGCGGCAGATTCGGTTGGGCCGTCATCAGGCCGCCGTCCTCGATCCGCCGCGCGCAGGCTGCGAGCCGGCCGCGCTTGCCGAGCTCATCCGTCTGGGACCTGAGCGGATCGTCTACGTCTCGTGTGAGCCGTCGACGCACGCCCGTGACATCGTCGGCCTGGTGCGAGGCGGCTATCGGGTCAGGCGCGCGGCGATAGTGGACATGTTTCCGCAGACGTACCACATCGAGTCGGTCGCGCTGCTGGAGAGGTCCTAGAAGACGCCTTAAAAGACGTCCAGGCCGTGGCCGAGCTTGAGCAGCGCCAGCCGAAGCTTTCCTGGGCCGAGATTCCTCACGACCACCCTCAGGATCGGCTTCAGCAGCTGCACGTCGGGCTCAACGGAACGTAGGCGGGGACGGTTACGCCCGAATTCAACCGGCGAAGGATAAACGAACGGGCGCCGGTTACGTACTCCCGTGTACGAATTCCGCCAACCGGCCGACGCCCTCGCGGAGAGCCTCGTCCGAGCTGGCAAGGCTGATCCGTACGGCTTCGGCGGCGACCTGGCCGAACGCCGTTCCCGGAGCGACGCTGACGCCCCGCTCGCGCAGCAAAGCGAAGGCGAACTCACGCGCCGGCAGGCCGCGCGGAGCCACGTCGGCCATGATGTAGAAAGCGCCGGTCGGGCTGGCGATGAAGAGCTCGGCGTCCTTCAGGATGTCGACCACCAGGTCGCGCCGCCGGCGGTACGCGCCCACCATTTCCGTCACCACGTCCTGGGGCCCGGTCAGCGCCGCTTCGGCCGCCACCTGCGAGATGGTCGAGACGCACGACGAGTTCGACTCCAGCACCTTGGTCGCGGTGTCGATGAGCTCTGCGCTGCCGACCAGGTAGCCGAGCCGCCAGCCGGTCATCGCGTACGTTTTCGAGAACGTGAACACGGTGGCGATGCGCGGATCCTCGGGGGCGATGCTCGCAGGGCTCGTCCACGACCCGTCGAGCACGACCTGGTCGTAGCACTCGTCGCTCAGCAGCCACAGGTTGTGGCGCTGCGCGATCTCGATCATCGAAGTGATCGTCGCCGCGGGGTATATGGCGCCGGTCGGGTTGTTGGGGCTGTTGACCACCAACACCTTCGTGCGCGCGGTGATCAGCGACTCGAGCGCGTCGAGGTCGGGCTGAAAGCCGTCTTCGGGTCGGCACGGATAGAACGTCGCGGTCGCGCCGAGCCAGGGCACCATCATTCGGTAGTTGGGCCACCCGGGATCGGGGAAGAGGACCTCGTCGCCGGGCTCGACGACCGCGGCGAGCATGGCGGCGATCGCTCCAACCCCGCCGGCCGCAGACGCGATCTGCCCCGGAGACGTCTTGATGCCGTTGACGCGCGCGAGCTTGTCGGTGAGCCTTTCCCGCAGGCTCAGCAAGCCCTGCGTGTGGGTGTAGAAGGTCATGTTGTCGTCGATCGCCTTCTTCCCCGCGTCCTTTATGTGTTGCGGGGTGGGGAAGTTGGGCTGGCCGACGTCGAGGCGGATCGCGCCCGGCGTGCGCAGGGCCTCGTTGGAGATCTCGCGGATGCCCGAGTGGGCCATCTCCGCGGGTCCGTGGGAGAGCGACGGTAAAGCGATGCGCGCCATCTCGCTCAGGCGCCTGGAGGTGCGGCCGGGCTGCTCGCCTCCTGGGCGGTCCGGACAAGCGCGTGCGCGATCGCCTCGACCACGGACTCCTCGTGGGAGCGCAGCTGATCGCGGGCCTGGCGCTGGAGTTTTCTAGGCACCATGTCCCTGATCACATCCTGCATCGCGGTCGCCCAATCGTCGGTGAGGATGTGAGTCAGCTCGTGCACGATGACCACGTCGCCACGCTCCGCGAGAATGTCCTGCCGGAATTGCAGGTCGGCTTCAAGAAATGTCGGCGTGACTTTCGCGTAGCCCTCCGCTCCGCGAAGCTTCGGCTTGTACGAGGGCCGAATGGTCCACGCGCCTAGGCCCATGCGCTGCACCCACATCCTGAGTCGCTTCTCGAACCATTCCGGCGGCCTGAGCTCACGCCGATCAGACGCGGCCACTTTGTCCGACATTGGAGGCGCCGCGGTGGCGGTCATGCTTGATGGCTCGTTCATGCGAGGAGGGTACCTCACGCCGGTCGCGGGCCCCCAATGGGCCAAGTAAACTAGCCGCGGGGTCCGCCACACCCAGCCAACACGATGCCGCACGCCCCAGAAACCTTCGTCCACCTCCACAACCACACCGAGTACTCGCTGCTCGACGGCGCGAGCCGGATCCCTGCGATGGTCGGTCGCGCGGCCGAGCTCGGAATGCCGGCGATCGGGCTCACCGATCACGGCGTCATGTACGGCGCGATCCACTTCTACAAGGCGTGCGTCCAGCACCACATCAAGCCGATCATCGGTTGCGAGGTCTACGTCGCGCCGCGCTCGCGCCTGTTGCGCGAAGGTCGGGTCGACCGTGATCCCAACCACCTCACGCTGCTGGCGGCGAGTAACGAGGGCTACGTCAACCTCATGCGGCTCTGCTCGGTTGGGCAGATGGAAGGCATGTACTACAAGCCGCGCATCGACAAGGAGATCCTCGCCGAGCACTCGAAAGGCCTGATCGGTCTCTCCGGCTGCCTGCAGGGCGAGGCTGCGAGCCGCATCGTCGACGGCGACCTGGAGGGAGCTCGCGAGTCGGTCGCGACGTACCGCGACATCTTCGGCAAGGATCGATTCCTGCTGGAGGTCCAGCGCCACGGCATCGACCGCCAGGCGGAGGTGAACACGGCGCTGGCGAAGTTCGGCGCCGAGTTCGGGCTGCGCTTGTGCGCGACCAACGACCTCCATTACGTGCACCGCCACGACTCGGAGGCCCACGACGTGCTGCTCTGCCTCCAGACCGGCGCGCGTTTCAACGACCCGAACCGCTGGCGCTTCTCGACGCAGGAGAACTACCTGAAGACCCCCGCCGAGATGATCGAGACGTTCGCCGACATGCCCGACGCGCTGGCGAGCACGCTCGAGGTGGCCGACCAGTGCGACCTGAAGCTCGACCTCGGCGCCACGTTGCTGCCGCCGTTCGATGTGCCCGATGGCCTCGGCCCGGATCAGTACCTCACCAAGCTCGTGCACCAGGGCCTCGAGTGGCGGTACGGCAAGCCGGACAAGGCGACGACCGAACGCGCCGAGCTCGAGCTCTCGGTCATCAAGCAGACCGGCTACGCGTCCTATTTCCTGATCGTCTGGGACTTCTACAACTACGCCCGCAAGAACGGCATCGTGGTCGGGCCGGGTCGGGGCAGCGCGGCCGGCAGCCTCGTCTCCTATTGCCTCGGCATCACGAACCTCGATCCCCTCCAGCATGGCCTGATCTTCGAGCGCTTCCTCAACATCGACCGCGTGTCGATGCCCGACATCGACTGCGACTTCTCGGTCGAAGGCCGAGAGCGCGTGATCCGCTACGTGTCCGAGAAGTACGGCGCCGATCGCGTCGCGCAGATCATCACGTTCACGACGATGGCCTCCAAGGCCGCCATCCGCGACGTCGGTCGCGTGCTCGAGGTGCCGCTACGCGATACCGACCGCCTGGCCAAGCTGGTGCCGGTCTGGCAGGGCCGATCGAAGTCGCTCGAAGACGCGATCAAAGAAGTGCCCGAGTTCCGTGAAGCGGTCGAGTCGAGCGAGGAGACCAAGCGCCTGGTCGACGTCGCCAAGACGCTCGAGGGCGTGTCGCGCAACGTCAGCACGCACGCCGCGGGCGTGGTGATCGCGCCCGAACCGCTCGTGCACTACACGCCACTGCAGTACGGCCCCGGACGCGAGGCGGTCATCACGCAGTACGACATGAAGGCGGTCGGGGACATCGGCCTGTTGAAGATCGACTTCCTCGGCCTGCAGAACCTCGACATCATCGCGACGTGCCTGCGCCTGGTCAAAGAGCGCACAGGCGTCGTGGTCGACATCGACAAGATCCCGTACGACGACGCCAAGACGTACCAGATGATCTCCGACGGCGACACGCACGGCGTGTTCCAGCTCGAGGGTGCCGGCATGCGCCGAACGATCATGGACATGAAGCCGTCGCGCTTCGAGGACATCATCGTCACCATCGCGCTGTTCCGACCGGGGCCGATGCAGGACATCCCGGCCTACGTCGCGCGCAAGCACGGTCGAGAGCCGATCTCCTATCCGCACGAGTGGCTCGAGCCGATCCTCGAAAGCACCTACGGCGTCTTCACCTACCAGGAGCAGGTGATGGAAGCGGCGCGTGTACTCGCCGGGTTCAAGCTTTCCGAGGCCGACATCCTTCGCTCCGCGATGGGGAAGAAGGACAGGGTCAAGATGGCGCAGCAGCGCGAGAAGTTCGTCCAAGGCGCTGTGGCGAAGGGGCTGCCGCAAACGCAGGCCGAGCAACTCTTCGATCGCATCGCCGCGTTTGCGAGCTACGGCTTCAACAAGAGCCACTCCGCCGCGTACGCGGTCACGTGTTACCAGACCGCATACCTGAAGGCGAATTACCCGCTCGAGTACATGACGGCGCTGCTGATCAACATGGAGGGCAACGCCGAGCGTGTCGCGACAGCGATCGTCGACTGCCGGCTGCGCGGCATCGACGTGCTCGCGCCCGACATCAACCAGTCGCGGACCGACTTCACCATTTCCGAATCTCGCATCCGCTTTGGCCTCGCGGCGATCAAGAATGTCGGCCGCCACGCCGTCGACAGCATCGTCGAGCTGCGCGAGGCCGACGGGCCGTTCAGGTCGCTCGAGGATCTGTGCGAACGGACGTCGGCGATTCAGGACGTGAACCGTCGGGTGCTCGAGTCGCTGGTGCAGTCCGGCGCATGCGATTCGCTCGGCGAGCGAGCGCGGTTGCTGGCTGCGCTCGACCATGCGGTGAGCCGGGCCGAACGAGCGCGGCGCGACCGCGAGTCGGGTCAGACGTCGCTGCTCGACATGGTCGGCGCGGTGGGCGAGGCGCATGACGACGACTACGGATTGACGATCGACGTCGCGCCCATGGCCGGCGAAGAAAAGCTGCGGCTGGAGAAGGAGCTGCTCGGGCTGTACCTCAGCGACCATCCGCTACGCCGCATCTCGGCCGAGCTGGCCAAGCTCGCGGACACGCAGGCGGTCGAGGTCACGAGCGCGCTCCAGGACACGGAGGTGAGAGTCGCCGGCCTCGTTCGAGAGGTTCGGCGCGTGGTGACGCGCAAGGGCCAGATCATGGCTTACGCGACGCTCGAAGACCTCACCGGCTCAGTCGACGTCGTGCTGTTCCCCCGCGTTTTCGAGCAGACGCGGTTGCTGTTCGAGCCGGACAAGGTGGTGGTCGTCCAGGGCAAGGTCGACGCTCGCGCGGGCAGCACTCGCGCCACCGGCGCGGTCGCGGCCCCGGTCGATCCGGAGATGGAGACGGAGGTCGAAACAGCGTCGGTGGTCGCCGACATCGCATGGCTCTGGGACGACCCGGAATGTGTGCCGGTGGCCAGACGCCAGCTCGTGCACGTGCGGCTGCCGAGCGGCGACGCAGGACTCGCCGAGCAGCTCGAGGCCGTGCTCGCGCGCCATCCCGGCGCCGACGAGGTCGTGCTCCACGTCGTCGTGGGAAGGCGCGAGGTGGTCGTGAATTCCGATCGTTATCATGTGCTGGCCGGTCCGGCGCTCGTCGCCGAGATCGATGAGCTCGTCGGTCAACCTGCGACGAAGCTCGAGACGGTGCGACCGAAGGTCCAGGCCAACGGCAACGGACGGGGTTATGAACGAGGACGAAGAGGCTAGCGGGCGTTACATCGTGGTCAAGGCGCTGGAGGACGGCGTCGTGATCATGGGTTTGACGCGCGGAAAGGACACGCGCTCACATCACTCCGAGCGCCTTGACGCGGGCGAGGTGCTGGTCGCGCAGTTCACCGAGCTGACCGCGGCGATCAAGATCCGCGGCAAGGCCGAGATCATGACCGACGTCGGGAAGGTTGCCTCGGGCTAGCGGTCCTCGGGCTTAGCGCTGCTGGTGAGTCAGCACGCCGATCTCCGCGACCAGCTCGCTGTTGTGACGCTGAAGCACCTCATCGCGAAGCCCGAGCTTGACCAGCAGCTCTCGCTCACGCAGGCCGGCCAACCGAGCTGCTTTGTACAGCAATGCGATGTCGCCCTCGAGCAGCTCGATCCGTTGTTCGAGCTCGGCGGTCCATTCCGCCAGAACGTTGTCTTGTCCCTCGAGCGGACGGGCGTCAGTTTCGATTCGTTGCGAGTCGTTCATGTGCTTCCCTCTGCGGCAAAAAGTGATCCTTTGGCTGGGGATCAGATCGGCTGCGGTCCCCGTTGCAAGCCACCGATCGACTGACACGCTACGAAGCCACGCGCCAAATTTCCTGTCTAAATCCGTATCTGACTTTCTGGTAAAAATCCTCTCCGGCCACCCGGCAAGGTGGCAAACTCCCGGCCCTTACATTTATAGGAACTCGCCCACGTAGCTCAGGCGGTAGAGCATCTCCTTGGTAAGGAGAAGGTCCCCGGTTCGAATCCGGGCGTGGGCTCCAGCTTTGTGGCGTCCCAGCGTGGTCCGGGACTATCGGCCCTCCTCACTCGGTGCACACGGCTCAACGATGAGGCGAGGACAGGAGGTACGAGATGACCGAATCCACTGCTTTATCCGTGACGGCTCGCGAGAGGTGGGTGTATCGCCTCGGCGGAGCGGCGGCAGCGGGCGTTGTCCTGCTGGTCATAGGCCCGGCGCCGGTACTGGTCACGAACCCGATTCCCACGACGGTCCTCGGCCACATCAACCAGATGAACGACAACAAGCTCGTGGGGCTCATCGACCTCGACGTGGCCTTCGCGCTGTCGATGATCCTGTTCGTCGGGCTCTACGTCGCGCTGTTCGTGGCGCTGCGCCGAACCAACCCGGTGGCGGCGACGATCGGCCTTGGGGCCGGGTTGGCGTCCTCGGTGATCTATCTCGCCATCAACCCGACATTGTCGTTTCTCTACGTGAGCGACCAGTACGCTGCTGCGACGACCGACGCGCAACGGGCCGCATTGCTTGCCGCCGGTGAAGCGCTCTGGGCCAACTACCAGGGCACGGGTTTTGCCGTCGCGTTCGTCCTGAGCGCGGTCGCCATCCTGGCGTTCTCGGTTGCGATGGCGCGATCACGCACTTTCAACCGGTGGACGGCCTACATCGGGCTGGTGCTCGGGGTCGTGATGCTGGTGCCGCCATTGCCTTCGTTCGGAACCTTTGGAACGATCGCGTCCTACCTGTCGTTGCTGCCGTTGGTCGTATGGAACGTGCTGGTTGCGTGGCGTCTGTTTGGGCTCGCGGCAGGTCAGCCGGCCGAGCAACCGAAGAGCATGGCAGTGGGTCGCGTGAGTCA
>DASTIX010000027.1:0-15821 GCA_035717165.1 Candidatus Dormiibacterota bacterium
TCGATGTTCGTCGCGCCGTTCGCGGGCCGGTTCGCCGACCGCGTCGGCGGCAAGTACATCCTGATGACGGGCATCTCGCTGTTCACGATCGGCATGGGGAGCATCGCGCTCGTCGCCGGTCCTGACTCGACGTGGATCAACTTTCTGGTGCCCGCGATCATCGCCGGTGCCGGCATCGGCATGACGTTTGCTCCGATGACCACGGTCGCGATGCGCAACATCCAGCCGCAGATGGCGGGCTCCGCGTCAGGGGTGCTGAACACGATTCGCCAGCTCGGAGCGGTCATCGGCAGCGCCGTCATCGGTGCGGTGCTCCAGAACCAGCTCGCGACCACGCTGCACGACCAGGCGGTCAGCCACGCGTCGGCTCTGCCGGTCGCGTTTCGCGATCAGTTCGTGGCGGCTTTCACCAACATCTCATCGAAGGGATTCGACATCGGCACCGGTGAGACCGGCGCGAAGCTGCCACCCGGGATTCCGGCGGCGGCCGCGCAGCAGCTGGCCTCGCTTGCACATGACGTTTTCGTCAGCGGCTACATCGAAGCGATGAAGCACACGTTCATCCTGCCGATCTGCTTTCTCGCGTTCACGGCTCTGACCACACTGCTGATCCGCCGGCGTCCGCGGCAGGTCGCGCAGGAGCGGCAGCCGGAGCGGGAAGAGGAGTACCGGGCCGCGGCGGGGTAGAGCCTGGGGTAGAGCCTGCCTACATCCTGCCGCCCGACGCCAGCTTCAGGATCGCGAGCAGCGCGGCCGCGCCGATGAACGCCACGATGAGGCTGCCCCAGAAGCCGACCGTGCCGCTCGCGCCGAACAGCGCGCTCAGCAGAAAACCGCCGATGATCGCGCCCGCGACGCCGACGACGATGTCGGCGATGCAGCCGAAGCCGCGTCCGGCGACGACCCGGCTCGCGATGGCGCCGGCGATCAGGCCGACGATGATCCAGGCGACCCACGAACCGGGGTTGAGGGTGAGGCCGGTGCCCAGGGCGATCACGGCTCTTGCGGCTCTTGCAGCCAGTCCGCGATCAGGTGGAAAACCTCTTCGCTGCCGAGGTCATTGAACGGCTCATGGTATCTGCCCTCGAGAAGACGTAGCTCGCTGGCCGGCGCTCTGCGATGGAGCTCGCGGCTGCTGTCGGGATCGATCAGTGGATCGGCGGTGCCGGCGATGATCAGGAAGGGCAGCTTGATCTCGGCGGCGTGTTCGAGGTTTTCCTTGCTGGCCCGGCGCCACTCCGTGTAGAGCCTCGTCGTGATCTTGCTGTGGACGAGAGGGTCGGTGCGGTACGCCTCGACAACCTCCGGGATTCGCGACACGGTGCGGGCGTCGACGTTGTTGCTGAGCGCGAGCCTCGGCGCGAACGTGGAGAGAAGTCTCGAAGCCTGCGTGAGGAGCTGCGGGACTTCTTTGGTGAGCTTGAGCGCGGGGCTGGAAACGATGAAGCGCTTCGCGTTTGTCAGCTTGCCGTCCCGGGCGGCGCTGAGCATGACCACGCCGCCGAACGAGTGACCGAGCGGGACGACTTCGGTGGTGGTCTGTCGTTCCACGTATCGCACGAAGCCGGCCGCGTCGTCGACCCACTGCGTCCACGCGTCGACATGTCCTCGCTGCCCTTCACTTTCGCCGTGACCGCGAAGGTCGACGGCGTAGGTCGCCATGCGGTGCCTTGCCATGCCGCGGGCGAATCTCTCGTAGCGGCCGCTGTGCTCGCCGTGGCCGTGCACCACGGCGAAGGTGATCGTCGCGTCTTTGACCGGCCATGCGCGGTAGGCCAACCTCGTTCCGTCGGACGAATTGAGAAAACCCTTGGTGGCTTCGGCCGGCTCAGGCGCCAAGGTGACCGAAGCCGCGGAGGATCTTGAGCGCCTCCTGCTCCGCCTCGAGCAGAGTCGGGGCGTAGGCGCGCATGCCGCAGAGCGCGTACGCCCACTCGGGGCTCGGAGGGCTCTGGGAGTGGAGGCGGAACGTCGGCGGATAGAAGAAGATGCGCTCGCCCTCGACCTTCTTGATGACGGGGCGCTTGGCCAGCACGTCTTCGAGGATGCGGCCGCCCGGAAGGCGGCCGCTTTCGAATTCGAGGCGGCGCAGTTTGGCGAGCGGATGGTCCTCGTCTGTGATCGAGGCGCGAATCCCGTACTCGGCGCTGAGGTCGCGCATGAAGATGCTGAGGATCAGCGCGTCGGTCTCGTCGCCGGCCATCTTCATGAACGCGGCGGCGCTGAGCCGGCCGCCTTCGTCGTTGCGCAGATGGCGGAAGTACTCCATCTCGAAGAGGCCGCGCGAGTGGCTGCTCGCGATCCAGGGGCTTGCGGTGCGCCAGGTGCGCGCCGCGGCGAGCGCGTCGAACTGCTCGTGGACCTGTTCGAGGCGGTGCTCAGGCAGGCCGTAGAGGCGGTAGTGGAGGACCCGCGCCATTTGGCGCCTAAGCCTACCGATCACGACGGCGATCTGGCCAGGCGCATGACCTCTTCCTGCCAGGGAGGGGCCTTGACGTGCAGCGTCAGCCGGTCAGAGCCCGCCGCGAGGAGGAAATCGCCGCGGTTGCCGGCCTCGAGGTAGGCGCGCTGGTGCGGGCTGAGGCGGAATGCGTCCTGGAGCTTCGCCGCCTCACCCGGCCGCTGGGCGCCGAAGAACACTATTGCCGGGTTGGTCGCGACGACCGCGCCTTGGTCCGAGCTCAGGAGATCGCCGGGGTTCTGGGTGGCGAAGACCAACGAACCGTGGTATTTGCGAATCCTGCGGGCGAGGCTGACGACGAAGCGCCTGATCGTTGGGTCTTCGAAGAGCAGGCCGAGCTCGTCGATGACGAGCAGGCGGCGGCGGTCTTTGCGTTTGATGCGCGTCCACAGGGCTTCGGCGAGGAGGAAGTGGACGGGCGCGATCAGCTCGTCGCGGAGCTCGCGCATGCCGAAGACGACGATGGGCGCGTCGAGGTCGACGTTCGTGGGCGAGCTGAACATCTGGCCGAGACTGCCCTGGACCCAGCGGCGGAGGATGATCGCGATCCTGTCACGCTGCGGAAGGCGGTCGGCCACGTCGCGCAGAACAGGCTCGTTGGTCTCGTCGTAGGCCTGTCGCGCCGCGGATTCGATGAGGGCGCGCTCCGACTCGTCAAGGCCACCGCAGATGCAGGCGCACAGGTCGACGGCATCGGCGGCGGCGGGACCGAGCCAGGCCTCGTCTCTTCTATCGGTGGGGCGAAGGTCGAGGACGTTGAGGGCGTGACCCGAACCGAGCGCGAGCGGAACGTCGACGCCGCCAAGGTGCTCGGCGAGACGTCCGTACTCGTGCTCGGGGTCGATGACATAGACGCTCGTACCAGTGCCGAGGGCACCCATCACGAGCGTGGAGAGGAGGTAGGTCTTGCCCGCGCCCGAGTGGCCGAAGACCGCGATGTTGGCGTTCGCGTAGCGGCGCTGGTCGAAGGGATCGACCTGCACGGGCGCGCCAGTTGCGGCGTTGGTGCCGACGAACAGACCGCCCGGCTGCTGGAGGTCCGGCTCGCTCCACGGAAAGAACGTCACCAGCGCGGTCGAGTCGAGGACGCGCCTTCGCTGCAGACGATCGGGCCCGCGTGCGGTGGTCGCGAGGTAGCCGTCGAGCATCCGGAGGGTGCATGAGCGGAGGTCGCAAAGGATCGCGCGTGCGGCCGCCTCGACCTTGGCGGAGTCGCGTGCGAGGTCTGTCGCGTTGGATGACGTGAGCGTGAGGTAGACAGCGACGTGGAAGGCTTTGTCCTGGCTGGAGGCAAGGCGGCGCTGGAGGTCTTCGGCATTGGGTAGCGCGGTCGAGAGAGTGGGGTCGGTGGTGTCGATCATCCGCGTCGCGCGCATGTTGATCAGCTGGCGCTGCAGGTAGCCGACGATCCACGCGACGGGCAATGGCGTCGCGTGCCAGGACAGCGCGACTTTCACGCCGGGCGGCAGGAGACGGTGGAGCCATCCGGGTTCGATGTCGGTTCCAGGCAGGCGATCGACGTACCAGGTGCGGCTGAACCCGGCGGAATGCTGAAACCGTTGGGCGAGCTGAGCGCCGAAGATTTCGACGTGGGCCGCTGTGCTCGACCATTCGAGGCCCATTTCGGTCAGCAGTGAAGTGATGCGAGCGGATTGCTTCCGGGGTGTCACGAGAGCGGTGTTGATGCGATGCGAAGTACTGGAGCGACGGATCTGGTCGGCGTACGCGAGGTCGCTGCCGCGCATGTCCTCGAAGGTTTGAGGAAACGAATCTGTAGGCGCGGACTGATCCTCCGCGCCAGGCGTGGACGTGATGACGACCTGCAGCGGCGCGTCGAGTCCGTCGATTAGCCGGCGAAACGTGCCGAGCCATCGTCTGCGATCGTCTTCGGCGGCACCGGCAAAACCGATTGAGCCGGTCTCGATTACGACGAGGTCTTCCTGCGGCGTCCAGCAGCGCGCAGGTGGACGTCGCGCGAGCTGGATCAATGCCGTTTGGGCAGGTGAAGCTTCACGCAATAGGTCGCAGCGATGTACACGGCGAGGTCGACCGTCCAGTTGTCGATCGCTCGCCCGCGCCACCGGCCCCAAGCGGCGATCGCGCCAACGGCACCGATCAGCAGCGCAGCCGGCGCTCGCACAGGTGGGGGCGCCCAATGTTGCGACCACGTAGCGAAGGCGGCGAGCAGGCCGATGACGAAATACGTGAGCCGTATCGGGGTGAGGCCGTAGATGAGCTTGTCTTCGAGATCGACGTCGAGCGGTATGCGTGCGTGCACGCACTCGAAGTTAACGAGCGACTGATCGCATGGGTACCCAGGGTGTTAAGAACGCGACGCCCTTAAAATCGACAGGCGGCCTCTCGTGACGCGCTCGCGTAGCTCAACTGGCAGAGCAGGGGACTCTTAATCCCAAGGTTCAGGGTTCGACTCCCTGCGCGAGCACCACCGGACTTGTGCAAGTTCGGGTGACGCGTCCCGAAAGGCCTTCGGCTGATGCGTCACACACCTTCGGGTGATGCGTCACAACTACTTCGGCTGATTTGTCACGCTCCCGCGCATGAGGGAGATGACCGTGACTGAGCAGAGGTACAAGGCAGTTCAGGGAGTTCTGGCCGAAGGTCGGACGATCAGCGAGGTGGCGGGCGCCTGGAGCGTGTCGCGGCGGACGATGCACCGCTGGCTGGCGCGCTATGAAGCCGAGGGACTGGAAGGGCTGGGCGACCGTTCTCACCGGCCGGAGCATTGCCCTCACCAGATGCCGGCAGCGACCGAGGTAATGGTCCTCGAGATGCGCCGAGCCCACGCTTACTGGGGAGCGCGGCGAATCGTTTTCGAGCTGGCCCGCAAGCACGTCGATCCGTTGCCTTCAGAGTCGGCGGTCTACCGCTGTCTGGTTCGAGCCTCGGTCATCGACCCCATCACTCGACGTCGGCGCCGGGAGACCTGGAAGCGGTGGGAGCGTGGGGCGCCGATGGAGCTCTGGCAGCTGGATGTGGTGCATGGCTTCTTGCTCGCCGACGGGACTTCGGCCAAGGCCGTGACTGGAATCGACGACCACTCCAGATTCTGTGTCTTAGCTCGGCTCATGGCCCGGGAGGGAACTCAAGCCGTTTGCGACGGCTTCAATTCAGCCCTGAAGTCGTACGGAGTGCCGGCCCAGGTGTTGACCGACAACGGCAAGGTCTTTAGTGGCCGCAGTGCCCAGCCGCCGGTCGAGGTGTTGTTTGACCGCATCTGCCGCGAGAACGGCATCGACCATCTTCTGACGCTGCCACGCCACCCGACCACGACCGGCAAGATCGAGCGCTTCCACCGCACCCTCAGAGGCGACTTCAACACCAGCCAGGTGTTTCGAAACCTGAAGACCGCACAGGAGGCTCTAGATGAGTGGGTGACCTACTACAACACCGAGCGTCCGCATCAGTCCTTAGGCGATTCGACGCCAGACAGTCGATTCCACTGGGATGGGGAATCAGTCCGGCATCAGCTGAGACAGGCCGAGCGCAACGGCGAGCAATGGGTCAGCCGAACCGTAGCCCGCAACGGCATCGTCAGCGTGGGCTATCAGCAGGTCTCGGTCGGCAAGCACTACGGCGGCAGCGCCTGCAATGTCCTGGTTACAGACGGCCTACTTCAGTTCTGGGTCGGCAATCAGTTGCTGAAGACGGTCGCTCGGACGAGCCAGGGCGAAATTCGGAAGAAACATGCTCAAGGCACCGCGCCCAGACAGCGATAAATTTCAGAGGGAGCAAGACAGATCAACCGGAGTAGATTCACGACACATCAACCGGAGGACGACACGAGCACCACCGGACTCTTTGCGGAACCATCGACCTCGAGGCGGAACAGATCGGGTCGTGCATAGTGCCCGACGACATCGAAGTCGTACTTCGCACGAGCGATGTCGTTCAGGTCGATGTCCGCGTAGAGGATCGCCTCTCCACTGAAGTCAGGACCGGCCAGCACGTTGCCCAGCGGTCCCACGATGCAGCTTCCGCCCAAACAGACGACATCCTCGGGTTTTGAAGCGAGCTCGTTCTTGATGTCGGCCGGGTAGTCGGAGAGCCTCGCGAACTGATTTGCAGACAGGACAAAGCACCTGCCCTCGAGTGCGATGTGGCGCACGGTCGACAGCCAGCTCTCGCGGCCATCGGCAGTCGGCACGCAGTAGATCTGAATGCCCTTGGAGTACATGGCCATCCTCAGTAGAGGCATGTAGTTCTCCCAGCAGATCACTGCTCCAACGCGCCCCAGCGGCGTGTCGAAGACGGGCAGAGTCGAAGCGTCACCAAATCCCCATACGAGCCGTTCTGCCGCGGTAGGCATGACCTTGCGGTGTTTGCCCAGGTAACCACCTGGCGAGAAGAACAACGCCGTGCAGTAAAGGGTGCCGGCGTCCCGCTCCACCACCCCGATCACCAGGTGGACGTTCAGCTCGGCGGCGAGCGCCGCCAGCTCGTCGACGACCGGGCCAGGAACCTCGACAGAACTTTCCCAGTACCGTCGGAAGTGGTCGCGTCCTTCGGCGGTTCGGTCGCCGATGACGGTGCCGAAAGAGATTCCTCGCGGATAACCCGACAGGAACGCCTCGGGGAACAGGACCAGGCCGGCGCCACCTGCAGCAGCGTCGGCGGCCAACTTTCGAACCCTCTGAAGCGTTCGCGCGCAATCAAACACCACCGACGCGGCCTGCACGACGGCGACACGTCCTGTCCCGCTCATGATCCTTCTCGCGCACCTGCAGTCCGCCCGCGCATTTGGAGCTCTGCCACCACGCGCTCCGTCACGGGCACTGGCACACCGTGCACCGCCGCCCGCCTCAGCAACGCGCCGCCCAGGGCATCCAGTTCCAACGGTCGACCGGCCGCCTGATCGCGCTGCATCGACGACTCCATCGATGACGGCGCCGAATCCAACATCTTCAGCGCCTGATTGCGATCTATCGCGACGCCGTCGGCCTCGGCGACTGACGCGGCTTCTCCGATCATCGCGACGGCGTCGTTTCGTCTCCGAGTACGGATCACTCCGAGGTTGCCACGCTCTTGCGTCGTCAGCAATGCAAGCGGTGCCAGGAAAACGAATTTGTCCCACAGCAAAGCCCGCTCGTCGTCGCGGATCCGAACATCGAGTCCGGCGACTCGGAGGGTTTCGGCCAGATGCTGCACAGCATCACGGCTCGTTTCGGAGCGGGCGATCTCGACGGCTGCGAACGGACTCGTGTGCCGGATGACACCCGGCTGCACCCGTGTCGTTTCGATCCGTATCGCAGCCGCGGCGACGTTTTCGGGCGGATATACACCTCGCAGGTAATCGACGTGCTCGATCCCGTTCAGGAAAGGAACCACGAGTGCGCCGCCGAGCGCATTCGGCGGAACTCGATCGATTGCTTCTCGTAGATGTGTCGCCTTGACGGCGATCAGGCACGCGTCGACATGTTCTGCCAATCGGGAAGTCGTCCGAACGGAAACGCGGAAGTCGCCGAACCGCCCGCTCTCGACACTAAGCCCTTCACGCGCGAGCGCTCGAGCCGTCCCCTCGTTTGCGATTACCAGGACTGACGCCCCCGCGCGGACGAGCATCGCCGCTAGAAAACCGCCAACGCCTCCGGCTCCAAGCACCGCAACTCTCATGCCGTTGCCAGCCAAGACGTGGCAATCATAGGCGGGGCTTGATACGCCGCCAGACGCAGCGTGGATGCCCTCCCCGCATAGGGGAGGGCATCAGAGTTCCTACGCGTTCTTCGTCAGCTGTGCGCCGTCGGGCAAGAGAAACGTCGCGGCCAGGACCGCCTGGGTGCTGGCCTGGTTGAACGTCCGCAGGGTCTGGCCGGGAACCTCGGTGAAGCTCTCGCCAGTGCCGAACGTTCTCTCGACTCCGTCCACGTTCTCGATGACCGTGCCCTGGATGACCGTGATCACCGCGGGGCCACCCATGCGCTGCTTTGGAGTCTCAGCTCCGGGAACGAAAACCTGAATCTGCTGGACGATGCTGTATGCACCGCTGATGCTCGGCGAGGCAAACGTAAACGTGTAGAGGGTTTTGTTTGGCACCGCCGGGGCCGGCTTTCCCGCGACCGGCGCGGTCGGCTTTGCACCGTGCGGAACTGCAAACGCAACCACCACCATCGTCTCGCCGGATCCGGTGTTGACCGCCTGGAGAGGCTGGTTGACAGGCTCAACCAGCATCTGACCCTGGGTCGCGTGCTTGTCCCCTGCCGGGATCTTGATCGTGATCTGGCCCGCGAGCACGGTGGCGAGGTTTGGCGTGGTGTGGACGTGAACGACGCTCGCCGCGCCTGGTCCGAAGTCGATCACGTTCTGGGTGAGGTCGATGGTGCCGGTGGCATTCAGCCCCGGCAGGGTGTTCTGGTATTTGATCAAAGCGGCGGGGGGAGCCGGCGAACCTGCCGGCGTGTTCGCCGAACCTCCACCACACGCCACGAGCAAGCCGAGCGAGGTGCACAGGACCGCAAAAACCTTCATCGAGCAACCTCCTGCGTTGACTGATTCCGGCGATGGAGCCGGTGCCAACAGAGGCTGAGGCCGAGCACGTGGGCGGTCACCGGTACAACTACCGGGTTCGGTACCGGAATTCAGTACCGGTTTTTGTCCGAATACGGCGACCGTCGTTATGCTCGGCGCCAATCCAGTGATCACGGCGAAGCTCACTCGTCGCGAACAAGAGGTCGCGGCCCTCGTCGCTCAAGGCTTGACGAACCGTGAGATTGCGGCGCGGCTGTTCATCTCCGAACGAACGGCGGAAAGCCACGTCGAACAGATTCGGGGCAAGCTCGGCTTTCGTTCCCGCCGTCAGATCGCGGCGTGGGTCGTGGGTGAAGCCGGCGCGGGAACGCGTGAACCGGTGGCCGGCGGGCCGCCTATCAGGCGCACCGCCGAAGCCGGCCGGCCTCGCATCAACCGGCGCTTCGTCTACGTCGCGGCCTCCGTCGTCTTGCTGGCCGCGCTGCTCGTGGGCGTGACGCTCGCATACAACCGCGTGACGACGACCACGACCCAGGCAAGTGTTGCCACGGTCGCGGGCACGGGCGCGAGCGCGTTCTCGCGCGATGGAGGACCGGCCACCTCCTCGAGCCTGGTCCGCCCGCTGGCCGTCGCGCTGGGACCCGGCGGCGAGATCCTCATCGCCGAGGGGAACCGCGTTCGGATCGTCGAACCAAACGGTCGGATCACAACGCTTGCCGGCACCGGCGACGCCGGCGGCGCGGGTGATGGCGGACCTGCCAATCAGGCGCAGCTGAGCACGCCTCAGGCACTGGCGGTGGACAGCCGAGGCAGGGTCTACATAGCGGACACGCTCAACAACAGGGTTCGTCGTGTCGATCCCGATGGCACGATCTCGACGGTGGCTGGGACTGGCGAAGCGGGTTATGACGGGGATGGGAAGCAGGCGGCCGGTGCCAAGCTCGACCTCCCAACCGGGCTCGCCATCGGCTTTGGCGACTCGCTCTTGATCGCGGACACCGGCAACAACGTGATTCGGCAGGTCGGTACGGACGGCACCATCCGAACACTGGTGGGCACCGGAGAGGGGGCCTATCGCGGCGACGGTGGGCCGGCTGCGTTCGCCGCGCTCCACGCGCCAGGTGGCCTGGCCTTCGACGACGAAGGCAATCTTTACATCGCGGACACGCTCAACCAGCGCGTACGACGAGTCGATGTCAATGGCCAGATCGAGACGGTCGCAGGGACGGGTGTCTCTGCCTTTGGCGGCGACGGAGGCGCTGCGATCTTCGCCGAGCTGAATCTCGCCACCAATCCGCTCGAGGGAATGGGACAGGCGCTGGCGGTCGGTCCGACGGGTGACGTCTTCGTCGCCGATGCCATGAACCACCGGCTCAGACGACTTGACGTCAAAGGCGTTCTGCACACGGTCGTCGTGATGAAGACTCCGCTAGGCGTCGCCGTGGACGCTCATGGAACGGTCTATGTTGCGGATGGCGACGACAACCGCGTAGTTCGAATCGCCTGAGCTCAGGCGGCCGGCACCTGCTGGAGGGGCACCTCGAACTGCTGGCCGACCGGCGTCACGATGAACTCGAGGTACGACGCCTGAGCCGACCCGGTGTTCGTCTCCTGCAGATCGGTATCGGGAAGAAACGCCGCGCCCTGACCGACGCCTAGCGTCAGCGCCGCCCGGTGCGCGTTTTTGATCGCTATGGCGCCGCTGAGGACGTAGAACGCCGCAAGCCCGCCGAACCGATGCGCGCCGGAAGTTCCACCGCCACTGAAAGTCACCTGGCGCAGCACTTCCGAATAGGCGACCTGCGGCAGCGCAGCTCGATCGAAGTCCTCGCTCTCGAACGCCGGGCGAGCAATCGGATCGACGAGCGGAGTTCCTCGAGCTGAGCTCGGCCAGACGGCAATCGCGTACCAGACGCTTGCATCCGACCCGGGATTTAGATGCTGGTGCGTGACACTCTGATGGAACTTCGCTTCTCCGGCGGCCAGGTCGATAGGAGCTTGACCGGCGAGCACCAGACGCTGCGTGCCGGTCTCGACGTAGACCACGCTCGGGACGTGCTGCTTCGAATTGATTACGTAGCCAGGCGGCTGGACAAAGCGAATGAATCGGACGTAGACGGTGCCGGTCGGCAGACTCTCGACGGTGCCGGCGTCAAGTTTCTTGATGACCTCGGCGCGCGGTAGGGCTTTGGCGTCCGAGGCGGCCGCGGAAGATGAGGTCGTGCAGGAGACCAGTGCGAACGCAAGCGCGAGCAGCCTCAGTTTCACGTCAGCGCGGCGATGATATCGCCAAGCCCGAGGCGCCATGCGAGACTGCGCGACGGTCCGTCACCGACCTACCCATGACCCAGGAGGTACAGCTGCGCCTACCGAACGCCGGCCCATAGCTGATTACTACTTCGTCCTCGGCGTCCCACCAGACGCAACGGAAGACGAACTGCACGCCGCCTGGCGGCGACAGCTCAAGTACTGGCACCCCGATCGCGGCAACCATCCCGACGCGCTCGAGCACGCGAAGCTGCTCAACCTCGCGCACGACGTCCTGACCAACAGCGCCAAGCGCGCGGCCTACGATCGGCAGCGGGCCGCCGCTGGATGGCGCCCCTCGGCATCGGCGCCGACGTACAGCCGCCCCGTCCGGTGGAGGACTGTCAGACGTGAGGGGTCACCGCGAACGCCAGAAGGATTCGACCGGCACGGATTTGTCGCGCGGCTGGAGGAGATGATGAACCGCGGCCGGCTGATGATCGAGAAACGCAAGGACCTGGCATCAGCGTCGAAGTGGGAGGCACAGAGTCAAGCATTGCTGCGAGACGAGCTGGGCGATCACCCATACACCAGGCGCTTCGAAGAAGCACTCAAGCAACCCAGGCCCGAGAGCCTGGTGCTCGCGTACGGGATTCTGTGGGCGGCGTACGAAGATGCGCTGAAGGGCGATTTGAAGCCGGCACCCAAGGAGGCACGCCCGTCGTGACTCGTCAGGATTCTGTGACTAGAGCCTGAAGGTCAAACGCGGAAGGCCCTCTGCCAGCCGCTCATCTGCTCTTCGAACGCCTCGATGTCGGTGGCCGCCTCCCACCTTCGATCGGCGGGCAGCCGCCGCTGTAAACCACGCAATCTGTCGAGCGCGCGATTGCCTCGTTGAAGGAGCCGCACGCAATCCGCCGGGCGCCCATACGAGTTTGTATGCCGCGGCGCGCTCGCATACCTCTCTTGCGCTCGAACGACCTCTCTCCGCAGGCGTTCCACGCGCTGCAGGTGGACGCGGGATGACGTCCTGCGGTAGCGCCGCTCCGCAACGCCGAGCATCAGGCGCTTCGCCTGCAGCACCACCAGCCGTGACCGGGCAATCTCGTCCTGTCTCGACGCTCTGAGCTCGTGACGGGCCATCGTTCTCGCCCCCTCTGCGGCCCAACTCGGGCCTACTTCGATAACGCCCCGAGTACGGTTTTTGACGGGAAACATTGCGTTGGCGAGTTCAGATCCACGACTCGTGCGCCAATCCGCGAACGTCGATCTCGAGCTTGAGGTCGTCGATGGGCGGGCGCGAGAAGAACCACCGCAGACCGGGCCGCACGAGCTCGTCGAACCGAGGCAAGCCACCGGCGGCGAACAATTCGTGGTCGGCACGCGTGCCGTAGATCTGGCTCTCGGTCGCCTCTGACCAGCTCACGCCGAGATCTGCCATGCGCCGTTCGATCGTCTGCACTATCGAAGTCCAGTACGCCTTTAATCCGCCTTCGGTGCCCGGCGGCTCGGGCACACCGGAAACGACAAAGGTCTTTTGAGGCGCATCGCCACGAACGGTGAAACAAAACGCGTGCAGGCATGCCTCCGAGGGTGGCTCGAACTCCGGCGCAACGTTGGTGCGCGCAGAAGGCACGTGCCCTTCGACCAGCACTCCCCACCGCTCGTGCTGGGCGACGTATCCGCGATTGAAGTCATCGAATCCCGCGCGAGACAGTGGCTTTGGAATACGCAACTCCATCGCGCAGAGGGCCGCCATCGGACGGTCAGTGGACTTGAGGGTTTTCTCGACGAGCCGAAATCCCTGCTCCAGTGGCGTGTGAAATGGCGCCCGCACGCGGACGATCTCGTGGCCAGGCTCAGCCACCACCCCGTCGGAGAACGGCCCGTCCGTGGGCAGAAATAGAAACCCGCCGGGCGACTGGATCGACACCCCTAAGCTCCGTCGATCGCAGGTGCCGCCCCGTATTCGGCGTCAGTCACGTCCGGTCCCCACGTCGCGTTGTTCCCTTTCTCGTCCACCTCGAGCATCGCGATGTGAGTCATGAATCGCGTCGATGTCGCGCCGTGCCAGTGATCCTCCCCGGGCTCGAAGAACACTCGATCACCCGGCCTGATCACCTCGATCGGACCACCCCGGCGTTGCGCGAGTCCGACCCCTTCCGTGACGAAGATCGTCTGCCCGTTTGGATGGGTGTGCCACGCGGTTCGAGCCCCCGGCGTGAAGTGCACAGCGCTCGCGCTGATGCGCGACGCGCCCGATGGCGACGCAACGGGGTCTATAAACACCGCACCTGTGAACCAGTCTTTAGGACCCGCCGCGGTCTTACCCGCATTTCGCGTGAGTTGCATCAATACATCTAAGCGCACCTCATGATCCGCCTAGCTGTCGATCGCGGGCTTGAAGATCTTCCACGTGCGGCCCCCATCTTTGGTGACGGCGACGACCGTGTCGCCGGTGCCGGGGCAGCTTTGGTCCGTGATTCCGCATGTCGCGTTGTCCGCCTGCGCGACCATCCCCGTGTTCGGATCGCTGAACACGGCTCCGTACATGCGGTATCCAAGAGGAACTCCTTTCTGCACGAGCGTCCAGCTCTTCCCACCATCCGTGGACCGATACACCCAGTCCTTGCCTCCCGATCCTTTATTCCAACCGGGGGGCGAGAACAGCGCCACGATGTTGTTGGCGTCGAGGTAGCTGATCCCGAAGATGTACTGATTCGCGGGCAGGGCGCCAGCTGGTTGCCACGTCGCGCCGCCGTCCGAAGTGGAAAGCAATGTGGTGTTCCCACCCTTGAGGTCAAAACTCTGCACGAATCCGTGATTCGCATCGACGAAAGTCGGGGTGCCGCCGCCGAATGACGGCGACTGAACCTTCCATGTCGCGCCGCCATCACGAGTCACGAGTTCAGCACTTAGGCAGTTGAGATCCAACCAGCCCAACCGCGGCGTGACGAACGCCACCTGATTTATCCCCTCCGGACAGTTCTGCGCGTCGGAGGGCGTGGGCGCGACATCACGGAACTGCGCGGCCGTCACATGGGCGGTCCGCTGCCACGACATCCCGCCGTCGGCGGTCAAATAGATGTATCCCTCGGTCGCCGGTCCCCCGCCCATATCCATGCCGCCAGACCTGATGATCGGGATCCACATCCATCCCGCCGTTGGGCTGCTGAAACCGAACCGGATTCCGCCGATCTGGAAGCCGCTCGGGGCCGGCACCGTGAGAGGGGCTGATTGCTGCCACGTCGCGCCGCCGTCCGCGGTGGCAAAGACGGTGACGTGATCGCTGCACGTCGTCTTGGATCCGTACACCGCCGCCTGCCACGCGTGGTCGCCGTCGAGATAGAAATCGGTGTAGCTCGGAGGGTAAAGCGAGATCGCCGCTCCCTCGCGCAGCGCGGGCGACGAGACATCCTTCCAGTGCGCTCCGCCGTCGGTGGTCCGAAGCCCACCGCTCGCCCAGGCTGTCGTGGCGCCGATGAGTTTGACCGGGTTCAGGTCTCCGCCGCCAAAACGCTGGCTGTACTGGGCACTACAGGCAGCCACGGGAACTTGCTTCAAGACCACCGCCCATGAGCGGCCGCCGTCGGTCGTCTTCAGGAACTGCAGCGTCGGGGCGCCCGGATCGGTCTGGCCATTGGTCCCACCCTCGCCGCCGAGCACGACGAATCCGATGTTCGCGTTGACGAACTGGACGCCCGTGATCGGGTAGTACGCCTTCGGATTCGAGCTGACGGCGGTGAATCCGGGCTTGGCCACGAGCACCCAGTTCTGGCCGCCGTCGGCCGTGCGGTAGACGACCGTCTCGTAGCTCGTGGGCAGCTGGGCTATGCCGGCCATCCAGCCGTGGTTGGCGTCGATGAACGAGAAGGCAGACATAGCCGCGGGCGGGAGCGCCCGCTGGGTCCATGTCGTGCCTCCGTCCGCGGTCGCGAGCATCTGCGACTGCGGGCCACCCGTGATGAGTACGTGGTCGGCATCGATCACCTGGGGGCGATACACCTGGCAGTTGCAGCTCGGTAGAGGCTTGGGCGACCAGGTCGCGCCGCCGTCGTGGGTGATCAACATGAGCGGACCGGGCCCACACGAGATGCCGAGCCATCCAGTCGTATCGGAGACGAACGTCGTGTCGGAGACGGGCGCATAGAAGCCGGACTGGCAGTTGGCGGACCCTTGAAGGGACTTGCCCGGGTTCGTGCTCACGAGGCGCCAGTGCATCCCGCCGTCGCTGGTCGAGTAGACCATCGTCAACATCGTCATCTGGCTTGGATCCGCCGGCGGTTGGTTGGGCGCCGAAGCGACCATCAGCCATCCGTGTTGCGGATCGACGAAGTCCATGTTGTCGAAGGGCCCAGCCACGTTGAACAGGTCGTCCAGCGGCGACGAAAGCTTCAACGCAACCGCTCCGCCCTGACGCCAGGTGGCGCCGCCGTCGCTCGTGATGAAAGTCGTGGCCTGGCTGGCGCACGCGTCAGCCGTGCGAGTGACCTCCTCAACCCACGCATGGTTGGCGTCGAGGAAAAACTTGGCGTGATGCCAGGTGCGGTTTATCAGCGACGGAGGCGACACGTCGGTCCATGTCACGCCGCCGTCGGTGGTACGAAGAATTCCCATCCAATCGCCGGGC
>DASTIX010000028.1:0-131158 GCA_035717165.1 Candidatus Dormiibacterota bacterium
GTCGCGCATTGGCAGCCACGGAAGAGCTGAGGTCGGCGCCGCGGCGGACGGCGAGAGATCCGGCGATCCAGGTGGCCCAGATCGGCGCGAAGCTTCGAGCAGCGGAGCGAGCGCATCGACCATGCTCGAGCGAGCAGCGCATACCGGCTGGGGCCCCCACGCGATAGCGTGGGGCGAGTGGGCCGCATGGGCGCCGCAGATCCGTCGTCCGGCCGCGGTGACGACCTCGTGCTGCGTCCGGTGAGGCCGGCGGACCGCGAGCGGATTCTCGAGATCACGCGTGAGGTGTGGAACGGTCGCGACTACATTCCGCGCGTTTTCGACCGCTGGGTCGCCGACGCCGGCGCCGCGTTCGAGGCCGCGGAGATCGAGGGGCTCGTCGTGGGCGTGCAGCGGCTCCGGCCATACGCGCCGGGATTGATGTGGTACGAGGGGCTGCGCGTGGCGGAAGACAGGCGCCGCCAGGGAATCGCGCGCGCGATGCTGCAGGCGGCGATCGCCGAAGCACGCGAACAGAGCATGCGCGAGATTCGTCTCGGCACCCGGGATGAGCCGGCGGTGCGCCTCTTCGAGTCGTCGGGCTTCACGCGGCTCGTCGAGGTCAAGTGGTGGCGTGGACCGCGGATCGAGGGCGGAGAGCCGGCGCGCATCCCCGACGATTCGGAAGCCAAAAAGCTCTGGCCGTTCGTTTCCGGCAGCCCTGGCTTCGAGCTCTACGGCGGCGTCAATCCCGACCTCAACGGCTCACGCGACCTGGGTGAGGAGGAGCTGGCCCGGCTGGCGCGCCAGGGCCTGCTGAGGCTCGGCCCGAGCGGTCGAGCCGTCGCGTTGCTGCGCGAACCGTGGGCGCAGAACATCTCGGTGTCACTGCTGGCCGGCTCGGGCGGCGCGATGCGCGAATTGCTGATGGCGCTCCGCTTCGAGGCCGATGCCGACGGGTTGACACACGTGACGGTCAACCTTCCGCCGGGCCACCCCGCGGAAGAGGATCTTCGCGCGAGCGGATACGATTTCGCCGATGCCGAAGCCAGCGCCTACATCTACGCCCTCCCTCTTTAATTGACGAAGCGCTACGTAATCCTGGGCAACGGAATCGCCGGCCAGACGTGCGCCGAGGACCTGCGCAAGGCGGATGCCGAAGCGTCGATCACGATCATCGCCGCGGAACGCCACCCGCTCTACAACCGCGTCGCGCTGCCACGCTACCTACGCGGCCAGGTGCGCCGCGAGAAAGTCTTCATGCGCACCGCCGAGGACTACGCGACCAAGAATCTCGACATCCATTTCGAGACCTGGGCGACGGAGATCGACTTCAAAGAGAAGGTCGTGACGACAAACCGCGGCGGGTCGTTCCCTTATGACGCGATCCTGATCGCGACTGGGGGACGGCCGAAACCTCCGCCCTGGCCCGGCTCGAGCGAGGTATCGGCGTGCATGGGGTTCCAGACGCTCGACGACACCGACGCGATCATCGAAAAGGCCGATCAGTCCGAGCGCGTGCTGGTGATGGGCGGAAGCTTCATCGGCTACGAGCTTGCCGAGGGCGTGAGCTTTCGCAAGAAGGCCAAGGTCACGTGGATCATGCGTGGCCCGTGGTTCCTCCGTTACGTGCTCGACGAAGAGGGCGGGAAGCTCTGCCGGCAGCTCGGCGAGGAGCAGGGCGTGCAGTTCATCACGTCAGATGAGGTGCAGAAGTTCAGTCGCACCAACGGCCGGTTTACCGCCGAGACCGTGAACGGCCACAAGGTCGAGTTCGACCTTCTGACGTATGGCGTCGGCCTCGACTACTACACAGAGCCCGTGCGCAATGACGTCGAGCTGAAGAACGGAATCGTCACCGACGCGAAGCTGCGCACGAGTGCGCCGGACGCGTATGCCGCCGGCGACATCGCGGTGTTCTACGACCTGATGGTCGAGCGCCACAATCAGATGGGCACCTGGGACAACGCCGAGGCCCACGGCAAGGTGGCGGCGCTCAACATGGCCGGGGCGGACCAGGATTTTTTCGACGTGCCGACGTACACGACGACGATGTTCGGTTCGACGCTCGCTGTCATGGGCGTGACACCCGACGTGCAGCCCGGCCTCGAGTCGGTGCGGACATTCAGCTTCGAGGAGAAGTTCTACCGCAAGCTGTTCTTCAAGGACGACCGCCTGGTGGGCGCGATCATGATCGGGCCGCCGAAGGGCCGGAAGAAGCTGATCGAGATCATGCGCTCACGGCAGAAGATCGAGCGCCCGAAGCAGGACCTGCTCGACCCCAACAACCTGAAGGACTAGACGGGCGTAGTATTTACCCATAACAAATGGATTTCGCCTACAGCGAAACCGCCCAGGCCATCCGGCAGGCTCTCGGATCAGTTCTGCGCGGCCGGCGGGAGGCGGCGCGCCGAACGCTGAGCGAGATCGCGGCGGAAGCCGGGCTTTCGCCGGCCCACCTCTCCGAGGTCGAGCGCGGACGCAAGGAGATGTCGACCGAGCGCCTCGTCGCTGTGGCTCACGCCCTCGGCCTCCGGCCCGCCGAGATCTACGCCGAGCTCGCGCGACTGCTCGGCGCGGAATCGGAACAGCGCACGTGGCCCGAGGACCCGCCGGTGAAGCTGCGGCTCGCGACGGCAGCGCTGCCGCTCGAGGCGCTCCGCAGCGTCGCCGACTTCAGCGCGTATCTGGCGATGGCCAACCCGCCGCCGAAACCCAAAGATCCGATCGGCTTTTTGCGTACCAGGAGGTAATCGAGTGAACCTGATCCCGACGGTGATAACCAGCGACGGTCGCAGCGAGCGCGCGTACGACATCTATTCGCGGCTTCTGCGCGACGGCGTCATCTTCGTCCGCGGCGTGATCGACGACGACATGGCCAGCACCGTGACCGCGCAGCTCCTTTTTCTCGAAAACGAGGCGCCGGAGCAGGACATCCAGATCTACATCAACAGCCCGGGCGGTTCGTTGACCGCCGCGCTCTCCATCTACGACGCGATGCAGTACGTCAGTCCAAAAGTGGCGACGCTGTGCACCGGGCTCGCGGCCAGCGGCGCGTCGCTCCTTCTCGCGGGCGGCGATCCCGGAATGCGGATGTCGCTGCCCCACGGGCAGATCCTCATCCACCAACCGTTCACGCAGGGAATCCAGGGTCAGGCGACCGACATACAGATCCATGCCCAGGAGATCCTTCGCCAGCGCGAGCAGCTCGCCCGCATCTACGCCAAGCACTGCAAGCGCGAGATAGAAGACGTCGAGCGCGCGATGGAGCGCGATTTCTTCATGACGCCTGAGCAGGCGAAGGAGTGGGGCCTCCTCGACCTGATCGTCGAGAAGAACCCGCACGTGGTGAAAACTCCCGCTGCCACTAAGTGAGGGTCATCGTCCTAGGCGGCACGCGGTTCATCGGCCGCGCCGCCGTCGAGGGGCTCGTGGCCGCCGGCCACGAGCTGATGGTCGTCCACCGCGGTCAGCTCGAGCCCGACGGCATGCCGGAGGTCGAGCACCTGCACTGCGAGCGCGCGGACCTGGCTACGCATCAGAAGGAGCTCGTCGCATTCGGCGCGGATGCGGTCATCGATTGCTTCGCCCTCACGCGGGATGACGCGGAGGGCGCGCTCTCGGCGATCCCGGGCGTCTCGCGATGGATCGTCATCTCGAGCGCCGACGTGTACCGCGCGTTCGGAGCCCTGCTCGCGGGGCGTGAGACCGATCCGGTGCCCATCACCGAAGAATCTCCTGTCCGCAGCGACCGCTACCCGTATCGCGGCATGGTCGCCGGCCGGGAGAACTACGACAAGCTCGACGTCGAGGACGTCTATCTGCCGCGCGGCGCGCTGGTCATGCGCCTGCCGATGGTCTACGGCGAGCGCGACTATCAGCGCCGCGAGGAGTTCATCCTGCGCCGCGTGCGCGCCGGACGAAATCGAATTCCGTTCGGAGCCGGGTCATGGCTCACCTGCCGCGGCTACGTCCGCGACATCGCACGCGCCATCCGCCTGGCGATCGACAAGCCCGATGTGACCGGCGTGCTGAACATATGCGAGGACCGCACGTACTCGGTGAGGCTGTGGACGCAAATGATCCTCGAGGCTGCCGACTTCGAGGCGGAGCTCGTGCGGGTGCCGGACGACGTCCTGCCTCAGGACCTCCAGGAAACCGGCGGGATGCCGCAGCACGTGCTCATGAGTGCGAACAAAGCGCGCAACGTGCTCGGATGGACCACCACCGAACCGGGCGAGGCACTGAAGGCGTCGGTGAGATGGCATCTCGAGCACCCGCCTTCGAATTCGAGCGACGACTTCGCGGCTGACGATACGGCGCTAGAGGCACGGCTGTAGGCACTCGCCTATCGGCCGTGCCTCCAACGTCCGTCTAATCTTCTCCGCAGAGTGGGACGGCGTTACCGGCCGTTTGATCCGTTCGAGCGCGGCGGGCCGTTCGAGGCAGGCCGCGAATTCCGGGTGCCGCAGATTCCGCGGCGGTTCTGGGGCGGCGTGGCGCTGTTCGGTGTTGCGGTCCTCATCTTCATCACCGCAGCGCCGATCGTCGGCTTCATCACAGAGCTGCAGTGGTACAACGCCCTCGGTTACGGCGACGTCTACACCACGCGGCTGACGCTCGAATGGGTCCTCGGCCTTGGTGCGTTCGTCCTCGCGTTCGCCTACCTGGCGATCAACGTCGCGATCGCGCTGCGCGCTCGTACCACCGCGGCCCTGAGGGCGGTCGGGATCCGTCGCTCGGTGTTCCGCGGGCCCGCGGGGTATGTCAGCCTCGCCACCGCGGCTCTCATTGCGTTGATCCTCGCCGCCGGCATGTACGGGCAGTGGCAGGCGCTCGCGCTGTTCCTCCACGCGGCGCCTACCGGAACCGTCGATCCGGTCCTGAATCAGGACGTCTCCTTCTACCTGATGACTTTGCCGTTCCTCCATTCCATAACGAACTGGTCGCTCGGCCTCGACTTCCTGACCATCCTTCTGATCGGCGCGCTCTACTCGTGGCGCGGGGACGCATTCGACTTCCGGCCGACGCCACGCGCGCTCGCGCACATCTCCGTCCTGATCGGCTTTTTCGGAATCACGCTGGCCGTCGCCACGTGGCTCGGCCGCTACGACCTTCTATATGCGCACAACAGCGGCGTCGTCTGGGGCGCCGCCTACACGGACGTCAACGCCAGGCTGCCGCTCTTCACGTTCCAGGCCGCGGCGGGCGTCGTGCTCGCGGGCGCGCTCATCGCCAACGCATGGGTGCGCCGGCTGTGGCTGCCGCTGGCGGCGATCGGGGCGTGGATCGTGCTGACGATCATCACCGCGGCAGTGCCGTCGTTCGTGCAGGGCGTGCAGGTCACGCCGAATGCGCAGACGTATGAGCTGCCGTACATCCAGCGCGAGATCGCCGGGACGCGGGCCGCCTACGGGTTGTCGAACGTCACGGTCAGCAACTTCTCGGGCGACCAGCCCCTGACCGCCCAGGACGTGCAAAACGACCAGGCCACGATCAACAACCTGCGTCTTTGGGATTACACGGAGCTCAAACAGGTCTACGACCAGCAGCAGACGCTGCGCACGTACTACTCGTTCAACGACATCGACATCGACCGCTACATCATCAACGGCCAGTACCAGCAGGTCGAGATCAGCGCGCGCGAGATCGATACGACCAAGCTCGCGGCGGCGGCGCAGAACTGGGTCAACATCCACCTCCAGTACACGCACGGCTACGCGACGGCCGGGAGTCCGGTCAACGCCGTCGAGGCCGAAGGGTTGCCCCAGTACGTAGTCGGCAACGTCCCTCCGACCGGCCCCCTGACGATCACCCAGCCCGGGATCTACTTCGGCGAAAGCACCTCCGACTACGTGCTTGCGCCGTCGAGCGTGCCGGAGTTCGACTATCCCCAGGCCAAGGACGTTTACACCAGCTACACGGGATCGCGAGGCGTGCCGATGACGAGCGTCAACCGCGCCCTCTGGTCGCTACGCCTGAGTGACTTCAACCTGCTGGTTTCGGGCCAGATCACGGACAAGACGCAGATGCTCTACCGCCGGAGCATCACCGATCGCGTCTCGGCGATGGCCCCGTTCCTGACGCTCGACGGCGACCCGTACATCGTCGTCGTCAACGGCAAGCTCTACTGGATCCTCGACGCATACACGACCGCATCGACCTATCCGTACGCACAGTCCGTGCAGTTCGGCGGCAACGCCATCAACTACATCCGCAACTCCGTGAAGGTTGTCGTCGACGCCTACGAAGGGACGACCAACTTCTACGTGATCGATCCGAAGGACCCGCTGATCAAAGGGTACGAGGCGACCTTCCCCTCGCTTTTCAAGCCGATCGGCGATCTGCCGGCTGGGCTGCGCGCGCACCTGCGGGTTCCCGAAGGCCTGTTCAACGTCCAGGTCGGCGTCTACGCCGTCTACCACGTGAACCCTGATCCCAACGGCGCCAAGACGCTCTTCGCCCGCGAGGACGTGTGGGACATCCCGACGGCGCAGAACTCTCCGACGACGGCGGCCACGCCCGTCACGCCGTACTACGTGCTGTTCCGCCTTCCCGGCCAGTCCAACCCCGAGTTCCTGCTGATCATGCCGTACACGCCGCTGGGCAAGAACAACATGGTCTCGTGGCTGGCGGCCGGAAACGACGGGTCGCACTATGGCGTCTACCTCTCTTATGTGCTGCCCAAGGGCAAGGTCATCGACGGCCCCCAGCTTGTGGCCAACCGCATCAACCAGAACACGACCATCTCGGCCGACTTCACGCTGTTCAGCCAGGCGGGATCGCAGGTGCAGCAGGGCAACCTGCTCGTGGTGCCCATCGGCAACACGTTCCTCTATTTCGAGCCGGTGTACCTCCGAGCGCGAGAGACATCGGCGCTGCCGGAGCTCAAACGCGTGATCCTTGCGGACCAGGACCAGGTCGTCTACACCGATTCGCTCGACCAGGCGATCCAGCAGCTGGTCGGGGCGGCGCCTGTGACGACACCCAGCGGACCTCCACCGTCGACTTACACCGCGACGCAGGTGGCGCAGATCCAGAGCCTGACGGCGCAGGCGAACGACCACTACAAAGCGGCCTATGCGGCACTCGCGAAGGGAGACCTGACGACTTTCGCGACGGAGATGCAGACCGTCGGCCACATCCTGCAACAGCTCCAGCAGATCACCGGCGCCTCGGGCACGCCGCCGACCTCGGCTTCGCCATCGCCGTCGCCTAAAGCTTCAGCCAGTCCTTAAGGGCACGAACAGCACCGGGAACAGCGACCGGTACGTCACGTGCTCGCCGTGGCGCTGATAGACACGAAGATCCTGCGGCTCCTCGTCCCCGATGACGACCGGGATGACCATGCGCCCTCCGTCAGCGAGCTGGTCGACGAGCGCGGCCGGCACCTCGTCCGCAGCCGCCGCCACGAGGATGACGTTGTACTGCGCGCTCGCCGGCCAGCCGAGACTTCCGTCGCCGACTGCAACTTCGACGTTGTCGAAGCCAAGCCTGCGCAGGGTGGCGGATGCGTGCTCGGCGAGCGCCGGCTCGCGCTCGATGCTGATCACTTTGCGGCACAAACGGCTCAGCACCGCGGCCGCATAGCCCGAGCCGGTTCCGACCTCGAGGGCGACGTCGTCCGGCTGCGGCGCGGCGGCCTGAGCCATCAGCGCCACGACCAGCGGCTGCGAGATCGTCTGGCCGCAATCGATCGCGAGCGCTCGATCCTCGTAGGCATGACGCCGCATGGGCGGCGCGAGAAATTCTTCGCGAGGAACGGTCGCCATCGCGTGAAGCACACGCTCGTCGGTGACGCCATGTGGGCGCAGCTGCTCGGCGACCATCCGTTGCGCCGGGGTGCTCATTTCGGACGCCTCTGATTGCGAGGGTACAATCAGCGCTGACTCTTGGCGTCGTCCGTCCAGCCTCCGATTCCGCAGAAATGGCGCCGACCCGTCAGGCAGCGCTCGCGCCTGGTCAGACGCAGTGGTCCCGCGCACTCCCGCGTGCAGTTCGCGCACCCCTCGGAGCAGGAGTTCGCGCGCTTTCTCGACTACTACCGGATCCGCTGGCAGTACGAGCCGGTCTCGTTCCCAATCGCTTGGGAAGACACCCGAGTGGCCGAGATGTTTACGCCCGACTTTTATCTGCCGGAGCACGACCTCTACATCGAGCTGACGACGATGAAGCAGTCGCTCGTCACTCCGAAGAACCGTAAGCTTCGCCTCCTTCGCGAGCTGTATCCCGAGCTCCACGTCCGGCTGCTCTACCGGCGCGACTATCAGCAACTGCTCGCCAAGGCGGGTTACGGCGCGCTCGAGGTCCAGCATCTGCGCAAGGAGGACATAGGGGAGATCCTCATCTCACCCGTCGAGCTCGAGTCGCGCATCCGTGCGCTCGGGCGGAAGATCTCGCGCGACTACCGCGGGCAATCGGTAGTCCTCGTCGGCGTTCTCAAGGGTGTGACGTTTTTTCTCGCCGACCTGGCGCGGCAGATCAAGGTCCCGTTCGTCATCGACTACCTCGACCTCAAGCGATTCGCCGGCGCGCAACCCCAGGACCGGGTTCGGATCGTGCGCGACATCGACTACCCGATCGAAGGCCGGCACGTCGTGCTCGTCGAGGACATCATCAACACCGGATTCACCATCGACTACGTGGTCTCGGAGCTGAAGCGCCGCGACCCGGCCTCGCTCGAGATCGTCACGCTGCTAGACCGCCCGCTCCGCCGCCTCGTCAACGTGCCGGTGCGCTATGTCGGCTTCCAGATCCCCAATGACTATGTGGTCGGCTACGGGCTGGACTACAGGGAGCTGTACCGCAACCTGCCGTTCATCTGCACGCTGCGGACGAGCGTCCTCGAGATGCCGGCCGGACCCTCCTGAACGACCGGCTTTCGCGTCTGCTGGCCTGGATGGCCGTGCAGGATTTCGACCGGCTGGTGAGCGGCGGACTGTTAAGGCAAGTGGAAGAGATCGTCGTCGACGCCTACCTGAACAGTCATCCCGGTGCGTCGCGCCCGGAGGCGTATCACTGGCTCCATTACGAGGATCCCGACCCGGTGGCGCGACTGGCCGACGCGGTCAGGAAGTTGGGCAAGGAAGACGCGCCATTCGACGGCGAGGCTGTGGACAAAGCCTGCACGGAGGCGTCAAAACTGGGCTATTCGAATTAGCGAGGCCGTGTGAAAGTTTTGGGGAAAAGTAATGCCCCAAGAGACCTTCCTGTTTACCCTGAAGTCCCCTATGCGTTTTTCGGTTTCCATCCCGGGTTGCCCCGGACCTTCCACCTACTCGACGTTCGGTATCCTCAGGTTTACCGTACTCAGCCGCTTGGGGCGACGCGAAAGTTAACAGCCGTCTAAGAGCACGTCAACAAAGAAAAAAATGGAATCGCCAGGCAACCGCTGGTGGGTTGACACAGCGGTCCGCGAATCATTAGAGGAGGCAGCTGACCCATGCGCGAAGTTGTGATCGTGGAGGCTGTCCGCACACCGATCGGACGTCGCAACGGAAAGCTCAAGGACGTGCACCCAGTGGTCCTCGGGTCGCTCGTCCTCAAAGAGATCGTGCAGCGCGCGGGCATCGCACCGGAGCAGGTCGAAGACGTCGTGTTCGGCTGCGTGTCGCAGGTCGGCGAGCAGAGTCTCAACGTGGCGCGCAACGCCTGGCTGACCGCAGGCTTTCCAGTGACGACGCCGGCGACGACGGTGGACCGGCAGTGCGGCTCGAGCCAGCAGGCCGTTCACTTCGCGGCCAACCTGATCCAGGCAGGCGTGTGCGACATCACGATCGCCGGCGGCGTGGAATCGATGACTCGTGTCCCGATGGGGTCCAGCGCGATGCAGCCGGGTGTGCCTTTTCCACCCGAGCTCACCGAGCTGTATGACCTCGTGCCGCAGGGCATCTCCGCCGAGCTGATGGCGCGCAAGTACGGAATCTCGCGCAAGGCTATGGACGAGTTCAGCGTCGAGAGCCACCACCGCGCGGCCGAGGCGACGGAGAAGGGCTACTTCCGCTCGCAGATCATGCCGGTCGACATCTCCAACGGCGAGGTCGCAATCTTCGAGAAGGACGAGGGCATCCGCGCCAACGCCAACTACGAGGCGACGGCCGCTCTGCAGCCGGCGTTCAACCCCGAGCACTCGATCACCGCCGGCAACTCGAGCCAGATCTCAGATGGCGCCGCCGCGGTCCTGCTCATGTCGCTGGAGAAGGCGAAGGAGCTCGGCGTCAAGCCGCGTGCGCGGATCCGCGCACAGGCCGTCGTCGGCACCGACCCGGTGCTGATGCTCGAGGGTCCGATCCCTGGCACCGCCGCCGTCTTGAAGAAGGCGGGCCTCGAGCTGCACAGCATCGACCTCTTCGAGGTCAACGAGGCGTTCGCGTCGGTCGTGCTCGCGTGGCAGAAGGAGACGGGCGCCGACCTCGCGAAGACCAACGTCAACGGGGGTGCGATCGCGGTTGGTCATCCCCTTGGGGCGTCGGGCGCGATCCTCATGAATCGGTTGCTCTACGAGCTCGAGCGCCGCGACCTCCGCTACGGCCTCGAGACGATGTGCTGCGGCGGCGGGCTCGGAACGGCGACGGTCATCGACCGGGTGGTCGAATGAAGACCAAGACGTACGGCTCGATCGCGGACCTGCGGCCGTATCTGATCCGCGCCGGCATGAAGGCACGGGTCCTCAACGGCGAAAGAGCGGCGCTCGCGGTGATCGACATCGAGCCCAATGGCGTCGCGGAATTGCATCATCACGAGAACGAGCAGCTCGGGCTGATCATCGCCGGCGAGGTGACGTTTCACATCGGTGGCGAGGAACGAACGCTGCAGGTGGGCGACGTCTACTCGATCCCGAGCGACGTGCCCCACGACGCCAAGGCGGGGCCGCTCGGAGCGACCGTCGTCGACGTGTTCATCCCCGTCCGCGCCGACTGGGAGGAGCTACCGCGCGGGGACGCGTCGACGCCGGATTGGCCGCGATAACGCGGGCGAATCCACGACGTAGCGCAGCAGCCGCTTCTCCCAGCGACCCGTGCCCTGCACGCCGATGCGCGCCGTGACGTGCACGCGACGCTTGGGCGCGCCGTCGTCGATCACGTAAAGGTCAGGCGGCTGAAGCCGAGCGCCGTTGAGCGCGCCGTCGATGCTCAACGCGCGGGTCACGAGCCCAGGACCGCCGCAGCGACCGACGCCGGGCCCCGGTTCGAGCGCCCGCACCAGGACCGCTTGCGGCACGCCGGCCTCGCGCGTCACGAAGTTGAGGCACCAGTGAATGCCGTAGGTGAAGTAGACGTACGCATTCCCCGGTTCCCCGAACATGACCTCGGTGCGCGCGGTGCGCCGGCCGCCCTTGGAATGCGCGGCCAGGTCGTCCGGCCCCAGGTACGCCTCGACCTCGACCAACCGGCCCCACAGCACCTGGCCGCCGATCTCGCGCACCAGCACCTTGTCGAGCAAGTCACGCGCCACGACCGTGGTGTCGCGGGCGAAGAACGAGGGGTCGAGGACGGTGCCTTTAAGGGGTGGCGGTGGCTTCAGGCTCTGGCCGCTCCAACCTCTTCTTGGCCGCGTGTCGCCGGCGCTTGTCGACGTAAAGCGCCTTGTCGGCGGCCTGGTACATCGCCTGCCAGTCGAGGCCCTGCCGCCATGCGGTGATCCCGATCGAGAACTCGACGTTCACCGGAAGCTTGGCGGTACGGTTGAGGTGCTCGAGCGCCTCGCGCACTCGGATGCCGACCTCACGAGCATCGCGCTCGTCGGCGTCCGGCATCGCCACTCCGAACTCGTCACCACCAAGCCTGCCGCACGTGTCGGTGGCGCGCACCGCGCGCTGCAGCTCGGCGGCGAGGACGCGGATCGCCTCGTCGCCGACGTGATGGCCGTAGGTGTCGTTGATGTCCTTGAGGTTGTCGAGGTCGATCATCATCAACGCGAGCCGGCGCTTGTGCCGCTCGGCCGACGCGACGGCGCGATCGATTGCGCGCTCGAACTCCGGGCGGTTCGCAAGTCCGGTGAGGTAGTCCGTCCGCGCCTCTTTCGTGTGCTGGCGCGCGCGGTCGAGGGCCACGGCCACGTGGTCGGCCACCGCGGCGACGAACTCCAGGTCGCTCGGCTCGAACGTGCGCGGCGACCGCGTCGCCACCGTCATCGCGCCCAGCAGGACGCCCTTCGTCCTCAGCTCGGCGCGGATGGCGAGCCATTCGCCCGCGATGCGGTCGACGCGCGACTCCGCCGGCCCCGACGAGATCTCGACGACTCGGGTTGCGCCCGACCGGCCGGATTCGGAGAACTCCTCCTCCTCGCCAGGCTGCATGCCGATCGTCTTGGCGAGACGGAGGCGAGCTCCCTCGCGGATCCACACCGCGCCGGCCTGCAGGCCCAGCACCTTCAACGTCTCGCGCAGTCCGACCTCGGCGATCTCGTTGACGTCGAGGGAGCGGCCGAGTGCGCTGGCGATGTGATACAGACCATGGAGCTCGGTCTGCCGCGCGCGGTGCTTGCTTTCAGTGAAGTCGAGATAGCCGCGGATGAAGCTCGAGTTCAGGTGCTCGATGACGTCGCCGACGCGGCTCTGCGCCAGCAACATCACCTCGTCCGCATACGGGCTGTCGCCAACCGCCTCGGTCACCCGAGAGACGACCGCGCGGCGGAAGATGTTGAGCCCCTCGATCAGCGATTCCAGCGGGACGCCGCGCTCGGCGTAACGCCGCGCCAGCTCGCGGGCGGAGGAATAGTGCTCCGGCCAGGGAATCTTGGCGTCGAGGCGCATCGAGGCGAAAAGCGCCTGAAGCATGCCGACCGACATCTTCGCGAGCTCGTCCATCGAGCCGTCGCGGAATCCGTCGAGGAGCTCGGGCTCGTTCGCGTGGAGGGCCGAAGCCACGACCACGCCGCTGTCATGGGTGTCCGAAGACAGTCGGTCTGCGACCTCGGCTAGAAGATCACTCGCCCGCTGCGTCATATCGGCGCACTATAGAGTGACGGGTATACCTTCGAGAACCTGCGAGACATGCTAACCAAATGTGTAAGAGGCGATGATGGCAACAGTTACCAGAGGAAGCCTAGAGAAGATTGAAGAGGTGCTTGGGGCTGACGCCCAAGACCTCCTGGAACACAAATGTCAAACGATCCCGAAGGAGCAGCTACACCTGCCCGGAGGGGATTTCGTCGATCGGATCTGGAAGGACAGCGACCGGCCCACCCGCGTCCTGCGCAGCTTCGAATCGCTGCTCGACCACGGCCGCCTGGCCGGGACCGGCTACCTTTCGATTCTCCCGGTCGACCAGGGAATCGAGCACTCGGGCGGTGCGTCGTTCGCGCCTAACCCGATCTACTTCGACGGGAGCAAGATCGTCGAGCTCGCGATCGAGGGCGGCTGCAACGCCGTGGCCTCGACGTTCGGGATACTCGGCTCGATCGCGCGCCGCTACGCGCACAGGATTCCTTTCATCTGCAAGCTCAACCACAACGAGCTCCTGACCTACCCCAACCACTACGACCAGATCCTGTTCGGCACCGTGAAAGAAGCGTGGAACCTGGGTGCCGTGGCCGTCGGGGCGACGATCTACTTCGGCTCCGAACAGTCGGATCGCCAGATTCAGGAGATCTCGGTCGCATTTCATGAGGCGCACGAGCTCGGTATGGCGACCGTGCTGTGGTGCTACGTGCGCAACAACGCGTTCAAGAAGGACGGCAAGAACTACGAAGCGGCGGCCGACCTCACCGGACAGGCCAACCACATCGGCGTGACCATCGAGGCCGACATCATCAAGCAGAAGCTGCCGGACACGAACCGCGGATTCGAGGTCATTGGATTCGGCAAGACGTCACCCGACGTTTACACGAAGCTCTCGACCGACCATCCCATCGACCTGTGTCGTTACCAGGTGATCAACAACTACATGGGTCGCGCGGGACTCATCAACTCCGGGGGTGAGAGCAAAGGCGCATCGGACCTCAAAGAGGCTGTCCGCACTGCGGTGATCAACAAGCGCGCAGGCGGGATGGGTCTGATCAGCGGCCGCAAGTCGTTCCAGCGCCCTATGAAGGAGGGCATCGAATTACTACACGCAATCCAGGACGTGTATCTGAACCAGTCGGTAACCATCGCGTAAAGCTTTCGTTCCTCGGTAGCGGCGCGGCGTTTTCGCTCGACCGCTACAACGGAGCGGTGGTGGTCGACGGCCGGGTTTTGCTGGACGGCGGCGCACCCTTGCTGCCGCACATGCATCGCCTCGGCGTCGATCCGGGCGACATCGCGGTCGTCTTCATCACGCACTTCCACGGCGACCACACGCTCGGGCTGCCGCCCTTCGTTCTCCATCGCGTCTTCGTCGACCGCCGGCCGCTGACCTTCGTCGGTCCGTCCGGAACCGCGGAGCACCTCGAGAAGTTGTGGGAGGTCAGCTGGGGACCGGACTGGCGGCGCGTCATGCGCCCGCAGTTCAAGGTGCGGTACATCGACGCCAAACCGGCCGGGACCGCCGCCGGCGTCCGCTACGAGACGGTGAGGCTCGACCACGGAACGATGGGCAGCAACGGCTACCGCATCCACGTCAACGGCAAGGTGGTCGCCTACTCGGGTGACACGGAGCCGACGGCGCCGCTGGACAAGCTCGTCGACGGCGCCGACGTGGCGATCGTCGAGGCGACGGGGCCCGGCGACGTGTTCAGCCACATGAGCTGGGAGAACGCCGCGCGCCTGCGCAAGCGGCATCCGCAGACGCGGTTTCTCTTCAATCACGTGTACTCGGGGACCACGACCGGTGCGGTCAAGGATCTCCAGGTGGTCGAAGTCTGAGGGGACGCTTGACTGTCCCGGCGCTGGTCGGCGCCGTGGCGGGCGGATTTGCCGGCGCCGTCGTGTTCGGTGCGCTTTTCGCGCTGGGGACGTTGCTTTCCAGCCGGGTCGACAGTCCGATACCGACGATCGTGCTTGCGATCGCCGGCGCGTACGGCGGATGGCTGCTGGGCGTGGTCGTGTTTGGAGCGATCCGTGGCGGAACCGACGAAACCACTCCTTGACCGGCTCGGCGTCAAGCCCGGCTTCCGCGTCGCGGTGCTGGGGATCGACGATGCTTGGTTCTTGAAGATGCTGCGCGAGCGGACAGGCGACGTCGTCATCGGCAAACCACGCAGCGCGTGCGACATCGTGTTCCTCCGCACCGATGACATCCGCGACCTCGACCGCATTCGGGAAGCCAAGGCCTGGATCGAGCCGAACGGCGCGATCTGGGCCGTGCGACCGAAGGGCCCCGGCAGCCCCCTGCGCGACACTGACCTCATTGCCGCCGGCCTCCGCGCCGGGCTCGTCGACAACAAGATCGCGTCGTACTCCGACACACACGGCGCGATGCGGTTCGTCTTTCGCCTGAAGGACCGGCCCAACCCGTGACACTCCGCATCCGCCACGGCGAGCTCGAGGACGTGCCTCTCATCGCTGAGCTGATCCGCGGCCTCGCGCGCTACGAGAAGCTCGAGCATGAGGTCGTGATGACGGAGGAGAAGCTGACCGACACCCTCTTCGGCGACCGTCGTTACGCCGAGACCTTGATCGCAGAGGAAGATGGCGAGCCCGTCGGTTTCGCGCTGTTCTTCCACAACTACTCGACGTTTCTCGCGCGGCCGGGCATCTATCTCGAGGACCTTTTCGTGTTGCCGGAAAAGCGAGGAGGTGGCGTCGGGCGGGCGCTGCTGCAGCGGCTCGCCCAGCTCGCGGTGGATCGAGGCTGCGGCCGCCTCGAATGGGCAGTGCTTGACTGGAACGTCGACGCGATCGGCTTCTACGAGAGACTCGGCGCGAAACCCAATGCCGACTGGACGATCTATCGCCTCGCCGGCGAATCACTCCAAAGAGTTGCGGGACAATAGGGAACGCGATGGGCGTCGACGTTCGCTCGCCAAAACCGCTCGACACGCATCCCGGTGATGAGATCGTTGCGTGGGCAAAGCAGCAGCTCGCGATCGCCCGCTCGATCCTTGACAACCCCGGCGGAGGATTGCTGTTCGCGACCCAGACGATCGGCCAGGTGCGCTCCGGCCTGCACGAGCGCGATGCGATGCGATGGGAAGCGGTGGTTGCTCTCCTGCAGGCCGCTGAAGACGCCGGGGTCCGGCGAGAGTTCGCCACTGCGCGCGCGAAGATCGACGAGGCGCTGACGAAGCTGGCTTAAGCGTCCGCCGCGGCGGCGATCGTCTCCTCGAACTTCCCGCCGAACGCGCCGATACCTGGAACTGTGACGCCGGCATCGCGATAGCGTGCGATCGCATCTTTCACGTGCTTGGCGTCGCCGATCGCGGCCAGAACGTCGGGATTCATGTCACCGGCTTCCATAGCCTTGCGATAGAAGGGAAGAGAGGCGTAGCGCTCGAGCGTGCTCTGATACGTCGCGAGCGCCGCCGCCCGATCGTCGGTCGCGCAGGCGTCGATCGCGGCGACGATCTCGAATCCTTCGAGCGGCTTGCCGGCCTTCTCGCGCCCGGCTTTCACGCGCGGGATCACCTCGTTGGCGATGTAGCGCGGTGGACACATATAGAGGACGACACCGTCGGCCAGCTCACCCGCGAGCTCGAGCATCCTCGGGTTGAGCGCCGAGATCATGATCGGGAGGTCTTCGCGTCGCGGCCCGGCATACGACCAGCGGGCGCTGAAGTACTTGCCCTCGAAGCTCGACGCGCCGTTGCGAATGCTCTCGCGCACGATCGTCAGGTACTCACGCATCGCGTCGACGGGACTGTCGAGGTGCAGGCCCCACATCGACTCGACGGTGACCTTGTGACTGACTCCGATGCCGAGGATGAATCGGCCGCCGGACATCTCGTCGAGCGTCGCCGCCATCTGGGCCATGGCCGTCGGATGGCGCGTATAGATCGGGAGGACGCCTGTGCCCAGCTGGACTGTGTGCGTGGCCGCGGCGTAGGCCGCCAGAACGAGAGATGCGTCGCGCGCCACGGGGAGCTGCGTCGTCCACAGCGATTCGTAGCCATGCTCCTCGACGATCCGGGCGCGCCGCACCGATTCGTCGAGCGTCCTCACCGCGGGACTGAACGCAGCAAGCCGGGCCATGCGTCATCGAATATATCCAGGTGACGCTTCTGCAGGCGCTGTTCATGGGCCTGCTGCAGGGCGCCACCGAGCTGTTTCCAGTCTCCTCATTGGGCCACGCGGTCCTTGTACCGAGCCTGCTGCACTGGTCGTTCAAGCCGTCCGATCCGTCGTTCGTCCCTTTCCTGACGCTGCTCCACATTGGAACGGCGTCGGCGCTGTTGATCTACTACCGCCGGGAATGGGTGGCGATCATCCGCGGCTTCTTCATCGCCGCCTTCGCCGGCAGGATCCGCAACGACGATGAGCGCCTCGCCATGCTCCTGCTCGTGGGGACGATCCCGGCCGCGGTGCTCGGCGTGTTCTTCGAGAACCGAATCAAAACCTTGTTCGGCTCCCCCAATGTCGCGGCGACATTCCTGATCGTCAACGGCGTGCTCATGCTCGGGTTCGAGTTCTTGCGCCGGCGTTCTGAGCGCGGCTCGACGCGCACGGAGCAGGAAGAGCATTTCTCCGAGGCCGAGCGCATCAGCTTTCGCGCCGCGGCGATCGTCGGCGCCTGCCAGGCGCTCGCTTTCATTCCGGGCCTGTCGCGCTCGGGCGTGACGATCGGCGGCGGATTGATCGCCGGGCTCCGCCACCAGGAGGCGGCTCGCTTCTCCTTTCTCCTCGCGACGCCGACGATCCTTGGAGCCGGCATCGTCGAAGTCCCGCAGCTCTTCGCCAAAGGCGTTCCAGTTGGTGAGTACGTCATCGCCGCCGTGCTCTCGGGCATCGCGGCCTATCTGAGCGCGCGATTTCTCATCCGCTACTTCCGCTCGGGCCGGCTCGACCCCTACGGTTGGTACTGCATCGCCGCCGGGGTGATCAGCCTGGCTTTGTTACGCTTCGGCGTGTGAAGAGCAATGGCTTTGCGGTGGTGCTGGGGATACTTGGGGTCGTCTTCGCCATTCTCGCGGTGCTTTATGTGATCGGCGGGATTCTGCCGACGTTCACCTCGTCGGACATCTCCGGTCCGCACTACAAGCACGCGATTCTGTTCGCCGTTCTTGCTGTGGCGAGCTTCGTCGGCGCGAACTTCGCGCGCGTGAGGACGGTCTAAGCCCGACTCGTCGCAGCGACCCGTTCCGGAACCTGACGGCCCGTGTGGTCGCGCTCGCCCACGCGAATGTCCTCGTGGTAGACGGCGTCTGCGTTGACCTTCCATGGGTCGAGCGCTGAGCCGGTCGCGATGTTCCTTGCGACCAGAAGCGCAGTCATCATCGAGTGGTCCTGGTTGTTGTACTTGTGCATGCCGTTGCGTCCGACCACGTAGAGGTTCGGCAGCGCGCGCGAGAGGTACTCCCTGATCACCGCGACGTTGGCCTGATAAGAGTCGTCGTACACCGGATATGCCTTCTTCTGGCGGACGACGACACCGTCGAACACCTCTTCCGGCGCGCATATGCCAAGCCGCCCGAGCTCTTCCTTCGCAAGAGCGATGAGGTCGGTGTCCGGCATCGTCCAGAGACCATCGCCCTCGAAGCAGAAGTACTCGAGGCCGAGGCAGCTCTTGGTCTGATCCGGGACCATGTCGGGACTCCAGTTCTTGAAGTTCTGGATCCGGCCGACGCGGACGCCGGGGTCATGGATGTAGATCCAGTTGTCGGGAAAGACGTTCGCGCGATCGATCATCAGCGCAATGCTGATGAAATCCCGATAACCGAGCGCATCAGCCGCATTGCAAACGCTCGCGGGTGCAGGCGGATCGAGCCGCGCGATCAACTCTCGGATGGGGATGCTCGAGATGAAGTGACTTCCTGCAAACGTTTCGGTCTGTCCGGACGGGTCCGCCGTCGTGATCGAGACAACCTCGCCCCCGTCGTGGTTGATCGACGACACGGAGCGGCCCAAGCGGACAGGCTGTCGCTTCTGTTTGGCGAGGTCGGCCACGCGCTCCCACATCTGGCCTGGACCGAGCCGCGGATAGCGGAACTTGTCGATCAGTGTGGTCACGATCTCGCCGCGGCCCTTTGTTTCCTGTTTCGGCAGCAGCGCAGTCTTCAGCACGACCCATAGGTCGAGGCTCTTGATCCGCTGGGCCGCCCAGTCGGCCGAGAGCTCTTTCGTGCTGATCCCCCACACCTTTTCCGTGTACGTCTTGAAGAAGATGCTGAACAGGCGCCAGCCGAACTGGTTGCGAACCCAATCCTCGAGCGTCCGTGGATTCTTCACGGGGCGGATGCGCGCCCACGTGTAGCTCGCCATGCAACGCGCGGCCTCGACGGGGCCCAGATTCAGCAATGCGTTTGCGGCCTTGATCGGATAGGCGAAGAACCGTCCGCGGTAGTAGATCCGGGACAGCCGTCCTCGCGTGAGCATCTCGTCGCCCAGGATCTCGGTCCAGAGGTCTTCGACCTCCTGGTTCTTGGAGAAAAAGCGATGGCCGCCGATGTCAAAGCGGTAACCGTTGTGCTCGACCGTCCGGGCAAGCCCGCCGACCTGCTTCGGATCCTTCTCGACGACGGTGACGGGCACGTCGCGTTTCATGAGCTCGTACGCAGCGGTCAGGCCCGCCGGTCCGGCACCCATGATCACAACTCGCTTACGTTCGCCTTCGGCGATCAAAGCCGCCACAGGGTATCAACGAGTTGAACTAGTTCAGCGGTCCTTTACTGCGAACTTCATCGCGGGAGGGGTACAAGCCTGGTGACGGACGGACTAAATCGGGCCTATTCCCGACGCTCGACTAGTTCAGCGGTCCTTTACTCCGAACTTCGTCCACTTTCACCAGGGCGTCTCGTAACCCCTTGATCCAGTCGGCCTGGTGCATGCCGACGAGGCGGACGCACCAGGCGAGCGCCTCGCTCCGGCTGCGGGCGACGCCGCCGGCCACCAGCGTGTCGAGGATCGACCGCTCGTTCATCCTCAGGCGGGTCATCACCGGCACGCTGAGCGTGGTGAAGACCTTGAGCTCGTCCCCGCAGCGCGCCCCCCAGGCGACCTTGCGGCGGAACTGCCGCTCGGCCTCGCGGGCGATGTGGATCCGGTCCTCGCGCGTCTCCTCCCGAAACCGCTCGATCCGCGCGCTTCGGGCCGCCGCCCGACCGTCGGCCGCGGTGCCGGCGGCGAGCTCGACGTCGGCGAGGGTGCCGACGACCAGGATCTCCTCGCCGTCAGCCGTCACCTCCGGAGGGGCGACGAACCACCCTTTCGGGACTCGTGAGGCGAACCAAGCCGCAGGGTCTTCGGCCATCGATTACAAGATTACTGCCGAGGACCCGGAACCGACCCTCTGAGGGCTACGCGGCCGCCTCGGCCGGCTTCGGACCCACGAAGTGGATCTCGTCGACGACGATCTCTGTCCGGTACCGCTTCTGGCCGGCCTGGTCCTCCCAGCTGCTCGTCTGGAGCCGACCGTCGGCGTAGATCAGGCGGCCCTTGTGGAGGTACTGACCGGCAAACTCCGCGAGCTTGCCGAACGCGACGAGGCTGTGAAACTCCGCCTGCTCCTTGCGGTTGCCTTCGGCGTCCTTGCCCATGTACGAGTTCGTGGCGATGCGCATCTTGGCGACGTAGGTGCCCTTGGGCGTCGCTTTGACGTCCGGGTCAGCCGTCAGGTGTCCGATGAGAATGACTTTGTTGACCATCACATGACCTCCGTGAGATTGATCCAGAAGGTAGGCGAGCGGGCTGTTCGCGCCAACCCAGGTTGTTAAGACGCGAGGAACGTCGCAGGATCGACCGGAAAGCCATCGACGTCGACCTGCAGGTGGACGTGCGGACCGGTCGCGAGCCCGGTCGAACCGACAAGGCCGATGAGCTGACCGGCCGAGACAGTCTGGCCGGCGGTCACTCGAAACGCGGAGAGATGGCAGTACACGATGCGCACGTGTGAATCGACGCGAACAGCGACGAAGTTGCCGGCACCAAGCGGCTCGTAACCGGTGGTCACCGTGCCGTCTGTGGCGGAGTAGACGTCGTTGCCCTCCGGTGCGGCGAGGTCGATGCCCGTGTGGAAGTGCCGCGACGGGCAGTTGGGGTCGAAAGGCTCGAGCTCGAGCGTCGTGCAGCCAAACCCTTGTGTGACCGTCGCACCCGCTACGACGGCAGCGACAGGAAGCCGAACGTGAGTGGGAACCTGCGTGGCGGCCACGAGCCATGTCGCGAGTGCGAGCCCCGCCAGGCCCAGGACACGGATCACGCTTTGGCCACCGCCTTGACGATGTGAGTCATCGCCTCGTGGACGGTCGACTGCAGCTTGTGCGCCGCCTTCTCTCCGCCGCCCATCGCGCCCGGCACCTTGAACACGATCAACAAGGACGCGAGCGCAAACAGGTGATGAATCGGACTGACGCCGTCATGCTCGAGCCCGAACCCGATGGCCATGACGAAGAGCTGTATCGGCTGCATGAACAGGTTCGTCGTGAAGTGGGTGATCCACATCTTCGAGAGATGGTTGGTCTCGGGCAGCATGAAGAGAAGGGCGGCAAGCGGCGCGGTGATCGCGAGCAAGATCAGGATCGCGTAGCGGATCAGATAAGCGATCGCCAGCGCACCGAAGCCCGCTGCGAGCGCAGCCGTCGTCAGCACCTCCATCGTCCCTGCGCTTGTGACGGTGTTGAGCGTGAGCTGCGACGCGAAAGTGTTGACGTTGTCGTACTGGTTGAGGCTGTAAGCGACGCTCGAGACGACGTTCGACGCGTCGACAGTCATCTGGAAGAGCGGCAGCGCAAAGTTGATCAGGACTGCGGCCATGAAAAGGCGCGGCAGGAGGATGCGGGCGGTGTACTGCGTGAAAAGCCCGTGCCCCCACATGATCCGGTAGGCCGCCCAGATCGCGATCATGACAAGGCCTGCGTCGGCGATCAGTTGGACCTTCGGCTCGAATGCCGAGATCGTCATGTTGTGGATGAAGACGTGATCGCCTGGCTCGACGTCGGTCGTGGTCAGGACGAACCCGAACCACACGTTGAGCAGCATCCCGACCGTGTCCTGAAGGATGTTCGCCAGGATCAGGTTCGGGTGGAGGAGCGTGTACAGGTACGCCGATATCTGGCCGAGCTGGGCGGCGAGCCCGGAGATGTCGCCAGGATTGAAATTCATCGCTCAGCGCGTCGGGACCGAGCTCGTGAGAATGCCGATCAGCGAGCTCGCGACCTCGACGCCGATCGTGCCGACGACGATGCGCTGGATCCACTGCTTGGCGGCGAGGGCGGACTTGGACTCGACCGCGGTGATCTTCCAGATGAACGCGAAGATGAACGCCAGCGCTCCGATCGAACCGACGAGCGCCTGGCCGATGTGAATCCAGGTGTTGATCAGGTCGACGATCGGTTGGATGTTCGATGGAACGTCTGCCGGCGAAGCGAGAAAGAGCATTGGGCGCCTCCAGTTTTGGAGGCAAGCTACGGGTCAGCGCGCGGAGTTGGAACCCAGGTTGTTAAGACCGCGCTTTCGCGCGCGCTTCGATCCCGTCCAGGAGAATCTCGAGCGCCGTCGCGGGCTTTTCCTTCGCCTGCGGTTGCGGCGACGCGGGTTCGAGCGGCCGCGCTTTCGGCGTGTAGACGTCCAGCTTGAAGTCGACCGCGCCACTGCTCACATCGACCTCGTAGCGATCACGGGCGGCGGGCGCGTCGGGACCGCTGTTCCAGTGGACGTCGAACACGGCGACCTTCGTGGAGAACTGGTCGAGCTTCACCTTGACGGCGCCCGTGTGCGCGGTCGCCACCACCGCGGCGTCCTCCGGCCGGTGCATGGAGACGTTCACCACACCGCTCGAGACATGTAGCGGGACCACGCCTCGAGGAACAGGCAGAAAGCACTCGAGGTTGGCGGCTCCGCTGTCGACCCAGATCTCGCGCACGTCGAGGCCGGCCACGTCCAGCACTGTGTTCCATGTCGGAGCCTGGATCTTGAACTTCCACGGACGGCGCGGATTGAGCTCGATTTCTCCCTTGCCGACACCCCGTAGCCGTCGAACCACCACCTGCTCGCCCCGCACCACCGCCGGCGCTGCACCGCTCTGGTCCGGAGGCACACGGATCAGGCCGTGCATGTCCGCGGGCCCCGCCCGCAGGATCACACCCCGCGATCCGCTGTCGATCGCGATCGAGGCCGGGTGACCGGCGCTTCGTAGCAGCGACTCCTCGCTGTCGGCGCCGGGAGTCGTGATGACCCGAGTCGCAACCATCAATGCGACATCGGTCGCCTCGCCCTCCGTAAGGCCTCCGGCCTCGAAAGCCGACGCGAGATCACGGACTGCGGTGCTCCGTGTCAGCGCCGCCGGCGTCTCGAGCAGGATGCGGCTCGCGTCCTTCTGACCGGCCACGCGACGCTGCAGCGCGCCGGCGATCGCGATCACGGTTTCGCGCCACGTTGTGCGCGGTCGCGGCCGGCTGACGGATTCGAGGATGCCGTCCGCGAGCAGCTCCAGGAGCTCGCGACGGTCCCGGACGTGCCAGTACAACGAGGCCGCCTTGACCTCGAGCCGGTCGGCGAGCGCGCGCATCGAGAGTCCGTCCAGGCCTTCGTCGTTGATCAGCTCGAGCGCCGCCTCGACCACCCGCTCTCGCGTCAGTCCCTTCCGCTCTTCAGGGCTCAACCGTTGCATGAGGGATTTTCCTCTAAGTGGCTTAGTCGCGGTTGCAATCCTAACACTGTTAGGTGTATTCTGCCATATCGCGACCCTAACATCGTTAGATAAAGGAGAGATCACATGCAAATGACCGAAACGAGACGCTGGCGGATCAAAGGCCCGGAGATGGAGGGCCCCATCGCGCGGTGGTACGCGCGTGTGCGGGGAACCGAAAACCAGATCGATCTTTACCGCAAGCAGGCAGCGGAACTGACCGCCGGCCTGGAGCCAGGTGCGTGGGTCCTTGAAGTGGCGCCCGGGCCGGGTTATCTCGCGATCGAGATCGCTCGCCTTGGCAAATTCGAAGTGACCGCCCTCGACATCAGCCGCACTTTCGTCGAGATCGCAAAAGACAACGCGCGCAAGGCCGGTGTGGACGTCTTCTTCCAACAGGGTGATGTCGCTCACATGCCGTTCGCGTCCGCAACCTTCGACCTGATCGTCTGCCAGGCCGCGTTCAAGAACTTCACGCTGCCGCACAGCGCGCTGGCCGAGATCCACCGCGTCCTCCGCCCGCGCGGGGTCGCCGTGATCCAGGACATGAACCATGAGGTGACCCACGGCGACATCGACCGCGAGGTCGAGCGCATGCAGCTCGGACGCATCAACTCGTTCACGACGAGGGCAACGCTCGAGATGCTCAAGCGCCGCGCCTACTCGTCCGCTCAATTCGCCCGCCTCGCGGCCGAGAGCCCATTCGGCAACAGCGTGATCAAGACCGAGGGCATCGGGCTGGAGGTCAGGCTCGTCAAGGAGGGCGTGGCCTAACCTTTTCTTGATGGCGAAGAAGCTCGCCGAATACGAAGCCAAACGAGATTTCAAGAAGACCCCCGAGCCGGGCGCCCGCGTGCCGAAAAAGGCCGCGCGGGCGCTCCGCTTTGTGGTCCAGGAGCACCATGCGCGACGTCTGCACTGGGACTTCCGGCTGGAGAAGGACGGCGTCGGCGTGTCGTGGGCGGTGCCCAAAGGCATTCCGCCGGATCCCAAGAAGAACCACCTCGCGGTCCACGTCGAGGACCATCCGCTCGAGTACTTCAAATTTGCGGGCGAGATCCCGAAGGGTGAGTACGGCGGCGGTCAGGTGATGATCTGGGACGAGGGAACGTACGAGCCGGTGAAATGGTCCGACCGCGAGGTGATGGTCGACCTGCACGGCAAGCGCCTTCAGGGCCGGTACGTGCTGTTCCAGACGCGCGGCAACGATTGGATGATCCACCGGATGGATCCGCCTCAGGATCCAGGGCGTCAGGCGATGCCCGAGCGCATCGTGCCGATGCTCGCCAAGCTGGTGTCGAAGCTTCCCGTTCCTGACGACGCGTGGGGCTACGAGTTCAAGTGGGATGGAATCCGCGCGCTCGCTTATGTCGACGGCGGCCGCGTTCGGCTGCAGAGCCGGACTGGTGAGGAGATCACCCCGCGGTATCCCGAGATCCACGCTATGGGCCGAGCTCTGGGTTCGGCCGAGGTGATCGTCGACGGTGAGATCGTCGCCCTCGACGACGAGGGGCGGCCGAGCTTCGAGCAGATCCAGCAACGGATGGGCCTGACGGCGGACAACGAGATCCGCCGCAAGATGAAGGACGTTCCGGTGACGTACATGGTCTTCGACCTGCTGTGGCGCGACGGCCACTCACTGATGGGGCAGGGCTATGTCGAGCGGCGGAAGGCGCTGGCGAGTCTCAAGCTCGCAGGCGCGTCGTGGCAGACGCCTCCATACGAGATCGGGGGCGGGCAGACCATGAAGGAGGCGAGCGCCAAAGCCGGCCTCGAGGGCGTGATGGCGAAGAAGCTCGACTCCAAGTACGAGGCGGGCAAGCGCACCGGCGTCTGGCAGAAGATCAAGAACCGCAACCGCCAGGAGCTCGTCATCGGCGGCTGGCTCGAAGGCGAAGGCAAACGCCACGGCTATCCCGGCGCGCTGCTCGTCGGCTACTACGACGACGGCAAGTTCACCTACGCCGGCAAGGTAGGCACCGGATTCACCGACAAGACGCTCGACGAGCTCAACGCGAAGCTGAAACCGCTCGCCGCGGACAAGAGCCCGTTCGAGGCGGGGCCGACACCGCCTCGAGCGGCCCACTTCGTCAAACCGAAGCTCGTCGCGGAGTTCGAGTTCGTCGAATGGACACGAGGCGGCCAGCTGCGCGCCCCCGCCTTCAAGGGCTTCCGCGTCGACAAGCCGGCTAAAGAGGTCGTGCGCGAGGGTGGCTAAAGAGACAGCCGTCGAGGTTCAGATCGAGGGGCGGACGCTCAAGCTCAGCAACCTCGAGAAGATCCTGTACCCCGACGTTGGTTTCACCAAGGCGCAGGTCATCGATTACTACACGCGGATCGCGCCAGTGCTTCTGCCACACACGCGCGATCACCCGTTGACCCTCAAGCGCTACCCCAATGGCGTCTACGGAGAGTTCTTCTACGAGAAGAACTGCCCGAAGCACCGACCGCCGTGGGTGCAGACCGCGACTGTGTGGAGCGGCGGCAACAACCGCGACATGTACTACTGCCTGTGTCAGGACCTGCCCACACTGGTATGGCTCGCCAACCTCGCGACGCTGGAGATGCACACGTCGCTTTCGTATGGCGACGACCTCCCCACACCGCGAACATTGGTGTTCGATCTCGATCCCGGACCGCCGGCGACGATCGTCGAATGCTGCCGCGTCGGACTGATGCTGCGCGATCTCTTCGCCGAGCACGGGCTCGAGTCGTATGCGAAGACGTCCGGTTCGAAAGGGCTCCAGCTCTACCTGCCACTCAACACCAAGGTGGACTACAACGAGACGAAAGTCGTGTCCAAAGGCATCGCCCAGTACTTCGAAGAGAAATATCCCGACCTCGCGGTGCACAAGCAGCTCAAGGAGCTGCGCGGTGGAAAAGTGCTGATCGACTGGAGCCAGAACGATCAGTACAAGACGACGGTGAACGTGTACTCGTTGCGGGCGCGCAAGCGGCCGACGGTGTCGACGCCGGTGACGTGGGACGAGGTCGAGAACTGTTTCAAGAAGAAGGATCCGGACCTGCTCGTGTTCGATTCCGAACAGGTGTTGAAGCGGGTCGATAAACATGGCGATCTCTTCGAGCCGGTCGTCAAGAAGAAGCAGAAGCTTCCACGCTCACTGCTGGACGCGACCGGCGGCAAGGGCGCGCTCGAGAAGATGGCGAACCGGCGCCACGGTGGCGGACGAGGACGGTATCCGCCGCAGAAGGGACAGAAGAACATTCCGACATGACAGATCCCCACGAACTCAGAGCCTTCGGCGTGAGTTCGCGGGGGCCCCTTTAGATGCGCCCGCGGGTCGTGATCGCGGGCGCCGGCTTCGGCGGCCTCACCTGCGCGCGGGCCCTACGCCACGCGCCGGTTGACGTGTTGCTGGTCGATCGCAACAACTACCACCTCTTCACGCCGCTGCTCTACCAGGTCGCCTCCGCGTTGCTCGACCCTGGCGAGATCGCGCGCCCTGTCCGCCAGCTCATCCGACCGCTGGCCAACTGCGACTTTCGCCAGGCTTCGATCACGGGCGTGGACCTGGAAGGACGCCGGCTGCTCAGCGACCGCGGCCCGATCCCGTACGACTACCTCGTGCTCGCCACCGGCGCGCAGTCCGATTATTTCGGCAACTCCGATCTCGCCGAGCACACGTTGGGATTGAAGGATCTCGACGAGGGGCTGGCGCTCCGCAACCGCATCCTCTCGCAGTTCGAGGCGTCACGCTGGACCACCGACGCCGATCGGCGCCGCGCGCTGCTGAGCTTCGCCGTCGTTGGGGGTGGTCCCACCGGTGTCGAGATGTCGGGAGCGATCTCCGAGCTTATCCGGATGGTGCTGCGCAAGGATTACCGCGATCTCGACATAAATGAGGTCCGAGTGGTGCTTATCGAAGCAGCGCCCTATGTGCTTGGAGCATTCGACCCGATGCTGCGCGAGGCCGCGCTCAGCTCGCTGCAGCGCAAGGGCATCGACGTGATGCTCGAGGCGAAGGTTGCGGCGGTGACGGACAACGCGGTGCAGCTGGCGGATGGCCGCGAGGTAACCGCGTGCACCGTGATATGGACGGCCGGCGTGCGTGCATCGGACCTCGGCCGGAAGACGGGCGCATCACTCACGCGCCAATCTCGCATCAGAGTCGACGGGACGCTGCAGGTACCCGGTCATCCGGTGGTTTTCGCGATCGGCGATCTCGGCGGCGCCTCGGACGGAACCGCGCTGCTGCCGATGCTGATCCCCGTGGCGATGCAGGCCGGCAAGCACGTCGCATCCTGCATCAGCGACATGGTCGGCGGTGGCGGAGCGCACGCATTCCGATACAAAGATCCCGGCATCATGGCGACCATCGGCCGCAACTCCGCCGTGGCGCAGATACGCGGCTGGCATTTCTCCGGCTTCGTGGGATGGTTCATCTGGCTCACCGTCCATCTCATCAACGTCATCAGCTTCCGCAGCCGTCTGATCGTGCTCACCAACTGGGCTTGGGACTACGTCTTCCTCGATCGTCCCGTCCGGTTGATCGTGCGCGCACGCGAGTGAGGCGACTTCTGGCCGCGCTCGCCATGGTCGTCGTCGCCGCCTGCGGCGGCGGAAGCTCCCCTCCGTCCGTCGATGCCGCGAAGGTCCTGCACGACGGCGCCGCCGGTATGGCGCAGTGGAAGACCGCGACCGCGACGTTGAAGATGAGCAAGGGAACCGTCAGCCTGCAGGGATTCGCGCTGGTCAGCGCGAAGACGGCGGTGCGACTGCCGACGGACAGCGATACCACCTACACGGTCAAGGAGCAGGACATCCTGTTCAGCCTCGAGGTGCTGATAACCGGAGGCAAGGTGTATGTCCACCTCCCGCTTTCGACTCTGCAGGAGGCGCCGGCTTCCCAGGCGGCAGCATTCCCCGACATGGCGAAACTCTTCGACCCGACCACCGGTCTGCCCGCGATCATTCCGCAGGGAAGCAAGCCGCGATACGTGTCGACCGACCAGGTAAACCAGGTGGCCTGCTATCAGATCGCGACCACCTATACGGCCGAGCAGGTTCACGGCCTTCTGCCACAGCTCAGCTCGAACGGTCCCGTCGCCGCTCGCGTCTGGGTCGGAGTCTCCGATCACCAGATTCGCAAGGCGGTGCTCGATGGCGCGTTTGGAGACAACAGCACCGAGGCGGCCGTCGAGGTCGACATCTCCAGCTTCGACTCCCCTGTCTCGATCACCTCGCCCTCGCCGTGATGCCGAATAGTTGAACCGGCGTCTGGTCCTCGCGCTCGCGGGCGCGGGATTGTTCATCGCCGCGCTCGACGCGTACGTCGTCGTGACGCTTCTGCCCGCGATGATGGGGGACGTCGGGCTGACGATCGAGCACCTGGAGCAGGCGACGCCGATCATCACCGGTTTCCTCGCGGGATATGTGGTCGCGATGCCACTGCTCGGCGCCTATTCCGATGTGCGCGGGCGGATTCCGGTTTACGTCGCGTGCCTCGCTGCGTTTGCCGCCGGCTCGGTGATCACCGCGACGTCGGGATTGCTGAGCTTTGCCGGACTGCCATGGATGGTCGCCGGGCGCTTCATCCAGGGGCTCGGCGGCGGCGGACTCGTGCCGCTGGCGCTGGCGCTCGCGGCGGACCTGTACCGCGACCGCGGCCGCACGGTTGCGCTCGGCTCCGTCGCGGCGCTGCAGGAAGCCGGAAGTGTGGTCGGCCCGCTCTATGGCGCAACGATCGCGGCCGCCGCCTCGACTCTCGGCGCGTGGCGGTTTGTCTTCTGGTTGAACGTGCCGCTGGCGATCGCATGCGGCCTCGGCATCGTCATCGCCTCGCGGCCGGCGCATGTTGTCGAAGACGGCGGTCGGTCATCGGTCGACTGGCTCAGCGCGCTTCTGCTGGGCGTTGGATGCGGACTGCTGGTGCTGGCCGTCTATCCCGACAATCCCGAACAGCGCGCAACGAATGCGTTGACCTGGCCGCTGGCGGTGCTCGCGATCGTGGTGCTCGCCGCCTACGCCTGGCGTCATCTTCATCAGCTGGACCCTTTCATCCCGCGCGACCTGATACGCAGCCGGACGTTCGTGGGCACCGTGACCGCAAACGTCCTCATCGGAGGCGCGCTGATCGTCGCTCTCGTCGACGTTCCCCTGCTGGGACGGCTGGTCTTCAACCAGACCGCGCTGGATTCGGGCTTGCTGCTGACGCAGTTCTTGATCGGCGTGCCGGTCGGCGCGATCGCGGGCGGGTTTCTCGCGAACCGCATCGGCAACCGCGGGACCTCGGCGCTCGGGATGGCGCTGTCAGCAGCTGCATTCCTCGTCATGTCGGGCTGGCAGGCAAACGAGCTGTCGCTGCGCGTTGGTCCGGTGCGCCAGGCCGATCTCGCGCTCGCCGTCTGCGGCCTGGGATTCGGCCTCGTGATCGCACCGCTGACAGCCTCGGTGCTCGGCCTCACGCGTGGGCAGAGCCATGGGCTCGCGACGAGCCTGGTCGTGCTCGCCCGAACGATGGGCATGCTGATCGGCCTGGCGGCGCTGACCGCATTCGGCCTGTATCGCTTTCACCGCATCCTCGGCTCGCCGGTCCTGAACGATCCCGACATCCGCTCTCGCGTGAAGCACCTCGAGCAGCTCATCGCCGCAGCATTCCTTCAGGAGTACCGGGAGATCTTCCTCATCGCGGTCGCGATGTGCCTGCTCGCGCTTGTGGTTATTGCTTTTTCGCTACCACGAGCACGTATGAGTGGTGGTATCTGAACGCGTCGTCCGGGTCACCAAGGCTCGCCATCGCCGCCTCGACCTCGGCCTCCAGCTCATGGCGATAGCGCGGGCCTAGCGCCTTGATCAACGTGTAAGGCCGCGGGCCGGCGCCGGCCATCAGCTCGGTCCACTCGCGGGCGTCGCGCGCGCGGCCGCCGGTCACCATGTCCGTCACCTGGCCGACGTCGAAGCCCGCTTCCTCGAGCATCTGCCGCAGCATCCAGGGCTCACCGAAGTTGGCGCGCGCTGAGCTGTAGCGCGGAAGGTCGAGGTAGTGGCGGCGTGCGAGCGGGGTCAGCGCCTGGAAGAAGAGCTCCTGGGCCGGCGTGTTGAGGCTCCGACGTTGACAAGAGACGGCGAGCCGGCCGCCGGGCCGCAGCACACGATGCGCTTCGTCGAGCGTGGCCGCCGGGTCGGCGACGTAGGTCAAGACCTCACTCATGGTCACGAGGTCGAAAGTTCCCGGCCGAAAGACGAGGTGTTCGGCCGCCATGCCGAGGAACTGCGCGTTCTTGTCCTTGTTCTTGCGGGCGATCGCGAGCATGCTCTCGGAGAGATCGATCCCGATTACCCAGCCCGGTTCGACGCGGGGCGCGATCTGGTGAGCGACCAATCCCGTTCCGGTGCCGACGTCGAGGACGTGCTCTTCCCTGGCCGGGTTCGCGAGATCGACCAGCCGGGTCGCGACCCGGCCGTGCTGCCCTCCGGCCCACTCGTCGTACAGGGGCGCGATGCCGTCGAAGAAGTCGACGACATGGTCGACCATCTCACGGGACGAGTCGCGATCCATGATGGCCACGGTCCTGCTTAACCTTGGGCGACGATTCGGGGCACGGCTGCTACGATGCTAGCTCCCTGAAATCCAGTCAGACCCCATTACGCAGTGGAGGATTCCATGGCTCAAGCTGAGAAAACCGCCGCTTCCGCGTCCAGCGCGCAGAACGGCGGCGCCAACGTCGTCAGTCTCGGCCCCCGCGACGTCCTGCAGGGAAGGCTCGAGATCCAGGGCGACCTCAAGATCGCGGGCAACGTCGAGGGCGACCTGAAGGCGAGCGGCGACGTCACCATCGACGCCGGCGCCAACATCCAGGCGGCGATCGAAGGCGCCAACGTCAGCGTTCGCGGCCAGGTCACCGGGAACGTGACGGCACGCAAGCGCCTGACGCTCGGCGGCTCCGGGCGGCTGAACGGCGATGTCCGCGTGGCCCGCCTCACAGTCGAAGACGGGGCGACGCTGAACGGCAACGTCACGATGCAGTCGGAGAGGGGCTAAGCCACAGCTTTTCCCGCCTGTTCCGCTCGCCTGATCGCCGGGAGCACGACCGTCTCGACGTAGCGCTCGGCCGCGTCCTGGGCGCTGTGAATGACCTGCCACTCGAGCTGCTCGAGAAACGCCTGGTCGCCGTTGAGCTGAGCGAGGCGGTCGCGCCAGAAGTTGGGATCGACGGCCAGGCCCGGCACTCGGGCGCGGCCTGGCGGCGCATCGATCTGCGCCATCTCGGGGATGTCGGGGCTTGGGTCGTCCGTCGCGAGCGGCGCGTCGGCGACGGCACGTGGAGCGGGCCGGTCGGCCGACGCGATGACGTTCCAGGCGACCGCGACCAGCGCGCCTATGACCACGAATTCAGCGGCGACGAGCCAGGTGAGCGGCGAGCGGATCAGGTTGCGCATGAGACGAAGTTAGGCGGCGCGGGCCGCCGCGCCAACCCAGGTTGTTAAGAAGCGCGAAAAGCCCGCAACGCCATGAGCCCGCGCTCGATCGTCTCGATCTTCTTGGGGAAGCTGAAGCGGATGTGCTCGCGGCCGAGCGCCGGGTCGTGATAGAAGCTCGAACCCGGCACTGTGGCCACGCCAGCGTCTTCGATCAACCGGCGTGAGAACGCGACGTCGTCCTGGGGGCCGAACCGCACGATGCCGGCCATCACGTAGTACGCGCCGTCAGGCGAAGACACATCGAAGCCAAATTCCTGCAGCCCGTCGACCAGCGCATCACGCCGCTCTCGGTAGTCGCCCAGAAGCTCCGTATAAAAGGACGGGGGGAGGTCGAGCGCCTCGGCGACCGCGATCTGGAGTGGATGGGCGGCGCCAACCGTGAGGAAGTCGTGGACCTTGCGGATGCCGGCCGTGAGATCGGGCGGTGCGATGAGCCAGCCGATGCGCCATCCGGTGACGGAATAGGTCTTGCTGGCGCCGCTGATCGTGATCGTGCGCTCGGCCATGCCGGGCAGGGTCGCCATAGAGACATGGCGACCGCGATAGACGAGGTGCTCGTAGATCTCGTCCGTGATCGCGATGACGTCGTGCTCGATACACAGGTGCGCCATGTGCTCGAGCTCTTGACGAGTGAACACCTTGCCCGTCGGGTTGTGCGGAGTGTTGATGACGATCGCGCGCGTCCTCATGTTGAATGCGGCGCGCAGCTCGTCGAGGTCGATCTCCCATGACGGCGGGTGCAGCGCGACGTATCGCGGGACCGCTGCGCTGATCAGGCAGTCGGGCCCGTAGTTCTCGTAGAACGGCTCGAAGACGATCACCTCGTCGCCAGGATCGATGGCGGCGAGCATCGCGGCCATCATCGCCTCGGTCGCACCGCACGACACCGTGATCTCCGCGTCGGCCTCCACTTCGCGTGCCCACGCGGCGGATTGCCTGCGAGCGATCGCCTGGCGAAGCTGCGGCGCTCCCCATGTGGTGGCGTACTGGTTGTAGCCGTCGCGCAACGCACGTGTCGCAGCGTCGAGGATCCTTGGATCCGGATCGAAATCGGGAAAGCCCTGGGCGAAGTTGATCGCCCGCTCAGGGCCATGAAGAGCGAGATTGAGGCGCGTCATCTCGCGGATGACGGATTCGGTGAACGACTGCGCCTTTAGCGAAAGGCGGCTAGTGTCCGGGATCAGCGCGCTCCAGATGGAGGTCTGTGCTCGAGCACGAGAAGCAGCGGGGCGGCCGCTCGAGGCTCCGCTCCCACCATCCGCAGACGTTGCACGTCCACCGTGTCTTGGCGAAGAAATCGAGCACGTCGGAACGGCTGAGCAGACCGACCATCTTGCCGCCGCGAATCACCGGAACGCGCCGGATGCGCTCGCCGATCAGAAGCCGCGCCGCCTCGTCGATGCCCGTTTCTTCGGTCACGGAGATGACCCGCGGGCTCATGATCTCGCGCGCCGTCTTGCCCTTCTTGGAGAAGACGTCGGTTTCGGAGACGATGCCGACGACGTGACCTTCGTTCGCTATCACCGGCGCGCCTGTGATGTGCTTCGAGCTCAGCGTGCTGGCGACTTCTTCGACCGGCGTGTCTTCGCGAAAGGTGATCACGTTTCGCGTCATCACGTCTTTGACAGGGATCATGTGTTGACCAGTAATGTAGCCACCGTCTGCAGGTTGGCGTTGCCGCCGCTCAGCAGAAGTCCGGTGCGGCCCGTCGGCAGCTTGCCTGCGACGTAAGCCGCAAGCGGCAGGGTGCCGGTCGGTTCGAGCGCCAGGTGCAGTCGTGACCAAGCGATGCGGAGCGCGCGAGCGATGTCGTCCTCGCTCACCGTGACGATCTCGTCGACGAGCCGCCGCTCGAACATCACCTCGAAATTACGCTTTCCGACGGCGGTCGTCCGCACGCCGTCAGCCAGCGTTTGGGGCGAAGCTTCCAGCGTCTGGATGGATCCGGTTTTCCAGCTTCGATAGGCATCATCCGCGGCCTCGGGCTCGACGCCGATCACCTTGATGGACGCGTTGTGGTGCTTGGCGGAGATCCCGGAACCGGCCAGAAGTCCGCCACCACCGCACGGCGTGGCGACGACCTCGAGGTCGGGAGCGTCTTCGAGAAGCTCGCGCACCGCGGTGCCCTGACCGTGGATCACGTCCCAGTCGTCGAAGGGATGGACGAGCGTGTAACCGCGCTCCGCCATCACCTCACGCAGTCGCTGCTCGCGATTGGCAAACGTGATCCCGTCCTGGATGACTTCCGCGCCGAGGGCGCGCGTTGCCGCCACCTTCGCGGGATTGGCGTCTTCGGGGATGAGAATCAGCGCGGGGACGTCGACAGATCCGGCCGCGAGGGCCACGGCCTGGGCGTGGTTGCCGGAGCTGACGGCGATCACGCCTTTGGGCTTTTCGCCCCGCTCGATCAGCGACAGCACTGCATTGAAGGCGCCGCGAGGCTTGAACGAGCCGGTGACCTGGAAGCACTCGGGCTTCAAACGAAGCGAGGGATCCAGATCGGTCTCGAGCGTGGGCGTGCGCCGCACGTGGCCGCGGATTCGCTCGGCGGCTTGCCGAATCTGGGCTGCGTGCTCGTCGGTGTAGGCGCTCAAGCCACCGCCGAATCGCGCTGGAGCTCCGCCTCGGCTCGCGGCCTGCGTCGCAAGTTCGCCAGCACGATGCCACCCAGAATGACGACCATCCCGACGAGGGTTGAGATCGTGAGCGGTTCGCCGAGAAGCACGACACCCCAGAAGACCGCGGTGATCGGAACCAACAAGGTCACGGCCGTCGCGCGCACCGCGCCGAGCGCATTCATCACGTAGTAATAGAGCAGGTACGCCACTCCGGTGCCGAACACGCCAAGCGCTACGACCGCGCTGAACGACAGCCAGTGGAAGTGGAACTGCGAGAGTGAAGGCGCGGCGATCGGAATGGCGAGCAACGCGGTCACGATGGTCTGCCCGAAGCTCTGCTCGTAGACGCCCATGCCCCGCAAACGCGTGCGCTGGAACAACGCGGCGAGCGCGTAAGAGAACGCAGCGAGGAGCACGGCGAGCACACCGAGCACGCTTCCGCTCAGGCCGTGGGCTGTGATGTCCGGCAGCACGAGGACCACGACACCGGCGATTCCGATGACGACGCCGAGGTAGTTGAGCGGCGTCGGTCGCTCGGCCGGCACGATCCAGAAGATCAGGATTGCGGTCCACAACGTCGCGGTCGAGTTGAGGATGCTCGCGAGCCCGCTCGTGATGTGCTCTTCACCCCATGCGATCAACGCCCATGGAAGGAGGGCATTGATGACGGCCATGATCGCGAATGGCAGCAATCGGGTTCTCCAGTCCGGCGCGAACAGCGGGCGGCGCATGACGCTCATCAACACGCCCAGCGCAACGGCGCCGGATGCCGAGCGGACCAACACGAGGGCGGTCGGTCCCATGTCGGTGACGCCGACCTTGATGAACAGGAATGAAACTCCCCAGATCAGCGCGAGGGCGACGAACGCCGCGTACGCCGTCAGCCTTCGATCAGACACGAGTCGTCCAGTCGTCGGTCGACAGAACGAGCGTCACCGGCCCGTCGTTCTCGATGTTCACGCGCATGACCGCTCCAAAGCTACCGGTCTCGGTTTCTATTCCGCGCTCATGGAAACGCTGGACGAAAACCTTGTAGAGCTGTTCCGCGCGTGCAGGGTCGCCGGCACCGAGCAGGCTCGGCCGGCGGCCCCGGCTCATGTCGGCGAACAGAGTGAACTGCGAAACGATCAATGCCGAGCCCTTGACGTCGACGAGGCTCAGGTTCATCTTCCCCGCCTCGTCGGCGAACACGCGAAGGTCGATCACCTTGTCGGCGAGGCGGCTCACAGAGTTCTCGTCGTCATTTGCGGCCGCGCCGACGAGCAGCACGAAACCTGGGCCGATGGTTGCACTGCCGCCGTCCCAGCTGACCGAGCCGGCGGCGACTCGCTGAGCGACTACCCTCAACCGGGCTTAGTCGACCTTGGGGCCGAAGTGCGGCTCGGCGTGAATCAGTGAGTCGATGTATCGGAACCGGTCGTAGCGGTGCTGCATCAGCTGTTGCGCACTCTGCTCGAGGAGCGGCTGCATCTGCCGCCAGAGCGCTTCGTCGAGGGCGTTCGCCGCGACGTCGTAGTCGGCGCCGGCGCTGCCCTGCGGCTCGGGAACGACTTCTTCCACCACGCCCATAGCAAGGATCTCGCGCGATGTCAGCTGGAGCTGCTCGGCGGCCTCCACCTTGCGCGAGTTGTCGCGCCACACGATGGAGGCGGCGGCCTCCGGCGACGCCACCGAGTAAATCGAGTTCTCGAGCATGATCACGCGGTCGGCGACGCCCATCCCCAGCGCGCCGCCGCTGCCGCCCTCGCCGATGACGGCGGCGACGATCGGCACCGAGATCTCGAACCACTCCATGATCGCCGTCGCGATCGCGGCCGCGATTCCACGCTCCTCCGCTCCGGCACCCGGATACGCGCCAGGCGTGTCGATGAGGGAGACGATCGGAAAGCCGAACTTCGCGGCGTGGCGCGCGAGGCGCAGGGCCTTACGGTAGCCCTCTGGATGCATCATCCCCCAGTTCCGGGCGACGCGCTCCTTCAGGCTGCGTCCCTTCTGATGTCCCAGGAACAGCGTCGCGCGGTCGTGCCACGTGCCGATTCCACCGACGAGCGCGGGATCGTCCGCGGAGAGGCGGTCGCCATGCAGCTCGATGAAGTCCGGCGCCAGCCGGCGGATGTAGTCGAGCGAGTACGGCCGATCCGGATGCCGCGCGAGCTCGACGATCTCCCAGACGCTCACAAGGGGCCCCCGAAAAATCGAAGATTTTTTGGGGCTTTCATGCGTACATCTCCAGCAGATGCGCGAGCAGCGGCCGCAGCTCGTTGCGGGCCACCACCATGTCGACCTGGCCGTGCGCGAGCTGGAACTCGGCGCTCTGGAATCCCGGCGGCAGGTCGGCGTAGGTCGCCTGCTTGATGACGCGCGGTCCGGTGAATCCAATCGCGGCGCCGGGTTCGGCGATGTTGATGTCTCCCAGCAACGCGAGCGAAGCGGCGGTGCCGCCGAACGTCGGGTCGGTGAGGATCGAGAAGTAGGGGACGCCCGCGCGGTGCAGGTTGCCGACCGCGGCATTGACCTTCGCCATCTGCATCAGCGCGAGCACCCCTTCCTGCATGCGAGCACCGCCTGATGCGGAAACCAGGACATAGGGGATGCGCGCTGACGCCGCCTGCTCCATCCCGCGGGCGAGGCGTTCACCGGCGACGATCGAAAGCGTCCCGCCAACAAAACCGAAATCGAAGGTGGCAAGCCAGATGGGCCGCCCCGCCAGCGTGCACGTGCCGGTGCGGACCGCCTCGTTGAGGCCTTCATCGAGCAGGGTCTCGACGGTCTCCTGGTATCGCTTCGGAACCGTCCAGTTGAGAAGGTCGTGCGAGCGGACGTCGGCCCACCGCTCCTGCCACGAACCGTGATCGGCGATCAGCGGAATCCAGACATCGGCGCCGAGACGGAAGTGATGGCCGCAGTTGGCACACACGTAGTTGTGCGAGCGCAGCTCGCCACCATCGAGACCTATGCCGCAACCGGGACAGTTGGTCGGCAGGAGGATGAGCGGAAGCTCGCCGCCCTGGATCTCGACCTCTTCGCGGTGACGTTCGATGATCGCCATGGCTAAAGTGACAGCCCTCCGTCGACGGCGATCACCTGACCGGTGATGAACCCGGCCTTCTCGCTGCACAGAAACGCGACCGCCGCGGCCACCTCTTCGGCCGTCGCCTCGCGCTTGATCGGAGTCATCTTCACGAGCTCGCCGACCATCTCGTCCGTGAGCGAGTTGGTGGTGAGCTCGGTGCGCACGTATCCGGGAGCGACCGCATTGCATGTGATGTTGCGAGAGCCGTACTCGCGCGCCACGGATTTCGTGAATCCGATGAGACCGGCTTTCGCCGCCGCGTAGTTCGTCTGCCCAGCGTTGCCCGTCAAACCGACGATCGACGAGATGTTCACGATGCGGCCCCACCGCGCACGCATCATGCCGCTCATGATGGCAGCCTTCGTCGTGGCGAAGGCCGAAAGCAGATCGGTCCGGATCAGGTCTTCCCAATCGGGCGGCGACATCTGGATCAGCAGCTTGTCGCGCACTGCGCCGGCATTGTTGACCAGCACGTCGATCTTTCCGATCGCCTTCACCATTGCCTCGACCTGCGACGAATCGCTGACGTCGGCCTGGTGGGCGACGGCGCTCGGCAGCGACGACGCGGTTTCCTCGGCGGCGGCTTTGTCGGAGCGGTAGTTCACCACCACGCGCGCGCCCATCCCGGCGAGCGCCTGACTGATCGCGCGACCGATGCCTTTACCGCCCCCGGTGACGAGAGCGGTCTTCCCGTCCAGGTCTCCCATCGACTAAGTTGTCGCCGTCTCGGCGAAATCGACGAACAGCTCTTCCGCGTTCCAGGTGTCGACGCCAGGGATGTGCTTGGCTGCCAGACTCGCAAGCACTCGGCCGGGACCGAGCTCGACGACGGTTCGCACCTTCATCGCGCGCATCGAGACCATCGTCCGCGCCCAGTCGACCTGGCGCAGCATCTGCAGCCGCAGCTCCTCTTGCAGCGCCGCGACCGTGCGCAGCGCTTCGCCCGACGCGTTGGCGAGGATGGGGATCGATGGTGCCTTCAATGGCAGAAGGTCCACCGCCTTGCGAAACGCCGCCGCGGCCGCCTCCATCAGCGGGGTGTGAGCCGCGAGTGGAATCGTGAGGATGAGGGCCCGGCGCGCGTGCGCGGCGACCGCGAGCTTCTCCGCCTCATGCACCGCTGCCATCTCACCCGACAGCACGAACTGCACGTCGGCGTTGCGGTTGGCGATCCAGAGGTTGCCCAGCTTCGAAGCCTCCTCGCGGATGCGCTCGACCTCGGGCTCGCGCAATCCGACGATCGCGATCATCCCGACGTGTTCGCCGGCGGCCTCAGCCATGACGCGGCCGCGCTCCTTCACCAGCAACAGCGCGGTCTCCCAGGGGATCGCCCCCGCGGCCGCCAGCGATGCGATCTCGCCCAGGCTGTGGCCGGCGGTCACGCTCACGTTCTCCAATCCATAGCTTTCGCGCCACACCTCATACGCCGCCCAGCACACCGTCATCACGCACGGCTGGATGACATCGGTGCGATTCAACTCTTCGACCGGGCCCTCGAAGCAAAGCTTCCGCACCGGCATGTCGAGGAGCTCTTCGGCGCGCTCGAAGACACGGCGCGCAGCCGGGTAGCGATCGTAGAGGTTCTTGCCCATGCCCGGCTTCTGCACGCCCTGGCCGGGGAACAGCAGCGCAATCGGGCCGGAGAGTTTGATCACTGTGAGTTCACCACGTCATCTGTGATCAGGCCCACTTCATGAGGGTTGCGCCCCATGTGAGGCCTGACCCAAAACCAGCCAGCAGCACGTGATCGCCGCTCTTGACGCGGCCATTGCGAATCGCTTCCTCCAGCGCCAGTGGGATAGAGGCGCTCGACGTGTTCCCGTACTCGTCGATGTTGACGGCGACGCGCTCGATCGGCAGGCCGATGCGCCGGGCCGCGGCGTCGATGATGCGGAAGTTCGCCTGGTGCGGCACCCACAGGTCGATCTCGTCGAGCGCGACGCCCGCCGCATTGCACACTTCGGTCGCCTGGCGGATGAAGATGTCGACCGCGAACTTGAAGACGTCGGGCCCGACCATGTCGATGTACGGAGTCGCGTCCTTCGCGGCGTATGCGCCCTTCTCGATGTTGCCGCACGTGACCTGCGCGTATCCGCGCCCATCGGAACCGAGACACCAGCTCTGGAAACCTGCGCCCTTCTTCGTCGCTTTGACTACCGCCGCTCCCGCTCCGTCACCGAAGATCACGGCCGTGCCGCGGTCGGAGAAGTCGAGCATGCGCGACAACACTTCGGCGCCGATGACCAGCACCGTGTCCGCGCGTTCGGTCGCGATGAACGCGTCGGCCTGCGACAGCGCGTACACGAAGCTCGTGCACGCAGCGAGCGTGTCCCACGCCACCGAACCAGGCGCTCCCAGCTCGTTCTGCACGCGGCACGCGATGGAAGGAAATGGACCGTCTGGCGATGACGTTCCGACCAGGATCATGTCGAGGTCCTTCGCTCCGACCTCGGCCGCTTCGAGCGCGGCGCGCGCGGCCCTGGTCGCCATCTCGAACGTCGTCGTGCCCGGCTCTGCGACGTGCCGGCGGCGGATGCCGGTGCGCTCGACGATCCACTTGTCCGAGGTGTCCATCATCTTCTCGAGGTCGAAGTTCGTGAGGACCTTCTCGGGCGCGTAGACACCGACGCCTGCGATCGCGCTCGGACGCCCTTTCGCCGGGAACGATCGAAGAGGTACGGCGTCCGACCGGGCCTTGTAGTTCGTCGTGATTGCCATCGGCGCTACGCCTCCAGCCGCTCGGCGGTCTTTTGCTCCAGGAACTGCCACAGATCGGCGATGACTTTCATCTTCTCGAGCTCCTCGTCGGGCAGCTCGACGTCGTACTTGTCCTCGATGGCGGCGATCAGCTCGACGAGGTCGAGCGAGTCGGCGGCCAGGTCGCGCTGGAAGCTCTTGTCCATCTGCACCTGGTCAGGATCGATACCGAGGATCTCGGCGGAGAGCTCCTGCAGCTCTCGAAAGTTCAGCTGGCTTGCCATTCCGTTCGTGTTTCCTCCTACTCGCCTTTCTTGATCACGAGGGTTGCGTTGTGGCCGCCGAATCCAAACGAGTTGGAGAGGGCGACGTCGATGTTGGCCTTGCGCGCCTTGTTCGGAACGTAGTCCAGGTCGCACTCGGGGTCGGGATCGTCGAGGTTGATGGTTGGCGGCAGCATTCCTCGGTCGAGCGCGAGCACGCACGCCGCGGCCTCGATCGCGCCGGCGGCGCCGAGCAAGTGGCCATGCACCGACTTCGTCGAGCTGACCGCGAGCTCCCGCGCGTGATCGCCGAACACCGACTTGATGGCTCTCGTCTCCGCGACGTCGCCGAGCTTGGTCGACGTGCCGTGGGCGTTGATGTAGCCGACGGTGTTGGGATCGACACCGCTCGACTCGAGCGCCTGCTTCATCGCCCTTGCCGCGCCCTTGCCTTCCGGCTGCGGTGCGGTGAAGTGATACATGTCCGCACTGGCTCCGTAGCCGGCGATCTCCGCGTAGATCCGGGCGCCACGCTCCTTCGCGTGGTCCATGTCCTCGAGCACGAACATCACCGATCCCTCGCCCATCACAAAGCCGTCGCGGCCGAGATCAAACGGACGGCAGGCTTTCTCCGGCTCGTCGTTGCGTTCGCTCGTCGCCTTGATCTGGCAGAACGCGCCCATGGTCAGCGGGGTGATCGTTGCTTCGCTCCCGCCCGCGAGCATGGCGATCGCGTCGCCACGCTTGATGATCTCCGACGCTTCGCCGATACCGTGCGCGCTCGACGCACATGCGCTGACGATCGCGAAGTTGGGACCGCCTGCCTGCGTGTGGATGGCGACGATGCCTGCCGCCATGTCGGCGATCATCATCGGCACCGTGAAGGGGCTGATCCTCTTCGGGCCGCGCTCCATCAACGCGGTGTGGCTCTTCTCTATCTCTTCCATTCCGCCAATGCCCGAGCTGACGATCACGCCAACGTCGTCTGGGTTCATCTGCGCGGGGTCGAGATTGGCGTGCGCGAGCGCCTGCTTGCTTGCCGCCAGCGCGAACTGGCAGTAGCGGCCGATGTGCCGGGCCGTCTTGCGATCCATGTAGTCCTCGGCGTTGAAGGTCTTGACCTCGGCCGCGATCTTGGTATCGAAGTTAGCGGTGTCGAAGCGCGTGATGCGGCTGACACCGGAGACGCCCTCGATCATGTTCGACCACACCGTCTCGAGGTCACTGCCGATCGGGGTGATGAAGCCCATGCCGGTGACGGCCACGCGGCGGCCATGGTGACGCCCGGCGGGCGCAGGCCGCATTTCTGGATTGGATGCCATGTCTCCAGCATAAGGACGCTCTGGCCAATCGGCAGCCTCCCCGAGTGGCAAAACCACCCGCCTTCTTTGGACCGGATGTCCAAACGCCACCTAGAGCAGCTTCTGCAGGTCGAGCGCCAGCTGCAGCCTCAGGCGGGTCGCGGGGACGTCCAGGTCGCCCCCCAGGAGCTCTTTGAGCTTGTCCAGGCGGTAGAGGACCGTATGGCGGTGGAGGCCTAGCGCTTCGGCGGCCTCTTTCACCGATCCCTTCGCCAGGTACGCCTCGAGGGTTTCCAGGAGCTGCGTTCGATTGCGCAGCCGCGGGTCGAGCAGCCGGCCGAGCGTGTGGTTGACGAACCGCTCGGCGAGGCGGGGGTTCTGAGCAAGCACGAGGTGCGGGATCACCTCGTCGTGGCCGTGCGCGACAGCGTCGGGGCGGAGCTTGCGCCCGGCTTCGATTGCTTGCTGCGCCTCCAGGTACGAGCGCGATATGCCGTGCAGTCCGGGGTGATAGCCGCCGATGCCGGCACGCACCCGTGCCTTCACTGCTCCCGAGCGCTGAGCGGCCTCGTCCTGCAGCTGGTTCACGAACGCGCGCGCATCATCGAGATCGGGCAGGGCATCGACCGGCCACAGGACGACAAGCGTGCTCGGGTCGGTCGCGTGCACGAGGACGCCGCGCGGCGTGTCGAGGGCGGTCGCGACTTCAGCCAGCGCCTGCCCTCCACGCTCCCCGTCGCGCGTGCCGAGGACGAGCTTGCAGACGATCGCGACGTAGCCCTGCGCCGCAAGCGGCGTATTGAGAGCCAGCGCCTGGCGCTGGAGCTCGATCTCGGAGTCGAAGTTGTCGCTGATGAGCGCATGGATCAAGCGCGCATGAGCACGCGTGCCGCGCTGCATGTGCTGCTCTCGCGCGTGGAGATAGGTCTTTGTGACCTCGGCCGCAACCTGGTCGAGCGCGGCGAAGACGTAATTCGCGACCAGCATGATGGCCTCGGGGGTGGCCTCGGAGTGGCCGCGCCAGGCGCGCAGGATCTCGTCCCAAGCGACGCGTGCCGCGATGCGGTAGGCGGCGAGGATGGGCTCGACCGACTGGCTGCTGCGGGCCTGAAGGATCCCGAGCTGCGCGACGCGGCGGAGCTCCTCTTGCGTCGCCGGCCGCGCTTCTTTGGCGGTGGCCAGAAACAGGTCGAGACCCGCTTCGCACGCGCGAGCTATCGCATCCCGTTGCGGCGGGACGCCGGTGGACGCGTCCCAGCGCACGAGCCCGACGACTGCGCGCGCCATATGCCGTGCCATGCCCGCGCGGCGGGCCTCCAGCTCGTCGATCAGGCCCTGCGGCAGCCGAGGGGCTGTTCGCGCCTGTTTGGACACCGCGGCCACCTTCGCCATCGCCGTCGACTATACGTCGGGGCCGATTATTGGACGCAGGGTCGAATGGCCTGTTAAGACCCTATTGGCAGGCCCGTACACGCCGGCGTATTCTGCCGCCGACCCGCACCAGGCCCCCCTGGGTGGGTCGGTTATGGGGGCGGGTTTCCTTTAAGTACTGCTGTGCTTCTTGACGAACCCGAGCATCCGCCGCCACGCGTCGTCACAAGCGTCTTTCCAGTGCTCGAATCCCCGATCGAAGAAGCTGTGCGGCGCGCCCTGATAAACGTGCGACTCGTGCGCCACGTGCGCCTTGTCCAGCTCGCGAAGGAACTCTTCGTTTTGTTCTGGGGTGGTGGCCCCATCCGCCCCGGCGATGAGGATCAGGAGCGGCGCCTTCATCTTCGAGATGTACGGCTCGCTGCGCATCGGCCGGCCGTAGAAGCCCATGCATCCGCTGACCTCGGGGTTCATGGCGGACTGGTTCCAGGAGTTCGAGCCGCCGAAGCAAAAGCCGACGGTGAACACCGACTTCACGGCGCCGCCGTCCTTCGACTTCAGGTAGGCGATCGCGGCGGCGGTGTCGGCGGCGATGCCCTCGGGCGTCGTCTGCTGCACGTGTGGCATGTAGTCGAACGAGTCATCGCGCTCGCTCATGCCGGCCGTGCGCGCGAAATAGTCGGTTGCGATGGAATCAATCCCGGCCTCGGCAAAGCGTTCCGCCAGCTCCTTGTAGAACCTGTGCAGGCCGCGCACGTCGGGCAGAACCACCATGCCCGCGCCGGTCGGCTTCGACGCCCGCGCGAAGTACGCCGCGAATTTCGTCCCATCTTTCGCGGTCAGAACAAGGTCCCCCTGGTCGGCGGCCGCGCCGCTGATCGGCGGCAGCGGTGGTCGAGCGTCGTCTCCGTAACACATCGTCCGATTCTCCCTTAGTCTGAGAGCACAGTGAAAATCGAGAGCCCGGCTTTCACGATGGATGACATCCGGACCTTCATGGCTTCATACCGTGACAGGGAACGCAACCTGCTCGCCGACCGCCTGCAGCGAGTCTCCGATCGCGTGAGGGAGCTCGGGCCTCACGTGGTTCGTGCGGTCAACGAAGACGATCCCGACTGGAACGCCCACGAGATACTCGCGCACATCGCCGTGGTCTCGAAGTTCTACGGGATCCTCGTCCACCGCATCGCCAGCGGCAAGCTGACGGACATGAACCTGCTCGGCGCGGTGAACATGCGCGATGACGCCGGCCGACGGATGGCGGAGCAGACCCCTGAAGAACTCGTCAGCCAGACGCTCGCCGACCAGCAGCGGACGCTCGAGATTCTTCGCACCTCGGACTCCGAGTCGCTGGAGAGATCGGCCCGAATGGACGACGGCACACCGATGACCGCCGAACAGGTTGCGCGCCTGCCGCTGATCGCTCACCTCGAGATGCACGTCGAGCAGCTCGAGAAGATGCTTCAGACCGCTAAGCGCTGACCTGCGAGTAGCCGAGCCGCCGCAACTCGCGGCGAATCGTGTCGGCGGAGTCGTCCATCATCGCCGGGTCTGGGTCGGGGTCCTGGTTGCCGAAATCGAGGTCGTGCAGTCCACGAATCGGCACGACGTGGAAGTGGCAGTGCGGCACCTCGAGTCCCGCAAGCATCACGCCGATCCGCTCTGGTTCGAACCCGGCCATCTGCGCCTGACCGATCGCCTGAGCGGTCTCTGTGAGGTGGCATAGAAGATCGGCGTCGAGGTCGAGCCAGTGATCGATCTCCTGTCGCGGCACGACCAGCGAATGGCCGGGCCGCAGCGGTCGGTTGGACAGAAACACGACACATCTGTCGTCCTTCCAGACGAAGCGGGCCGGCAGCTTGCCGTCGATGATCTGCGTGAAGATGGTCGGCACGGCACAAGGGTAGGCTGTCGGGCGTGACCACTGCGGCCGTCGAGCTGATCGGCGCCTCCAAGCGCTACGGCGAGGTGCAGGCGTTGAGTGACGTCTCGTTTCGGATCGATCCGGGCGAGGTGGTCGCGATGCTCGGCCCCAACGGCGCCGGGAAGACCACATCGATCAGCCTGATGCTCGGCACGCGTAAGCCGACGTCGGGACGCGTGCGTCTCTTCGGCATGGACCCCAAGGACGTCCGAGCGCGCAGCCGCATCGGCGTGATGCTGCAGGAGTCGGGTGTGCCGGGGATGCTGCGCGTGGCCGAGATCGTCGACCTCTTCCGTTCCTATTACCCGGCGCCTCTGACCACCCAGGACGCGATCCAGATGGCCGGTCTCGAAGAGAAGACTCACAGCCTCGTCAAGGACCTTTCGGGCGGCCAGCGCCAGCGTCTCTACCTCGCGCTTGCGGTTTGCGGTAATCCCGACACGCTTTTTCTCGACGAACCGACCGTCGGCATGGACGTCGAAGGACGCCATCGATTCATCCAGGAGATCGGCCAGCTTGCCGCGAAGGGCCGCACGGTGCTGCTGACGACTCACTATCTCGAGGAAGCCGACCAGCTCGCGCGGCGCGTCATCGTCATCGACCGCGGGAAGCTCATCGCCGACTCGACACCGGATGCGATCAAGGCGCGTGTGGCAGGGCGGCGAATCAGGTTCTCGACATCAACCCCGCCTGATCCAGAGCAGTTCGCCGGTCTACCGTTGACGTCGACGCAACTGGAGGACCACAGCGTCCGGCTTCTGACCAACGAGCCAGAGACCGTTCTGCGCGAGCTTTTCCGGCGCGGGGTCGATATGAACGAGCTCGAAGTGGTCGGTGCGGATCTCGAAGAAGCATTCCTCGCGATGACCCACGGCACGGGCGACTGATGAGCGCTGCAGTCGTGACGCGCCGAGTCACCGCGCCTCTGCTGCCGATGCTTGCCCGGCAGACGTACGCCGAGTTCATCAAGCTCTTCCGCGTTCCGGCGTTCAGCACGACAAGCATCGTGCTGCCGTCGATGTTCTACGCGTTCATCGGGCTCGGACAGGCGAAACAGGTCATGGGCCCCTCGGGTGTCACTTTCGGCGAGTACTTCCTGGCGTCGATGGCGCTTTATGGAGTCGCCAACGTGATGGTGCTCGGCTTCGGGATCTCGCTGGCCAACGAGCGCGGCCAGAAGCAGGACCTGCTCATGCATTCGACGCCGCTGCCCGCGCCCGTTTACTTTGTCGCGAAGACGCTGTCCGCACTCGCGATCGCGCTGCTGGCAGTCATAGCCCTGGGCCTGCTGGCGTACTTCGCGGGCGGGGCACACCTGACAACCTCGCAGTGGATCACGTTGTTTGCGCGATCCATGATCTGCGCGATTCCGTTCGTCGGTCTCGGCTTCGCGCTCGGCTACATCGCCGGGCCGAACTCGGCGCCGGCGGTAACCAACCTCATTTACCTTCCGACGGCGTTCGCTTCGGGCCTGTTCTTTCCGCTCGCTTTGCTGCCAGTGTTCCTGCAGAACATCGCGCCTTACCTACCGCTCTACCGGGGCGCGAATCTCGTCTGGGACGCCGTAGGCGCGCCGACGACCGGCGGGAGCCTTTCGCTGGACTGGCTGTACATGGGCATCTACACGGTCGCCTTTTTCATGCTCGCTCTCTGGGCCTACCGTCGCGACCAGAGCCGCAAGTTCAACTGACCCAGAACTTCTCGGCCAGCTCTGACCCAAACGAATCGCGATACCTGGCCGCAAACGCCTCGCGGCTGTAGTCGTGCTCAATCGTGCCGACGTGCTCGACGGCGTACGTTGCGGCGAGCGAGGCGATCCGACCGGCTTCGGGCAGTGACAGTCCGCGGAGCAGCCCGGCGACGAGGCCGGCTCGATACGCATCGCCGCAGCCTGTCGGATCGACCTCGTGCCCAGATGGAGCTGATGGAATGTCCACCGAGCCATCGCGAGTCGTGATCCGCGATCCATTACGACCGAGCGTCGTCACGACCATCTCGGACAGGTCGAGCAGACCGTTCATTGCTCGACCGGTCCGCTCCTGGATGAGCTCGAGCTCGTAATCGTTGCCGATGGTGATCCACGCACCGTCGGCGCTGTCGGTCACATCTTCGCCGGCCATCATCGGGAGCTGGTGCGCCGGGTCGAAAACGAACGGGACCTTGCGGTCCCGGCACTCGCGGACCAACCGCTTCATCGCGCCCGGGTCGTTCGGGCCGATGATGACGGCGTCGACGTCGGGCGGTCCGTCGTCCAGGCCGAGCGAGGCCGCGCGCCACATCGCGCCGCCGTAGTACCCGGTCAGCTGGTTGTCGTCCATGTCGGTGGTCGTGAAGCCGGTCGCGCTGATCTCGCCCTCGAGGAGGCGCAGCCCGCGGCAGTCGACGCCGAGCGCGGCGAGCCAGTCGCGGTATTCCGCAGCATCGGTGCCTGCCGTCGCGAGCACAGCCGCGGGGTGGCCCAGCAGCATCAGGTTGTACGCATAGTTCCCGGCAACGCCACCTTTCCGCTTCTGCAGGTCGTCGACGAGGAAGCTCAGGTTCAGGATGTGCGTCTTGTCGAGCAGGATGTGGTCTTTGAAGCGGCCCTTGAATGTGAGGATGTAGTCGTACGCGATCGAACCCGTGCACAGGACCATGGCTGTCACTGGAACGATGACTGATACCGGTGCCGCGGATCAAATCCCGGCCGGCGGCGAGCCCCTGGCGGAATTCACGTGGAAGTCGATGACTCTCGAAGAGGTGGCGCGCCGCCTCGACCGCGTCGAGGTCACGTGGGCGTTCGCGGGGGATGGGCGCTCGATCTCTTCGGAGGATCGATCAGCCGCGAGCACGAAGACGTGGAGATCACGGTTCCGGCCGCGGGTTTCGAGGCAATCCGCACCGCCTTCGCCGGCTACGAGTTCGATGTCGTGGGCGCTGCCCAAAGGTGGCCGCTGTCCGACAAGGCGGCGTTCGACTTCATGCACCAGACGTGGCTTCGGGACCCCGCCACCGGCGCGTACCTGCTCGACGTCTTCCGCGAGCCGCATGAAGGCAACACCTGGATCTGCCGGCGCGATCCGACAATTCGCCGGCCATATTCCGAGGTCGTGCGCAGAACAGATGCGGGGCTGCCGTACGTGGCGCCGGAGATCGGGCTCCTGTTCAAGGCTCGGCTGGCGCGGCCCAAGGACGAGGCCGACTTCAAGCGGACGCTGCCTCTCCTCGACGAGGCGTCACGGCGATGGCTTCGGTCGGCCCTGGAGCGCATTCATCCCGGCCACGCCTGGCTCGCTCGGATGGAATGAAAAAGGGCGCCCACGAATGGGCGCCCTTTCCGGTGCTGGCCTAGGCGGCGCGGCGGCGCGCTGTGCGCCGGCGGGCCCGGGTCGCGGCCGGCTTGCTCGCAACCTCGCGGTGCGGCGTCAGCTGCGACGCCTCCTCGAGGCGGGTCGCGGTCCGCGCGATCGTCTTGAACGAGCCGTTGAAGAGCCGCAGCGTTCGCTTGGCAACTCCACCGACCATGTCATCGCGCCGGGCCTGGAACCTCACGGCGTGCAAGCCCTTGATGGCGAGCTTCTCCGGAAGCTTCTCGTTGACGTCGACGCCAAAGACCGTCAGCTTGTCCGGCAGAAGCGCGTTGATGCGGCGGTTGATCCGGCGCACGGCCGGAGTGCCCCTCCGCTCGAACGAGCGGACCTGCTTACGCGCGCTGCCTACCGGGTTGGTGACGACCTCGGCAGCGGTCTCGGCGGCGCCGACGGCCACTTCCTCGACGGCCATCGCCCTGTCACTGAAGTTCATGCTCATTTCGGATTACCTCCTCCATGACGCATTATAACGCGCCGCGTCATTCGACGTCAAGGGGTCCGCGGAGGCGGGCGATCAGCGCCTGGGCGGCGGGCCCGAAGACGTCGTAATGCGCAACCCGGCGCCGTTTCTCGGGCTGGATCCATTCCGGACGCAGGCCATGGAGTCTGCCCCACTGCTCCAGCGTCGAGCGGAGGCCGATCACGTGCAGGAACGGTTTCTCGCGCCGCATGCCGCGAATCGTCGAGCCGTGATATGAGTCGAAGTTGCGATGGACGGCGATGCCGCCGGCCTCGGCGAAAGCTATCGCTTCCTTGATCTCGCGCCGCTCAAAGTACTTTTCGCGCATCGGGGCAAATGGGACGGTACGCGCACAACTGGCACGGTCGTTTCTCGTGTTCTGGGCCCAGCCGAAAATCGCCGGCGGCGATGAGTCGTGCCGCCGTGGCGACATGCCCATGCACCAGCTCATCGTCCGGCGTTACGTCATGCGGCTGCGCGTGCCGTAGGTCGAAGAGCACCAGTCGTGGTTCGGTTCCTCCGGCGAGCAGGCCTCGATGCGCCGCCACGCCGTAGATGCGCAGCTGTAGGCGGTACGCCTCGAGCAGAGCCTCATCCAGCGTGGCGTTGGTCTTGAAGTCGATGAGCACGGAACGGCCTTCGCTCTCACAGATGCGGTCGACCAACCCTCGCACCCTCGCGCCGGCAATCGACATGTTGAAACCCGCCTCCACCGCAAGCGTCCGGGCACGGGACAGCGGATGCTCGAGATATCGCGCGAGCATCTCGCGACCCAACGCCGGTCCGCGATAGAGCTCGAGGAGGTCGCCGCCACCCATGTGCCACGCGGCCAGCGCTTCGTGCACCGCTGAGCCGAGCTCGGTCGAGCCGATGGCGCGAACCTGGAAAGGCTGCAGCTCGTCCGGCGGCGCCGGCACGCCCCATACCTGGCTGAACCGATACCGGACCGGGCACACCTCGAAGTCGTGGAGCTGCGAGAAGCTCAGCTCGATCGCGGCCGCGCGTTCCGGTGTTGCGGCCGCGTTGGCCAGGCCAATCTCCTCGAGGCGGTCGAGGACGGCGCTGATGACCGAAGGATCGTCGCGAACATGACCGTTCAGCGTGCGCGGTACCGGGAGCTCCAGCTGTTCCGACTCGACGACGACGGCCGATTCGGGATGCGCGACGGCCCAGCTGAGTATCTCGGCGAAGTGGTCGTGGTCATCGACTCCGTTCGCGCCGACCTCATGCACCGACGGCTCTTCGCGCGTGGCGGTCACGTAAAGCGAGTCGCGGGCTCGCGTCAAGCCGACGTAGACGATGCGGCGGCGCTCGCCGATCGCAAGAGCGACCGCAGGCGCGCCGGGCGACGTGTCCACGTAGCGCGGATGCTTCTCGCCGCGCCAGTTCTTCATCACGAACCCGAGGCTGTCGGGATCGAAAAACAAGCGCTCGGTGTCACGCGGCCGCGGCGGGCGGAGATTGACCAGAAAGACGACCGGAAACTCGAGGCCTTTGGCGGCGTGAATCGTCAGCAACGACACGGCCTCGGCGCCTTCGGACTCTTCGGCCGCCTCGCCTACCGGGAGCTCGGCGTCGATCACCTGGTCGAGATGCCGGACGAAATCGCCGATGCCCGCAAGCGTGAGGTCACGCTCGAAGCGCCCCGCAAGCTGGAACACCTTGCGGAGGTTCAGGAGCGCGCGCGGGCTTCCGTCGCGCTGCGCTCGCAGCTCGGCCCAGCGCAGGTACCCGCTCTCCTCGAGCAGGCGATTGAGGATGTCCCCGACGGTCAGCGTGTCACGAAGGCGGCCGATGCGATCGGTGAGATCGAGCAATCGCGTGGCTTCAGCGGCGACCTTCGCCTCCATCTCCGGGAACCCTTCGCGCATCGACTCGTCAAAGCAGTCCCGAAGCCGCATGCCGGGCTTTTCGAATCGGCGCGAGGCGAGGCGGTACATCCCCGCGTCTGTGAGACGCACGATCGGGCCCTGCAGGATGCGCACGAGCGCGCCGTCGTCCATCGGATTCTCAGCGAGGCGGAGCAGCCCGAGCACGTCCTTGATCTCCTGCCGGTCGAAGAACCCGGATCCACCGCTCGTGACGTACGGGATGCCCTGGCGGCGCAGCTCATCCTCGAACTCGCGGGGCAGCATGCGCACGGAATGCGACAGAACCGCGATGTCGCGAAATGCGCGGCCGCTGACGTGCAGCCGGCGGATCGTTTCCGCGACCGATCGTGCCTCGGTGCGCGAATCGGGAGCCATCATCACGCTGACCGGCGGCCCGTCCCCGGAGCCACGCGTCGCCACGAGGTCCGGCTCGGATGCGAAGTCGCGATCGCGCCGGATGAAATCGGTCGCGCAATCCAGGATGCCCTGGAAAGAGCGGCGGTTGTGCGTCAGGGGCAGGCTCGTGCCGGGAAAGCGTGAACGGATGTTTTCGATCTCAGCATCGCGCCAGCCGTAGATCGACTGCTTCGCATCGCCCACAACGGTCACATTGCCGAAATGCTCCGCGGCGGCCAGCCGGATGAAGTCGAGCTGGATGCGGTTGGTGTCCTGGAACTCGTCGACGATCAGGTAGCGGAATCGCTCGCGACAGCGACGGCGAAATTCCGGGACACGCTCGAGCGCGTCGATGACTTCGAGCAGCAGGTCGTCGAAATCGCGCAGTCCGTGAGAATGGAGCGCTTCCTCATACGCGCTGTAGATCGTGGACAGCACGTCGATGGCCTCCGCTTCGGCGCGCGACGGATCCGGGCCACCCGAGCCGTTGGTGCTCGGCCGGCCGCTCCAGTGCTGCGCGTGCAGCTCGACGGCACGCTCGCGAAAACGCTCCGGCGTGATGCCGCGACCCTTGAGCTTGAGCAGGAAGCGCAGACCTGACCGAAGCAGATCGTCGAGGTCGTCGACCGAAAGAGCGCTGAAAGAGTCCGGATCGAACGGTGCTGCCGCGCCGCTTCGCAGCTTCGCCAGCAGCTCTTGCTCGAACAGACGCTGTCCGGTCTCGTCGAGCACGCGCATCTCGCGCGGCGCGCCGACGAGGTACGCGAACTCATCGAGCAGTCGCGCGCAGACGCTGTGAAACGTTCCGATCCACGCTCCGTCGAGGAGCTGTGCGCCCTGCGCGCGCCCGGCGGCTCCATCGAGGAGTTGTGCGCCCTGCGCGCGCCCGGCGGCTCCGTCGAGGAGTTGTGCGCCCTGCGCGCGCCCGGCGGCCTGCGCTCCGAGGTCGGGACGGCGAGCGCCCAGCTCGCGCGTGATCCGCAGGCGCAGCTCCTCCGCCGCGCGATCGCTGAAGGTGACGGTCAGGATGCGGTCCGGAGCGACGCCTTGCTCCACCAGCCAGCAGAAGCGCTCCGTTGCCGTAAACGTCTTTCCGGTACCCGGGCCGGCGGCGATGAGGAACGCTCCCTGCGGACCGGCGTGGGCGGCGGCGGCCTGCTCCGCGCTGAGCACCGGGCCTCGCACGCGAGTGGCGCTCATTCCGGCGGCGCGCCTCCGTACGGACAGACGGTGGAATGGGGGCATGTTCCAAATCGCGTCACGCAGGTTCCGGCGAGCTCGCGCGGCGCCGGCTCGAAGTGACCGCCCTTGATGTGCTCGATGGCTTTGACGACGACCTCACGACTACGCTCCAGGTCGTCGATCGAGAGCACCTTCTCTCGGTACTCCTTCAACCCGGCGGGACGGCCCACGCTGAAGATGTCCTGGCGCATGCCGCCCCAGACCCAGTCCTTCGGATACCAGAGCGACAGGAAGCGTGGTTGGAACGCGAGCGGCTTGCCCTCGTCGTCGACGCCTTCTTTGCAGGCCAGGTAATAGAGCGCGAGCTGCACGTCATGCAGCTCGGGGCCGAAGTACATGTCGTAGGCGATGCGCATCGCCTTGCCCGCGCCGGTCTTGTAATCGACGACCTCGACCTCGCCGTCGCCGACGTCGTTGACGCGGTCGATCTTGCCGACCACCTCGGAGCCGTCGACCTGAAGACGGAACCTCTTCTCGATGGCCAGCGTGCGGAGGCGGCGAATGAGCTGCAGCCCGGTCACCGCGCGGATGTAGTTGGTGAGCAACGACCTCACCTGTTTCTCCTCACGCTTGCGGTCGAGCACACCTTCCATGCGTGAGAGATATCCGTCGAGATGGCGCTGCAGCGCCTCTTCGAGCCAGCGTCGTTGCTGCTCTGCCTCGAGCGGGCGCCATTCCTCCTCGTGCTCGTGAAAGTCCTGCAGCACCTCGTGCAGGAATCCGCCGCGCTCCATCGCGACCGACCTCGGCTCCTCGACCAGGCGCGGATGGTGGTTGTACCAGTACATGCGTGGACACTTGAGGTAGTCGTTGAGCGTCGTCGGGCTGAAGTGGCCGATCTGCACGGCTTCGGGATTGCGTCCCGGCCCGTAAGGCTCGAACGGCTCGCCCGACGCCGGATCGCGCAAGAAGTCGAGGTCGAGGCCGAGCCGCGCGGCTCGCTCGACAGCCATGTTGTCGAGCGCCGACCGATGGGAGGCGAGGAGCACCTCCGCCTCTCGCGCGAGGAGCACGTCAGCCGGCAATAGACGCGACGCCGCGCGCGTCAGCTCATGCTCGATCGCGTCGGGTTGGGCCATGTCGAGGAACACCGACCGACCTGCCTGCCGGAGATAGGCGTCGGCGTACGTGATGTAAAGACGCCGGCGTGAACGTGTCATCGCCACGTACGCGAGCCTCGCCTCCTCGGCCAGATGCCCGTCGGGATCCGAGGGCCACGAGGGCATGAAGCCGACTTTGAACTTCTCCAGCCATGCCCGATCCTCCGCGTCGAGCAATGGATGCGGCCGCGCCTCCAGCGGGAACAGCCCATGGGCGAAGCCCGAGCAGAACACGACCTCGAACTCGAGCCCCTTTGCCTGGTGCACGGTCATGACCTGAACGGCGTCGCGCCCGCCTTCGGCCGGTTCGGAGTCGTCGGCGGCCGAGGCAAGAAGACTCTCGAGTGAGCCGCCCACGTCGGACAGGAGTGGCTTCTTGCCGTGCAGCCGCTCGTACACGACTTCTACCGCCTCGAGGCCTTCGATCGCGGCGCGCAAATCGCTGATCGCTTCGACCCGACGGTCATCCGGCAGATCGAGGTCGAGGAGGCGACGGATCGCGCCATCCTCGACCAGCACCGAATACGCGAGGCTGGCGATCGAAAGCCTGCCGGCGCGCGATTGCAGCTTTTGCCGCGCGCACATCCACGCGTGGAGGCTTTCGAGCTCGGATTCGGTCAGAAACGTCATGTAGTCGGGCGTCGACGGCTCGTCACCGATTTCTCCACTCCACGGGAGTGGATAGAGCAGCGGGTTGCGCGCCGCCAGGACGTACACCAGCCGGCGCACGACCTTGATCAACGGCCGCCCGCGCTGCGCCGCGTAGGCCCGCAGGCGACCGACCGTTTTCGGTCCAACGCCGCCGAGGCTCGACGCGAGCGCGCTCTCAAAGGCGTCGTTGTCGTCTGGATTGCGCAGTGATTCGAGGTAGCCGATCAGGAAGCGGACGACCTCGTTGCGCGCGGTCGCACCCCAGCCTCGTACCTCGTAGGGAAGGTCGAGCGCGCGCAGCGCCTCCTCGAACGGCGCGCCGAGCGCAGTCGTGCTGCGAAGGACGATTGCGAAGTCGCGGAGGCGAAGCTCCGGCGATTGCGATCTCAGGCGTTTGATCTCGCGCGCGACGAGAAACGCTTCGTCGACGGGGTCGGCTTCCCGTGCAACCACGACCGCGCCCGCATGCGTGGCTTCGGATCGGAGATCGCGCGGGTGGCGCTGCAACTGCGTGACCTGGAGCAGCCGCTCGCCGGCATCCAGCATGTCCTGGGAGCAGCGCCGGCAGACGTCGAGGTAACGCGTCTCCGGTGCATAGACGGCGACGAAGTCGTGGGTGAGCAGTCGCGGCACGGTCCCGCGGAACCCGTAGATGGATTGATCGGCGTCGCCGACCACGATGAGCTTCGGCCGCGATTCGGGAGGAGCCACCAGCTGCAATAGCTCGAACTGCGCCGGGTCGAGGTCCTGGAACTCGTCGACGAGCACAAGCCGGAACTGCGCGTGAAAGCGCTCGCGCAGAGCGGGCCTGGACTGCAGCAGCTCGATTGCGCCCGAGATCAGGTCACGGAAGTCGATCAGCCGCTTCTCTTCCAGACGCTGCTGGTAAGCCTGGTAGACGGACGCGAGGACGCGCAGGCGCTCGGAAGCGCCGGCCTCGGCGGCGAGCTGAAGCGCCGCGGGATGCACGAGGTTCTGTTTCATCAATGCGACGAAACCGAGCAGGTCGCGCGCGAATGCATCGGAGCGCCGCACGCCATCGAGCGGGCCGAGCATTGACGCGTCGAGATCGGCGACGACCTCGCGCATCACGATGCCCTCCTGGAAGCCGTTCAGAAGGAGCCGCTCGCGGTCAGGACTGTTGTCGCGGAGGAGCCGCGCGCAGAAGCTGTGGAACGTAGAGATCCACGCCTCGCCGTAATCGTCCTTCAGGCGGTCATCGATACGTCGCGCGATCTCGCCGGCCGCCGCATTCGAGAAGGTGAGCACGAGGATCTGATCGCGTCGTGCCACGCCGGTACGCACGGCCTGCTCGCAGAGCTCGACCAGCGCGTGTGTCTTGCCCGTGCCCGGCCCGGCCAGCACACGTAGCGGTCCACGGATTTCTTGAACGTCGAGTGGCAACAGGTCTCCCAGTGGCGGCGGGCGACCTGATTATGCGAGCGAACGTCTCCTTGACGTAACCCCGGCTGTTAAGGATGGCCACCAAGCCGCCGACAAAAGCAAAGCAAGAAGCACGAACTCGAACAGCGGCCACTGCCGGCTGTGGAGACTCCAGCCGAGGTCATAGACGTACGGACTCGCGATGACCCACATCAAAGCGATCGGCACGCGCCACGCCGGCGCAGTCCACTGCTCCCACGCGATGAAGCCCGCGGCCGCGAGCATGCTGAGGTCGGCGACGTGAAGGTACGGTGACACCAGGATCGATCCGACGATCGCAATCGGGATCACCATCGCCGGCGATTCACGCAGGCGGTGGCCCGCGGCGAGGACGCTGGCGACGACGAGGATGCGCACGACGGCCGCGAGGGTTCCCGAGGCGCCGAGCGCTCCATGGAGTGTGATGTAGTCGGTGCCCTTCGGCAGCGGCCCACTCAGCTGCGTCACATAGTCGGTCATGCCACCGATCCCGACCGTCAACACGACGAGCACGAGGACCGCGAGCGACATCGAAACCCAGGTCGCGAACAGCCGGAATCGCGATGCAAACAGCAGCGCGAACGGCACGAGGATCGAGTTGTTCGGCTTGAACAGGATCGCGGCCAGCGCGATGCCCGCGAGCACGTCGCGTTTTTCTCGGAGCAACCGCCACGCGACCACGCACGCCGCGGCCTCGAGCGGCACGATCTGGCCCACGTTGACGGCCTCCATCACCCACCACGGCGAAAGAGCGCCGAGAATCGCGATCCATTTGCTCCATCCCGTGCTCACTCCGGCCCACGCCAGCGCAGCCGCGAAAACGACCAGCAGCAGCACCGCCCAGACGACGTAGGCAACGTCGTAGGGCAGAAGTGCGAGAGGCGCCGCCACGTAAGCGACGGTCGGGGGGCTCAGAAACGGCTGCGCACGCTGGCCGGGCGAAAGCTGCCTCTGCGCGACCGCGACCAACGCCTGGTCATAGATGTGCGACCAGCCTTGTTGTATCCCGACCTGACCCGCGGCGACGTAGGTGTGGAAGTCGACGCTGATCGGATCGTTGCGATCCAACACGTCGACGCAGAGGGCGACGAGCACGACGGCAAACGCCAGCACGAGCAAGCGCCGCGTGATCGCGTGAATGTTTACATCGATGAACATTTCTCCCCCGGTCGTCGAGCCTTGACGGCGCTGGGGACGCCGAGGCTCTTATTCGGAAACGCGCGCCTGACCGGCAGCAGCCAAGTCAGTGCGTGTCGATCTCTTCGCGAGTTCCGGCCACACGAGCCACGCGAGCCATGCGATCTCGACCGCGAGAAGCGCTCCCTCCCACGCGCCGCCGAAAAGCCAGCCCGGCGGCGCCGCCGCGAGCAATGCAACCAGGACCAGGCCGAATGACGTTCGCGACGTCGACGCCGCGACCGTTCCCGCCGCCGCCAGCGCCGCGACGTAGTCCTGGTAGTGGATGTACGGCGTCGCGAACAACGAGGCGATCACTCCCGCGCTGATGGCGGTCTCGGGCGTACGGCCGGCGCGCCATGCCGCAGCAAGTGCGGACGCGACGAGCACCGTCTCGAGCGCAAGTACGAAAGCGCTGCTGCCAAGCCAGCCGGTGATCGTCATCTGCTGCGCGTGGGGAAACTGGCGCCTGACATCGACCGCCAGCTGGATGAACTGGCTCGTGCCGTCGATTCCGAGCGACCAGAAGGTCACCGCGCCGAGCACGGCGCTCACTCCCAACCAGACTGCGAACGTGCGGCGGTAGCCCGCGAGCAGCAATGCGAGTGGGACGAGCAGCGTCGCGGTCGGCCGCAGATCGATGATCGCGAGCGCCAGGCCTGCCCAACCTTCGCGGCGTGCTTTCAGCAGTCGCCAGGTCAATGCGATCGCGAGCGCTCCCATCACCGCGTTCTGGCCGCTCGCCAGCGTGTACGGGATCACCCACAGGCCGAGCGACATCAACACCGTCACCGGCACCCAGCGCGGCGGCAAGACGAGTGCGATGACAAACGCCGCGCACAAAACCATCAACGCGACCCAAACGCCGTACGCGGCCGCATATGGGAGGCCGAGCAGAGGAACGACCAACCACGCGATCGGAGGCGGGTTCAAGAACGGAAGAAACTCCACCCGCGCGCCCGCAAGTGCGGGCCAGAGCGAACGCTGCAGAGACTCGTCAAACAGCCGGGACCATCCGTAGTGCGTTCCCACCGTCGCACCGAGCCAGTAGGTCTGGAAGTCACCGGCGTGGAGGAGGTGTCCGTTGAGCTGGCCCCCCGTGACGAGATTGAAGGCCGCAGCCGCGACGGCAAGACCGACGCCCACGACGTCCAGGGTGCGCCGGCCCAGCCCGAGGCGGGTCTCGAGCCATCCCTGCACCGGGGGCGGCCATCGCCACAGACATGCGACGGCAAGAGGGAGCGCGTTGCAGCCCGCCGCGGGCACGAATAGAAGGACGACGCCGCACAGCACGATGGCGGCGGGTATCACCGCCCGAGCGTATCGCTAAAGCTGAGGCGGCTTGATCTTCACCGGAACCGAAGGCAGCGGAGGAACCGGAGGCAGTGATGGCGCGGTGACAGGTACCTGAACCGGCACCGAGACCGGCACGCTCGTCGCCGGCACAGGCACAGGCAGCGGGGCCGCCGCGGCGTTGGAAGCATCCGGTTGCCGGTCCGGCTGTGGCGCCTCGGGAGCCGATTCATGGATTGGGCTCGACACGCCCGACGCGGAGGTGACGCCCGGTGCGACGGCGCGGCCCGGATTCGGTGCCGCTGCAGCGGGAGCCTGGGCCACCATCACAGCCGCCATTCCCGCGACCACAGTCGCCTGGGCTGCGGGGAGCACCGCGTCATGGAACCACCGACCGCTGAGCCAGATCGCGACCGCTCCCAGCGCCCTCTGACCAAGTCCGCGACCACGTTCGACGAACTCGGCGACGGTCGCGATCGCGCGCCGGAGCCGCCGCTCGATCGTCGCCTGGGGCATGCCTATCGTGGCCGAGATCTCGCGATTCGAGAGGCCTCCGAAGTAAGCGAGCTTGACCAGCTCGGCATCACGCGGCGAAAGCGAGCGAACCGCGTCGCCAACCGCCTGCCGTACCAGCGCGTCGGAGAACTCCTTCCACGAATATGGGTTGTCGACGCGGACCTTCATGCCTTCGACGAGCATGCGTTTGAGGCCGAGATGCGCACCTCGGATCCGGCGCTTGTCCCCCTGCTGGCGCCGCACGCCGGTCATGAGCCACGCCCGCCACGTGTCGTTCGAAGGACCCGGGAGCGCGTGTGTGTCTGCTTCCGGCATATTCAGTACCCCGCTGTATCGAAAACACCGGAGCGGCCGGGCTCACCCGATCGGGCTAGGCGGTCGGCCTCCGCGGGCGCTTGATCTCGAGGATGCGAGGCTCGGCCTCCGCGACCGACATCACGCGCTCGAACACCTCAATGGCGGCATCGCCCTGGACACTCTCTCCCAGCCGCACATAGGCCGATTCGCCGTTCGCGAAGACGAAGGTAGGAGTACCGAAAACGCCATGCTCGGCGACGGCCTCGGTGTGCTCGCGCGCGAGCGACTCAAAGATCTTGCGATCGTGCAGGTCGGCGCGAAATCGCTCGAGATCGAGGCCTGAATCTACGGCGACGCGCTCCAGCACCGCCTGGTCGTCGAGGTCGAGCTTGTCGCGATGCCTCGCGTCGAGAAGAGGCATGTGGAGCTGGTCGAACTTGCCCTGCCGGCGCGCCGCCTCGGCCGCAGCAAAGGCGAGCCGGCCGCGCACGTTGTCGGTTGCGGGCGCATTCCAGATCGTCCACCCGTCATCCTTGGAGTTCACCTGCGTGAGTGAGAAGTACCGCCAGCGAACGTCTATCGGCCTCGCGTCCGCATCACCCACCGCGTCGAGCATCCCCGCGACTCGATAGACGAACGGGCACAGGTAGTCGAAGAACACGTCGAACTTGATGGGCTCTGCCACTCAAAGGGTTCCAACGCAGCTTCGCCTGACGCGTATTCCAGACAGCTGGAGCTGGGTGTGGCCCGACATCCTGATCCGCCTGATCCCATTCACGCTTGCCGTCACCGTCGCCGCAATCGTGACGAATCGAGCGACGTGGCTCGGCCTTCAATGGGGTGATGTCGCGGTGCAGCTCACATTCGCGGCCGTCGCCGCGCCGGTGCTGTTCGGTGCGGCTATGTGGGTCCAGCTCTGGCTGACACGAAGGCGAGGAGCATTGAACGTGCCTGCCGGCGCGGATGACGCGTGGTTCCAGGCGGGGTTCTATGCCCTCAACGGGCCGATAGAGGAAGCGTTTTTTCGCGGCCTGATGCAGGGCGGGCTCGCGATCCTGTGGGGTGCGCCGGCGGGATTCCTCGTCGCGACCACCGTCTACGTCGTCTACCACCGCCTCGGGCGATGGCCGTGGCTGGACACCGCGGCGACCGCGCTCGTCGGCATCCCGATGGGCCTGGCTTTCTGGCTATTGCCCGGACCGCCTTCGCTCCTGGGCGTCTCCCTCGCGCACATCGCGGCGACGTGCGGATTCCTTGGCCCGGGTCCATACCTGTTGCGTAGGCTGCGGCTGGTCTAGTTGGTCTCGCTCGAGCGGCGGCACAAGGTGATCCTCCTGTGGGCCGGCCTCGCCGTGATCATCACCAACTTTCAAGGCAACATCCTCGTGCTCGCGCTTCCCGCGATCGCGCGCGAGTTCCATGCGGGCACGCTCGCTCTGTCAGACCTCGGTTCGATCCTCGCGATCGGGACCCTGGGCGCGCTGCCGCTCGCGACATTCGCCGATCGCTTCGGGCGGCGCAGGATGATCGCGGTCGGCGTCTTCGGTTCGTCGCTCGCAAATCTCGTGAGCGGCGTTGCGGTCTCGCTGGCGCAGCTCGCGTTCCTCAAGCTGTTCGCCGTCACGTTTGAGGTGCTCGTCATCGGAGTCGTGACGGCACTCATCGTCGAGGAAGCGCCGGTCGAACATCGCGGCACCGCGGTCAGCCTGATCGCCCTTCTTTCGGGGATGGGCATCTTCATCGTCGTCGTCGCCTATCCGATCGTCACGCCGCACTGGCGCTGGCTCTTCTACGCGTCGGGATCAGGAATCGTCGTCTCTCCTTTTATCTGGTGGCTGCTCCCCGAGAGCCGGACGTGGGAGCACGTCCACGCAACCGGCTCGGCGCTGCGGATCCTCTGGGAGCGACCGTGGCGCCGGCGGATCATCGTCCTCGCGGCGATGACCGCGCTCCTCGCGGTGCTTCTGCAACCGGCCGGTCTTCTCTACACGGTCTTCGCATCCTTCGACCTCCACTGGTCGGCGGCGGCCATCAGCGTCCTGATCGTCGTCAGCGGCATCGCGGGCGCCGCGTCCTATCTCGCGGGCGGTTACCTGAGCGACCGTTTCGGGCGGCGCGGTCCGGCGATCGCATTGACGATCGCGACGGCGGCAGCGACGAGCATGAGCTTCGGCACCGGCTCGCTCGGGTTCTTTGCGGGCAACGTGCTGTGGAGCGCGTTCGCGAGCGCTGCGACGCCGGTTTTCGGGGCGTGGTCGGGCGAGCTGTTTCCCACGCGCGCGCGCGCCACCGCCGAAGCTTCCACAGCCGTGATCGCGGCCGTCGGGGGGATCGCGGGGCTTCAGTTCGTTGCCGTGCTTGCGCCTTCCGCGGGTTTGGGAGGCGCCATCGAGCTGGGCGGAGTCGCGGCGATCGCGGGCGCGCTGCTTCTGTTCCTGCTCCCGGAGACGAAACAGCAGCCGCTGCCGGAGTAGAAGCTGCTGCTTCGGCCGGAATATCAGGGTTCTTTGTGCGTGCCAGCGCGGGATATGCGCGCCTATCCGGCATGGTGGTTCCCGGAGTAAGTTTCAGCCGCACATGGAATCCGCGCGCGCGGTGGTGATCGGTGGCGGGATCACCGGGACCAGCGTCCTCTATCACCTGGCCAAGGCTGGTTGGAACGACGCCGTCCTTCTCGAGAAGGACGAGCTGACGAGCGGCTCGACGTGTCACGCGGCCGGTCTCGTCACCCAGTTCAACCCGTCGCCGACGATGATGCGGTTCCGCCGCTACAGCATCGAGCTCTACCAAGAGCTCGGCGTTTTCGAGACGGTCGGAAGCCTGAGGTTTGCGTCGTCGCGCGACCAGCTCAAGGAGCTCCAGCGCGGCGTGAGCCGCGCGCGTGGCATCGGACTCGATGCCGAGCTGGTGTCGGCCGACGAGGCGGTCCGGCTGATGCCGGTCATCACCCGGGATTCGCTCTACGGGGCGGTGTGGATGCCGGGTGACGGCCACCTCGACCCGCACACCGCGACCCACGCGCTGGCAGCGGCGGCGCGCAAGCTGGCCGCGCGAGTGCTGACGCATTGCCGCGTCACCGGCATCGAGCTACGGGCCAACGGTGATGTCGCAGCTGTCCACACGGATCAAGGGCCGATCGCCACCGAGGTGGTGGTCGTCGCGGGCGGCATCTGGGGGCCGCAGATCGCGGCGATGGCGGGCGCGTTCGCCGTCTCCACGCCGGTCGACCATCAGCACGCCGCATTGCATGCGGTGCCCGGCCACGAGCTCCCGCATGACATGCCCTGCTTTCGCGATCCCGACAACCTGATCTACGGCAAGGCGGAGGCGGGCGGAATGGTCCTCGGGGGGTACGAGTCGAACCCGGTCGCGCGGTGGCTGGATGGCGTGCCGTGGGATCACGCCGGTTTGTCTCTGCCGCCGGACCAGGCGCGATTCGAGCCGCTGCTCGCGGGCGCCGCGCGACGCTTCCCCTTCGCTCACGAGGCCGGCATCGTCAAGCTCGTGTGCCATCCGGACGCGATGACCCCGGACGCAGGCCCGCTGGTCGGCGGCGTGCCCGGCGTGCATGGCCTCTATATGGCCGCCGGACTTTCGCTCAACGGCTTCGGTGGCGCAGGCGGGATCGGGCGCGCGATCGCAGAGCTGGTCACTTCCGGCGACACCGAGCTCGACCTCTACGCCTATCGGCCGTGGAGGTTCGGCCCTGTCCATCGCGACGCGCGCTACGTCTCGGAACTCGCTCGCGAGACGTACAAGTACTACTACCTCCTTCGCTATCCGTTCGACTCGGACGAGTGGGGCCGGCCCAAACGCACGAGCGCGCTCCACAGCCGGATGCAGGACCTGGGCGCGGTGTTCGGCGTGAAGCACGGATGGGAGCGACCCGACTACTTCGAGCCGGGTAAGCCATGGCGCCGCGCGGGCGCGGACCAGCGAGAGTTCGGATTCACCCGTCCGCCTTACTTCGAACAGCTCGCGGCCGAGCATCGCGCGTTTCGCGAGCGCGTCGGCATCATCGACATGAGCTCGTTCGGCAAGATCGAGATCACCGGGCCCGGCGCGCTGGCGCTGCTCGAGCGCGTCGCGGGCAACCGCATCGATCGCCCGGTCGGATCGGTCGTCTACACGCAGCTGCTCGAGAGGGACGGCGGCATCGCGGCCGACGTCACCATCACACGCATCGACACCGATCACTTTCGCCTCGTGACCGGCGCCGGTTACGTGAACAGCGATATCGGATGGCTGCGCACGCAGGTCCGCGATGCGCATGTCGAGCTGCGCGAATCGTCAGAGGACCTTTCCGTGATCGGGATGTGGGGGCCGCGCGCGCCGGAGGTCCTGCCCGACGTTTCGCTGCCTTTCATGCGCGCAGGCGAGATCCGCATCGGTGGCATTCCCGTTTTCGCGCAGCGCGTGACGTACGTCGGCGAGCTCGGCTGGGAGCTGTACGTCGATCCCGCCCTGGCCGGCCAGGTGTGGGACCGGCTGATCAGCGCCGGTCGGGATTCAGGCATCGCCCCGGGCGGGTATCGCGTGCTCGATTCCCTGCGAATGGAGAAGGGGTATCGCTACTACGGCACCGACATGGGATTGCTGGACAACCCGTACGAAGCCGGCCTCGGATTTGCCGTCGACAAGACGAAGTGGGCGGCGATCGATCCCAACGTCACTCGCCGGCTTCGCACGCTATCGATTGGCGGCGAGGAGTACGTCCCCATCTACGGAGGCGAAGCGGTGCTGCGAGACGGGCAAGTCGCCGGCCGGCTGCGCAGCTGCGCCTATGGCTTCACGGTGCGCAAGAACCTCGCCTACTGCTATCTACCCGCCGAGCTGAAGCCCGGCGCGGTCGTGAGCGTCGAGGTCTTCGGCGAGCCGGTGCCTGCGATCGTCGAGCGAGATCGGGTGCTTGAGCCTCAACCAACGCGCTGAGGAAGCCGCGAAGAAGGTCGCGATGTGGAGGGGACGCAACCTCCAGATGTCCGAGCTGTCCGGCGGGCTGACCAACGAAAACTACCTCGTCGAGGTCGACGGCGCGAAATTTGTGATGCGCCTTCCGGGCCAATCGACCGAGCTGCTCTCCATCGACCGCGACAACGAGGTCTACAACACAAGGGCGGCGGCAACCACCGGCATCGGACCGAAGGTCCTCGAGCACGTCGCGGGTCTCGACGTGATGGTGCTCGAGTTCATCGCCGGACCGACCATGTCGGCCAAGACGCTGCAGTCGCCGCGCATGGCGGCGCGCATGGCGCAATCGTTTCATCGCCTGCACGCCGCGCCGCGCTTCCTGCAGGACTTCAACATGTTCCGGCTGATCGAGTACTACCTCCGAATCGTCGACGAGCACGCGGTCGCGATTCCGCCGGACTACCGGGACTGGCTGCCTACGGTCGCCGACATCGAGCGCGCCATCGGTGTCCACGCGCTTGGGCCCGCGCCATGTCACAACGATCTGCTGTGCGAGAACTTCATCGACGACGGCACGGCGCTGCGCATCGTCGACTACGAGCTGAGCGGCAACAACGACCCGTGCTTCGACCTCGGCAACACCGCGCAGGAGGCGGAGTTCGACTCGGACCTCCGCGCGGCACTGTGCGAGGCGTACTTCGGCACCCTAGACCGCCGCCAGCTGGCGCGCATGAACCTGTTCGCGCTGATGTCGGACGTCGGCTGGACGCTTTGGGGTGCCATCCAGGCGAGGATCTCGGCTGTCGACTTCGATTTCGCGGGCTACTACTCCGGCCGGTGGGAGCGGGCGCTCGAAGTGCTGCGCTCGCAGCGTTTGAAGCGCTGGATGGAGGAAGCGACCGGAAGTGGACGTACGATCTGACGCGGAGCTCGTTCGTGCGCTTGCCGCGCGAGACGCCTCCGCCCTCGCCGCCCTTTACGACCGCTACGGAGGCCTTGCGTACTCCGTGGGGTTCCGAATCCTGGGCGACGCCGGACTCGCGGAAGACACCGTCCAGGAATGCTTCCTGAAACTGTGGAGCAGCGCAGCGACCTTCGACCCCATGCGGGGGTCGCTCCGGACCTGGCTGCTGACACTCGTTCGCAACCGAGCGATCGACAAGCTGCGCGGTAGGCGCTCACGAACGGGCCGCGACATCGACCTGGAGGTCGCCGAACCTGCCGCAGCCGAAGGTCGTGGCTCGGATCCTTGGGAAGAGATCGCGTTTGCGACCGAGCAGCGCGCGGTGCGGAGCGCGCTCGACCGCCTCCCGGTCGAACAGCGGCAAGCGGTCGAGCTCGCCTACTTCGGCGGATACAGTCAGCGGGAGATCGCCGAGATGACAAGAGTGCCGCTCAGCACGGTCAAAGGCCGGATGCGGCTTGCCCTTGAAAAGCTGCATGCGTATCTAGAGGGCAAAGGGCTCATGGAATGATCACCGACCACGACGAGCTGGAGGCCTCGGTCGCCGCCTACGTTCTCGGCGCTCTCGACGATGACGAGGGGCAGGAGGTCCGCATGCACCTGCAGACCTGCCCAACCTGTCCGGCGCTCGCCCAGGACCTCCGGCGCGCCATCGGAGTCCTACCGCTCGGGGTCGAACCGATCACACCGCCGGCGGCGTTGCGGGGCCGCATTCTTGCCGCGGCGGGTGCGCCCGACGCCTCCCCCAAGATCATTCCAGCAAGGCGCATCACGCCCCGCGAACGGATGCAATGGCGGCCGGCCGCCGCGGCTGCCGCCGCATTGATCGCTTTTGCGCTCGGCGCGGGCCTGGGTCTGGGGATCGGACGCACGACTGCTCCGGCACCGGCCGCAGGTGTCGCGCAGTTCGCGATGACGGGGACCGGGGACATGGCGGGAGCGCATGGGAGCGTGTTCGAGCTGAAGGCGGAAGATCTCACGTTCGTCCAGTTCAGCGGCCTTCCGCAGATCGCACCCGACCGTGTGTATGAGCTTTGGCTGATACCAGCCGCGGGACAACCGGTACCCGGCGCCGTGTTTGCGCCCGACCTACGCGGCGCCAAGGTGGTCGTTCTGGGGCACGACCTGGCCGGATACAAAGCCCTGGCGGTGACCGAGGAGGCCGCACCGAATGGGGTACGAGCTCCGACGCAGGCGCCACAGCTGACCGGAGCGGTGGCCTAGCCCGAATCTTCGGGTTTTCCATCGACCGTGCCTCTCCGTATCAAGGGCAAGGAGCCGGCTCGCCTGACATCCTCAGGCGCGACCATCCGGTCGAGGAGAGGAAACGGATGTCAACCGAAGGTCTCGGACGGGTAGAGAAGGTTCTCGAATCCGTCGACTTCTTCAAGCCGCGCAGCACGCGGCGCAAGTTCCTGACGGCGATCGCCGCGGGAGGAGCCGCCGCGGCGGCTGGGGCGGCCGGCCTGGGCCGCGTGTTACCCGCTTCAGCTGACGCAGGCACCGTCGTGGGTTTCGGCAACGCCGCCGTCGGCGCCGAGAAGATCGCTGTCGCGTTCTACTCCAACGCGCTGGGTGTCAGCTCCGACTTCGGAGTGCCGGCGGACCTCGCAAAGGGCACGCTGCTCAACAGCGCGCACCGCGACTACTTCATGGCAGCGCGGAATCAGGAGGCGAATCACCTCGCCACCCTGCAGAGCGCGCTCGGGCTCAGCTTTCCCGCCAACACGTTCGCGTTTCCAGCAGGAACCTTCGCCAGCGCGCCGGCGATGCTGGCCATTGGCGAAGCGCTCGAGAACATCTTCATCGGTGCGTACCTCGGGGCCGTCCTCGCGGCCGCAACGGCCGGCGGCTCGCTTGGCATCCTCGTCGCCGAGGTGGCGGCGGAGATCTGCGGCGTCGAGTGCGCACATCGGGTCCTGATCCGCGACATCGCCGGAGAGGACCCGCCCAACGATCGGTTCTACGAAGGCGACTCCAGTGTGCCCGGACCGAGCGGAGACCTCGGCAACAGCGGGATCCGGTCGCACGTCTACGCGACCGGCGACCAGGCGGTCGCAGCGCTGCTCGCCCTGGGTATAAGCGCCTCCTGAACACGTAAGCCGGGCCGGTGAACCGCCGGTTGACGGGACACCGGTCCGGTGCTACGGTGCGCCGGTATATCGGTCGCATATCGGCTTGGTGGAGGGCCGTAAGTGCATGGCCGTTGCTGAGCCCGTCGCCGTCCGCTCTCAGAGCGAGGAGGCGTACACGCGCATCCTGGAGCGGATCGTCTCCCTCGACATGCCGCCGGGGTCGGTCGTCAACGAGGCCCGGCTTCGCGAGGAGCTCAAGATCGGGCGCACTCCGATTCGCGAGGCGCTGCAGCGGCTGGCGCGCGAGAACCTCGTCCGCTCGATCCCCCACCGCGGAACCTTCGTCACCGACGTCAACATCACCGATCTCGCGCGCATCACGGAGGTCCGGGTGGTGCTCGAGTCCCATGCCGCACGCCTCGCGGCGCAGAAGCACACGAGCGCCGATCGGGACGCGATGCGCGAGCTGCTCGAGCTGCTGCGTCGGGGTCGCGTCACCGACGCCCGCGAGCTCATGCAGCTCGACCAGAAGATCCACCGCCTCGTCTATCACGCCGCGCACAACCCCTTCCTCGAGTCGACGCTCGAGCGTTACTTCAATCTCAGCCTTCGCCTCTGGTACCTCGTGCTCGACCGCCAGGTGGCGCTGCGCCAGGCGGTCGATGAGCACGTCGACCTGCTCGAGGCCGTGATCGCGGGCGACGGCGACCTCGCCGAGACAGTGATGCGCAACCACGTCATCGGGTTCGAGCGCGAGATGCGCAAGGTGCTGGTGGAGGGGGCGCACTGATGCCGAAGGTGTTCTTCGCCACCGACCTTCACGGCTCGGAGGTCTGCTGGAAGAAGTTCCTGAACGCTGCCAAGTTCTACAACGCCGACGTGCTCATCTGCGGCGGCGACATGACCGGCAAGGCGATCGTGCCGATCGTGTCCGAGAACGGCCATTTCACGGTCGCGCTCGGCGGCGAGACGCAGGCGGTTCCGGCCGAGCAGGTGGCCGAGGTCGAGAACAACATCCGCCGTCGGGGCTACTACCCGCTGCAGATGTCCGTCGAGCGCCTGCACGAGCTCGACCAGGATCCGGCCAAGCGTGCTGCGTGCTTTCAGGAGGTGATGCTCGAGGGCGTCGACCGGTGGATGAAGATGGCGGCGGACAAGCTTCGCGGCACCGGCGTGCGCATCTTCGTCTCGCCCGGCAACGACGACGAGATGGAGGTCGACGATGTGATCCGCCGGGCCGAGCTTGTCGAGCTCGGCGAGGGTCGGGTCATCGAGTTCGATGGGTTCTCGATGATCTCCACCGGCTGGTCGAACGCGACGCCGTGGAAGACGCACCGCGAGGAGTCGGAGGAGCAGCTGGCGGAGCGCATCGACGCCATGGCGTCGCAGCTGACGGATCTTTCGCGCGCGATCTTCAACCTCCACTGTCCTCCATATCGCTCGGGCCTCGACGAGGCGCCGGCGATCGACGCGGATCTCAAGCTCCTGCACGGGGGCCGCGCGCTGCGGCCCGTCGGATCGACCGCGGTACGCGAGGCGATAGAGAAGCGCCAGCCGCTGCTCTCGCTCCACGGCCACATCCACGAGAGCAAGGGCGCGATCAAGATCGGCAACACGCTTTCAATCAACCCGGGAAGCGCCTACGAGGAAGGGATGCTCATGGGCGCGATCATCCAGCTCGATCCGAAGAAAGGGATCAAGAGCTACCAGCTCGTCAACGGATGAGTAAGGAGGAAGCATATGGCTGACACGACGATGGGATCGGCCGCAGCAAGGCCGGGCCTGTTCTTACGCAACGCGACCGGGCTCGTGAAAGCGTGGTCCACATTCGATGCCTTCGTCTATGCGTTCTGGTCGGTGAACCTCATCACGCTGGGCCTGTACGGCATGTCGTTTGCGTACACGGTGCCGGACGGCCAGATCCTTCTCGCCATTCTTCTCTTCGGCGTGCTGACGACCTTCCTCGTCATCACGTACGCGATGCTCGTGAGCGTGATGCCGCGCACAGGCGGCGACTACGCGTGGCAGAGTCGTGTGCTTGGCGGTGGACTTGGATTCGTCCTCTCGATCACTGGCTGGTGGTTCACGCTGTTTCTCTGGGCGCCGATCTACGCCAACATCCTCAACGTCCAGTTCTTCATTCCGCTCGCTTACACGTTGGGCTGGACGAGCGTCGCGAATTTCTTCGTGAGCCAGACCGGGATCTTCGTCGCCTGCCTGATCGTCCTCGCGTTCGTCAGCGTGGTCGTCACCCTCGGCATGGAAACGTACGCCCGGATCCAGAAGGTCTGCTTCTGGATCGGGCTGGCCGGGCTGGTGGTCGTGATCGGGCTTCTGGCATTCGCCAGCCAGAGCGACTTTCAGAACGCGTTCAATCGCGAGGCTGCTTCGCTCTTCGGCGCGAGTGGCAATGCGTACCAGGCGACGATCGACGCCGCCGGCAAGGGTGGATACACCGGCTCCAATTTCGGCACCATCGCATTCGGCTCCATCGGGCTGTTGCTTCCATGGCTGGCCTTCTACCTGCTCTGGCCGAACTGGGGCGCCACGCTGTACGGCGAAGTCCGCGGAGCAAAGGACATCCGCAAGCCGTTCTGGAGCATGTTCTGGGGCCTGTGGGTGACGGTTGGTCTCGTCGCCGTGGTGATGCTGCTCATCGTCAAGACGATGGGATGGAACTTCTACCAGGCGTCCAACGCCGCCTACTGGAACACCCTCTACGGAGTCCAGGGTGCGACCTACGGTCCGGTCGGAATCTGGCCTTACCCGGTGATGTTTGCGGGCTGGCTTGTGAACAGCCACCTGTTCCAGGCGGTGCTGCTCATCGTCATGGGCCTGTGGTTCTTCGGTTGGGCGGGAACGCTCTTCCTGTCTTCGACCCGCGTGATCTTCGCCGCGGCGTTTGACCGCGTGCTGCCCGCATGGGCGGCCAGCATCTCGTCGGGTAGGCGTGTTCCGTACGGCGCACTGGTCCTGATGATCGTGCCGTCTTTAGTGATCAGCGCGATCTATGCCTACCAGCCGAGCTTTACGAGCGTGTTCCTCGACGCGACCGCCGTCCTCGCACTCACCTTCCTTGCCACGACCGTCGCGGCCATCATCCTGCCGTGGCGGCGCAAGGACCTCTACGACGCGTCGCCGATCGCCCGCTGGAACGTCGCGGGAGTACCTGCGATCACGATCGTCGGCGTGATCACGGGCCTGTTCCTTCTGTTCATGCTCTACCAGTGGTCGTTCAACCCCGACAACCTGTACGGGACGTCGTTCTCGAAGACGCCTAACTCCGTCATCTACTTCGTCGCCACCTACGTGGTGGCGGTGATCATCTACGTCGCCGCGCGCATCTTGCGCAGCCGGCAGGGCATTGACCTGCGCCGGATTCACCACGAGATCCCTGTTGAGTAGTGTTTGCGTGGCCGCCGGGGTAAGACCCGGCGGCCTTCTGCCCTGATGTCCATGCTCGAATACACACTCCGCACCTACCAATCGCCGACGCGACTCGTGCAGCGGCTCGGCGCCATCGAGGAGCTCGGCAACGAGGCCGCGCAGCTCGGCATGCGGCGACCCCTTCTGGTCACGGATCCGGGCGTGAAGGCCGCGGGTCTGCTCGAGACGGCGCTCGCGGTGCTGCGCCGGGCCGACGTCGAGCCCGTCGTGTTCGACAAGGTCCGCGCCAACCCGCCGGTCGCGCTGGTCGATGAGGGCGCGAGCGAGTACCGCACACAGGGCTGTGACGGACTCGTCGCCATCGGCGGCGGCAGCTCCATGGACACCGCCAAGGGCATCGGCGTGGTCGCCGCCCACGACCACGGGAGCATCGTCGACTACGAGTGGGGTCACAGCCCGATCAGCTCGAGGATCCCGCCGATGATCGCGGTACCGACCACCGCGGGGACGGGCAGCGAGGTAACTCTTTGGGCCGTCATCACCGACCCCAAGCGCCAGATCAAGTTCAACGTCGGCGGCACTCCGAACATCGCGTCGTGGGTTGCGGTCATCGACCCCGAGCTCACGGTGAAGCTTCCACCGGCGGTCACCGCCGGCACCGGCATGGACGCGCTCGCGCACGCGGTCGAGTGCTACACGATGTCCTATCACCAGCCGTTCACCGACGCGGTGGCGCTGCTGGCGATGGAGTACGTCGCGAAGTACCTGCGCGTCGCGTACTCGCAGGCCGCGAACCTGACGGCGCGCTACCACATGAGCGCCGCCGCGATGCTCGCCGGCCTCGCGTACGGCACCGACTCCGCAGGCGCCGCGCACGCGATGTCGCAGACCGCCGGCGGCGTGCACGACGCGCCGCACGGCGAGCTGACCGCGCGAGTGCTCGGCCCGGTCATGGAATACAACTACTCCGGCGAGCCCGAGCGGTTCGCGCGCATGGCGCAGGCGTTCGGCCTCGACGTCAGCGGCGCGTCGGTATGGGAGGCGGCCGAGATGGCCGTCGATTACGTGCACCAGCTGACCGAGGACGTCGGCATCCGCGGCATGGAGGACCTCGGCTTCAGCGAAAGCGAGATCCCGATGCTCGCGGACAAGGCCTTCGCCGATCCGCAGACGATTGGCAACCCGCGCGACGTCGACGCTGCGGCGTACCGAAAGATCTACCAGCAGGCATTCGACATGGGAAGGAAGAACGCGTCATGACGATCGACGTCGCTAAATCCGTGAAGAAGATGTTTGTCGACGGGAAGTGGGTCGACTCGGACAGCGGCCAGCATTTCGATGCGGACAGCCCCGCGACGGGCGAGATCATCGCGTCGGTGCCGAAAGGCACCCGCAGCGATGCCCAGCGCGCGGTGGAGGCGGCGCATCGAGCGCGCGGCGAGATGGCAAAGCTGAAGGGCTTCGAAAGATCGAAGCGCCTGCACAAGGTCGCGGACGCGATCGAGCACCGCTCTGACGAGATCGCGCGCCTGCTGACCCTCGACCAGGGCAAGCCGTTGAAGGCCGAGGCGATGGGCGAGGTGGCGGAGGCGGTCGAGTATTTCCGCATCGCTGCCGAGGACCTCAAGCGGCTCGAGGGGCGTGTGCTGCCGAGCGCGAGCCCCACCAAGCTCGTGCTCGCGCGTCATTACCCGCGCGGCGTCTACGCCGTGATCACGCCGTGGAACTGGCCGCTGACGATGGCCGCCGAGCTGATCGCGCCGGCGCTCGCTGCCGGCAACACGGTGGTGTGGACGCCGGCATCGTCGACGAGCGTGATCTCGGTCGCGCTCATGGAATGCCTGGCCGAGGGCGACTTCCCCGCGGGGGCGATCAACCTCGTGACCGGTCCAGGCGCAGAGGTCGGCGATGAGGTGGCGGGCCATCCGCTCGTCGACGGCGTGGGGTTCGTCGGCTCGACCGAAACCGGCGGCTCCGTGGCACGGCGCGCCGCGGGCAAGCACGTAATGCTCGAGCTCGGTGGCAACGGCCCGCAGGTCGTCTTCGCGGACGCGGACATAGGCAAGGCGGTCGAGGGCGCAATCGTCGGCTGCTACCTCTGCGCCGGGCAGAGCTGCACCGCAGGTGAGCGCATCCTCGTCGAGGAACCGATCCGCGACGAGTTTGTCGCACGCCTCGCGGACGCGGCGCGAGCTTTGCGTCTCGGCGATCCCTTCGACGACGACACGACGCTCGGCCCGCTCAACAACGAGGGCGTCGCCACAAAGATGGACGAGCACGTCGCCGACGCGCTCAAGCGCGGCGCCAAGCTCGTGCTCGGCGGCGAGCGCGCCAAGGGGTTTCCGACGCGGCTCTACTACCACGCGACGATCCTCGACGGCGTCGAGCCGGACATGCGTGTGAGCCGGGAGGAGACGTTCGGACCGATCGCGCCGATCATCAAGTTCCACGACGAGAAGGAGGCGCTGGCGCTCGCCAACGACTCACCGTACGGCCTGCTCGGCGCCGTGTACACAAAGGACCTGTCGCGCGCGCTGCGTTTCGCCGACGGTCTCGAGACGGGATGGGTGAACGTGAACGAGTCGACCAACTACTGGGAGGCGCACCTGCCTTTTGGCGGCCGCGCGGGCAAGAAGAGCGGCATCGGACGGGTCGGCGGCCGGTTCGCGCTCGAGCAGATGACCGACCTGAAGACGATCGTGATCGAGATCTCGCCTGAGTGACCAAACCACACGAAGACCCCATAGAAGAGTCGAAGCGAATCGCTGACGCCGCCAAGAAGAAGAAGGTAGGGCTGAAGCTGCTGGGCGGCGCCGGGATTCACGCCCACTCGCCGAGCGCCCAGAAGCACCCGCTCAAGCGCAAATACGGCGACCTCGACTACGCCGTGTCGAAGAAGGACCGCAAGGCTGTGATGGACCTGTTCAGCGAGCTCGGATACGAGCCCAACGAGCGATTCAACCTGATGAACGGCGACCGCCGGCTCTACTTCTACGACCTGCACAACGGGCGCCAGGTCGACGTCTTCGTCGACATGTTCCGCATGTCGCACGAGATCGACCTGCGAGGACGCCTCGACCATGAGCATCCCGCGCTGAGACCGTCGGACCTGCTGCTCAGCAAGCTTCAGATCTACGAGGTCAACCGCAAGGACCTGGTCGACGTCGTCGCTCTGATGCTCGACCATGCGATCGAGACGGGCGATGAAGGCGAGGTGATCGAGGCCGCGTACATCGCCCGACTGGCGGCCAACGATTGGCGCCTTTACCGCACGCTGCAGGTCAACATCGAAAGGCTCCGCGCGATGCTCGACGAGCTCGAAGTCGATCGCGAGCTCGTCAATACGCGTCTCGACGAGCTCTGGCGCATCATCGACGAGGCTCCCAAGCCGCTGAAGTGGCGTCTCCGCGCGCAGGTCGGCGACCGCGTCCGGTGGTACGAGCTGCCGGAGGAGACCCGGTCCCCCTACCAGCCGGAATGAGCGTCCCACACCACGCCCGCTGCGTCGTCATCGGCTGCGGCATCGTCGGCAACAGCGTCGCCTACCACCTGACACGCCTCGGCTGGCGCGACGTCGTGCTTCTCGACAAGGGTCCGCTGCCCAACCCTGGCGGCTCGACGGGCCATGCGTCGAACTTCATCTACCTCGTCGACCACTCCAAGGAGATGACGGCGCTGACGATGGACAGCGTCCGCCAGTACAAGGAGATGGGCGTGTTCATCCGCTCGGGCGGTGTCGAGGTCGCGCGCACCAAAGAACGTATGCAGGAGCTCACCCGCCGTATGGCGTCGGGAACGTCGTGGGGGATCGACGGCATGTCGCTGGTGAGCCCGGCGCAGGTCAAAGAGCTCGTGCCTTACATCGATGAGAACGTCATCCTCGGCGGCTTCTACACCGAAGGCGTGGGCGTGGTCGACTCGTTGCGCGCGGGCACGCTGATGCGCGAGCAAGGCATGGCGTCGGGTGCGCTGCACGTCGCGCCCAAGACCGAGGTCGTCGGCATCGACGTCGAGGGCGGCCACGTCCGTCGCGTGCGTACCAGCGACGGCGACATCGAGGCCGAGAGCGTGGTGATCACATGCGGGGTCTGGAGCCCACGGGTCGCGCGAATGGCCGGCGCACGCATCCCGCTCACGCCGGCCGTGCATCAGATGATCGACATCGGTCCGGTCCCGCGCTTCCGCGGCGCAAAGTCGGACATCGAGCATCCGATCGTCCGCGACATGGACACCAACATGTACGAGCGCCAGGCGGGCGGCGATCTCGAGATCGGCTCGTACGCGCACAGGCCGATCCTCTACGACCCCGAAGACCTCCCACCTGTCGAGCAGGCGGCGCTGTCGCCGACCGAGTTCCCCTTCACGCAGGCCGACTTCGAGGAGCAGATGCAGCACGCGCTCGAACTGATGCCGGAGATCGTGGGCGACGAGTCCGTCGGCGTGAAGTACGCCATCAACGGAATCCTTTCGCTGACGCCCGACGGCATGCCGGTCCTGGGCGAGTCGCCGGACGTGAAAGGTCTGTGGTCGGCGGCAGCCGTGTGGGTCAAGGAAGGTCCGGGCACCGGTAAGGCACTCGCCGAGTGGATGGTTCACGGCGAATCGGAGATCGACCTCCACTCGTCGGACATAGCGCGGTTTCACGAGCATCAGAAAACGCGCGCTCACGTGCGGGCGAGAGCGGCCGAGGGTTTCAACAAGACCTACGGCATCGTCCATCCGTCGGAGCAGTGGGCGTCCAACCGCAACATCCGGCTCGCGCCGTTCCACGTCCGCGAGCGCGAGCTGGGCGCGGTGTTCTTCGAGGCGGCCGGATGGGAGCGTCCGCAGTGGTTCGAGTCGAACGCGCCGCTGCTCGAGGAGTTCGGCGGCCGCGTCACGCGGCGCACGTCCGAATGGGAATCGCGGTGGTGGTCGCCGATCATCAACGCCGAGCACCTGGCGATGCGCGAGCGCGCCGGGTTGTTCGACCTGTCCGCGTTCACCATCTTCGACGTCACCGGACCGGACGCTCTCGAGTCTGTGCAGCGCGTGGCGCTCCGCCAGATGGACGTGCCTGCCGGCCGCGTCGTCTACACGCCGGTGCTGAGTCCCGAAGGCGGGTTCAAGTCCGACCTCACGATCATGCGCCTGGGCGAAGACCACTTCCGCGTCGTGACTGGCGGCGCGGCGGGCATGTCGGACAAGAAATGGTTCCGCGACCACCTCGTGCGCGGCGCGCAGATCGCCGACCTCACGTCAGCCTTCACGACGATCGGGCTTTGGGGTCCTCACGCACGCGACATTCTTTCAGCGGCGACATCGGATGACGTTTCCAACGAAGGCTTCAAGTTCGGCACGTGTCGCGTCATCGACGTCGGCACGCAGCGTGTGCTTGCCTCTCGCATCTCCTACGTCGGCGACCTCGGATGGGAGCTTTACGTCCCGATCGAGCAAGGGTTGAAGCTCTGGGACACGCTGTGGGAGGCGGGCCGCCCGCACGGGCTGGTCGCGTGCGGGATCGGCGTGTACGGGACGACCGGACGGCTCGAGAAGTGCTACCGCGCCCATGGCAACGAGCTCGAGACCGAGTACAACGTCATCGAGGCGGGGATGGCGGCGCCGCGCGTCAAGGAAGAGGACTTCACCGGCAAGGCGGCGCATCTGCGGCATCGCGAAGAGGATCCTGCCGCGGTCCTGTGCACGCTGACGGTCGACGACCACCGTTCGAATTCCGGCGAGAAGCGTTACATGCTCGGGCGCGAGCCCATTCTTCGCCGTGACGGGTCGCGGATCGTCGACCGCCGCGGACGCGGTTCATACGTGACCAGCGCCGGCGCCGGCCCGTCTGTCGGCAAGCACATCCTCATGGCCTACCTCACGCCGGAGGAGGCGGTCGTCGGCAACCAGCTGCTGGTCGAGTACATGGGCGAGCGCTACCCGGTGAGCGTCGCGGTCGTGGGAGCGACGCCGCTGTTCGACCCCGAGAACGAACGGATTCGGGGCGTGAGCAAGCAGCCCGTCTAGCGCCATGCGGGTCGCAGTCTGTGTCAAGCGCGTGCCCATCACCGGTGGACGCATCGTCCTGACCGACGACGCGCAGGCGATCAACACCCAGCACCTCGGCTTCACCATCAGCCCGCACGAGGAGTGTGGGGTCGAAGAGGCGGTGCGCCTCGTCGAGGCCAACAAGGGCGAATCCATCGTGTTCACCATCGGGCCTGCTGAAGCGGTCGAGCAGCTCCGCGACTGCATGGCGCTCGGCATCGACCGAGCGATCCATGTGCGCACGTACGGCCGCGACTGGGACGGAGAGAGCACGGCCAGGGTTCTGTTCGACGTAATCCGGGCGAACGAGGAGGACGAGGGACAGTTCGACATCATCTTCTTCGGCAACGAGTCCGCCGACTCCGGCGGCTTCCAGGTCGGGATGCGCGTGGCGCACGCACTCGGGCGGCCGTGCGTCACGGGCTTGAAGAAGGTCACGGTCGAAGGCTCGTCGGTCAGATGTGAGCAGGACGTCGACGGCGCGCGCGACGTCTACGTCGTGCAGCTGCCGGCCGTGCTCACGGTGAAAGAAGGGCTAAACCTCCCCCGCTATCCGTCGGTCCCCGGTCGGATGCGCGCTCGAAGCAAGCCGGTGGTGACGCTGAACGTAGAGCGCCCAGAGCAGCGCCTCGAGCTGGTGAAGCTCGCAGTGCCGGCGGGTCAGGGCCGGCGCGCGGAATCCCTGGGTGCCGGTGCCGGCGCGGCATCCGCCATCGTCGACATGCTGCAGCAGGCAGGCGTCGTTTGAGAATCCCCCTGAATCCCGTCATCCTGATCGACGATCGAACCGAGGTTTCGCGCCAGGCGCTGACGCTGGCGCGCCAGTTCGGCGAGCCCGCTGCAATCGCGCTCGACGCGTTCCAGCCGTTTGCGCCGGACGCCGTGGCGGCTTCAGTCGTTGCGCAAGACCCCAGTGCGGTTTTCGGACCCGGCACCGAGCGCGGCAACGACGTGATGGCGCGCGTGGCCGCGCGCATGGGCTTGCCCTTCGCCGCCAACTGCGTGGCAGTGACGCCCGGCGACGCGGTCACGCTGACGCGGCTGCGCTGGGGCGGCTCGCTGCTGGAGGAGGCACGTCTGCACAGCCCTCGACCGCTGATCACGGTCGCGCCGCATGCAGTTCGTCCGGACGATGGCCCACCTCCGCCTGAGATCCACGTCGATCGTCCGGACGATCGCGAGTTTGTCGTGCAGGTGCGGGAGCGCATCCAACCGAGTGATGGCGGCGTGTCGTTGGCGGAGGCGAAGGTCATCGTCAGCGGAGGGCGCGGGGTTGGATCGAAGGAAGGGTTCGCGATCATCGAGGAGCTCGCGGGACTACTGGGCGCGGCGGTCGGCTGCTCACGCGCGGTCACGAGCGCCGGCTGGAGGCCACACTCGGACCAGGTCGGCCAGACCGGGACGAAGGTCTCGCCCGACGTCTACATCGCGTGCGGGATCTCGGGCGCGACGCAGCACATGGCCGGGCTCAAGGGCGCGAAACGCATCCTTGCCATCAACTCCGATCCGCAGGCGCCGCTGATGCTCAATGCCGACTACACCGTCACCGGCGACCTGAAGGAGATCGTGCCTGCGATCTCGGCGGAGATCCGCAAACGGCGTTAGCAGCACTGGTCCTCGCGCTCGCCGTCGCCTTCGCGCTGTTTGCGCGCCGCGCGTGGTTCCTCTTCAGGCTCATCCGTTCAGGGAAGCCCGCGAAACGGTTCGACAACGTGCCGGCGCGTCTCGAGGCGGAGGCGACAGACGTCCTCGGTCAGCGCAAGCTGCTGCAGCGGCTCATTCCGGGCCTCATGCATGCGGCGATCTTCTGGGGCTTCCTCGTCCTCTTTCCCACGATCGTGATCGCGATGATCGGCGCGGTCGATCCGCACTCGACTCTGCCGTGGCTCGGCGCCCAGGGTTGGTACGCATTCCTGGTCGACGTCTTTGCATTGCTTGTGCTGCTCGGCGTCATCACCGCGTTCGTGATCCGCAAGATCGTCCGGCCCAAGCGGTTCGTGGGCAGCCACCTTGGCGAGGCGGACCTCATCCTCGGGCTCATCGCGGGCATCGTTGTGACGCTCTTCGCATGGCACTCGTCCCAGATCGCGCTCGGCCTCAACGACTATCCCGCGTCATCGGCGCCGATCTCCGATGCGCTGTCGCACGTCGTCGCTCCGATCGCGCCGTGGCTCGAGCGCGTCGCGGTGTGGGCACACGTCCTGATCATCCTTTCGTTCCTCGTCTACCTCCCGTACTCCAAGCACCTCCACATCCTGGTCGCAGCCTTCAACGTCTATTTCGGACGCACCCGCGCGCGTGGCCGGCTCGACGCGATCGATTTCACGCAGCCGGAGGCCGACGTGCGGTTTGGCTCAGCCCGCTCGAGCGACATGACGTGGAAGCAGATGCTCGACGTCATGTCGTGCACAGAATGCGGCCGGTGCCAGGAGGTTTGTCCGGCCTACAACACCGGCAAGCCGCTGTCGCCAAAGCTCGTGATCATGTACGAACGCGACCATCTGCTCGCGCAGTCGACCGCACCGATCGTGCCCGACGCGGTGGCCGATGACATGGTGTGGGACTGCGTCACCTGCGGTGCATGCGTGCGCGAGTGCCCGGTCGGCATCGAGCACATCGATCACATCGTCGACCTGCGTCGCAACCTCGTGATGGTCGAGTCGCGCTTTCCCGAAGAGGCGGGAACGATGCTCCGCGACGTCGACCGCTCGTCCAACCCGTGGGGCAGGCCGCAGGCCGACCGCATGCAGTGGGCCGAAGGTCTCGGCGTGCGCGTGCTGGAGCCCGGCGAACCCGCGCCTCAGGTGCTGTTCTGGGTCGGATGCGCACCCGCATTCGACGAGCGCGCGCGCAAGGCTGCGGTGTCGACAGCGAAGCTGCTGCAGGAGGCGGGGGTTGATTTTGCGGTGCTCGGCCCGCGCGAGTCGTGCACCGGCGACCCCGCGCGCCGGATGGGCGATGAGTACACGTTCCAGCGCCTCGCGACCGAAAACGTCGGAACGCTCAATGACGCGGGCGTGAAGAAGATCGTGACAACCTGCCCGCACTGCTTCAACTCCCTGGGCAACGAGTACGCCGAACTCGGCGGCAACTACGAGGTGGTGCACCACTCGCAGTTCCTCGCGGAGCTGGTTCGTGAGGGCAAGTTGAACCCGCAAGCAAGCGACCGGAAGATCACCTATCACGACTCGTGCTATCTCGCGCGCCACAACGACGTGCGCTCCGAGCCGCGCGCGCTGGTCGCGGCGGTGGGCGAGGCCGTGGAGATGCCGCGCAACCGCGAACGCACTTTCTGCTGCGGCGCGGGCGGCGCGAGGATGTGGATGGAGGAGAAGCGAGGCCGGCCGATCAATCAGGAACGCGTGCGCGAGGCGGAGTCGACCGGTGCAGAGACGCTCGCGGTCGCGTGTCCCTTCTGCACGGTGATGCTCGACGACGGAGTCCGCGAAACCGGCGCGAAGCTGCAGGTGTTCGATCTCGCGACGTTGTTACATGAAGCTGTTGAGCGGAAGAAGACGCAGACCGAGGCCGAGTAGCGACACGGCGGCCCGCACCGCCGCGGCGCTTGGCCGGCTTTTCGATGCGATCGCCCCCTGGCTCTTCGAGCTGGGCAACTGGATCTTCGGAGGGCTCATCGCGGTCAGCCTGATCGTGCTCGGCGCTCTTCTGACCGTCGGTCCGGTGGACACGGCGATCAAGGTGGCCACCGCGGCGTTCGCGCTTGCCCTGCCCCTGGACGTGGCCGGCTTCGTGATCCTCCGGCTCTTTGCGGACATGATCAAGGAGAGCATCGGCAACCTGGGCATCAAGGCGTTCGTCGAGGCGGGGTTCTCCGTCCAGGAAGGGTCGACCGCCATCGCGGAAAGCAAGCTGCGGACGGTCGCGCTGCGCTACTCGTACAGCGTGCTGTCCGTGACGCTTCTTCTCACGGTGGTCGGCCTGGCGGCGGCGCTCTGGCACATGGCCTGGTGGATCGGCCTCGGCTTTGCGGCGATGGTCCTCGTCAGTTGGGGCGTGATCATTCGCGCAATCTCGGCATTGGGTCCCGTCGGGCGGTGGGCCACCGCCGCGGGTGAGGTCGAGCCGCCGAAACCGGGTCAGGCGGGCTGAGAGACTTCGATCCTAAGCGTGTGACCGTGCGTCGTGAACGGGCCATCACTCGGTGGCAGGCCGGTCACGACATCAAATGTCATCTTGCCGTTCGCGTTTTTCTCATGGACATGCGTCGTCGTCTCGACCGCGCCGCCAAGGATGCTCCACACCGACTGCCGGATCTCGCGCTTCGACAGCTGCGTCCCTGAAGACAACGAGACGTGTAGCGAACCGTTCGGTTGAACGTCGACGCCGTCCAGGCTCAACCCCGAGATCTCGATCCGCTCGCGTAGCCCGGGCAGCAGGTGCTTCTCCGGATCCTCCGCGACCCAGTCGGGTGTATCGGCAAGGCCGGCGAGCTCGCGCAATGCGGGCAAGCTCGCGTGTGCATCCGCGACACCTCGACCGCGCTCGTCGTCCGACCACCGTGCCACGACTCGAGGTTAGCTCGGCTCGGACACCTTGAAGAGCACGCGGTTGGCTGAGGGGTCGAACGCGGCGTAGCCGCCGGCCTCCTCGATGACCTGCACGTTGCCGTGCTCGAGCCGGCCGATGACATCGTCGAGGTCGCGCTGCGATGGAAGCTCGACGGTGTAGCGACGCAGGCCGGCTGAACCGGCCGGCGCGGGCTGCGCTCCATGACCGGCCCACTCGTTCAGCCCGAGGTGATGGTGATAACCACCCGCCGAGACGAAGCCCACACCCGGAACGTGCCCCATCACGTCGAATCCCACCAGGTCGTGGTAGAAGCGCAGCGCGTCGTCGACGTCGGCGACGTGCAGGTGCACGTGGCCCATCTTGGTGGCGTCGGGCATCGGAGTGTCGACGCGGTCGCCCTCCCGCAGATGGCCGAGGAGCTCCTCGAGGTCGATCGGGTCGCGCCCCGACCGTGGCCGGCCGTCCTTGTCCCACGCCGCGAACGTGCCGTTGGCGAAACCCATGAACCCATCCTCGGGCGACTCGGTGTAGATCTCGATCCCGTTGCCGTCCGGATCCCAGAGGTAGTTCGCCTTCGTCATGACGTGATCGGTGGGGTACTGGTCCCAGCGCAGGCGGGCGAGTCGAGCGATCACGCGCGCCAGCTCGCGCCGGTCGGGCACGAGGATCGCGAGATGGTAGAGGCCGGACGTGTGCGCAACGACCGAACGCTCGGCGCCGGGGTGAAGGACTACGAGCTCCCGGCCGGGAACGCCCATGCGGATGGTGGCGTCCTCCGAGGGCAGCGGCGTGAGTCCGACGTAGTCGCGGTAGAAGCGCAGCGCGCGGTCGGCGTCGGTGACCGCGATGTCGACGGTTCCGACGCCGGTCTTGGCGGCGATGGACTGGACCTGCATCTCTCCAGTCATACCCGTCGGAGGCTCGGGCTATTCAGGAGAGGCCGATGATCTCTCCGTTCTCGTCGATGTCGATGCCCACCGCGTTGGGCGTCGTCGGGAGGCCGGGCATCGTGCGCATCTCGCCGCAGATCGGGTAGATGAACCCCGCGCCAACCGAGGCGCGCACCTCGCGCACCGGAAGGACCCAGCCGGTCGGAGCGCCCTTCAGCTTCGGATCCGACGAGATCGAAAGGTGTGTCTTGGCGATGCACACGGGCAGCCTGCCGAAGCCGCTGGCCTCATACGCGTCCAGCTGCCGGGCCGCGGGCGCGTCGTACTCGACGCCGCGGGCACCGTAGACGCGCAGCGCGATCGCCTCGATCTTCTCGCGCAACGTCGCCGCGTCCGGGTACAGGAACTGGAACGTGCTCGGCTCATTCGCGGCTTCGACCACCACCTCGGCGAGCTCGGTGGCGCCGCGGCCGCCATCCGCGAAGTTGTTGCACACGGCGGCGCGCACTCCGAGGTGCTCGGCCAGCTCGCGGATCGCCCGATGCTCGGATGGATGGTCGTCCGGAAACGCGTTGATCGCGACGACCGGCGTGACGCCGTGGATCTGGATGTTCTCGACCTGCTTGCGCAGGTTCGACGCGCCCGCAAGCACGTCGTCGGGATTCTCTTCGAGCAGGTCGGGCGGCAGCGGCCGGCCCGCGACCACGCGGTATTTGCCCGAGTGCACCTTCAACGCGCGCACCGTTGCTACGACGACCGCGGCGTCGGGGACGAGACCCGAGGTGCGGCATTTGATGTTGAAAAAGCGCTCGGCGCCCATGTCTGCACCGAAGCCCGCCTCGGTGACGAGAAAGTCGCCGCCGTGGATGCCAATCCTGTCCGCGAGCACCGACGACGCGCCGTTGGCGATGTTGCCGAACGGCCCCGCGTGCACGAGCACGGGCGTGTTCTCCAGCGTCTGCAGAAGATTCGGTTTGATCGCGTCGCGCATGATCACGGTCATCGCGCCGCCCGCGTGCAGGAAGTCAGCGGTGATCGGCTTGCCGTCACGGGCAAGCCCGATGACCATGCGACCGAGTCGCTGGCGCATGTCCTGCAGCGATGTCGAGAGTGCGAGGACCGCCATGACCTCGGACGCGGCGGTGATGTCGAAACCCGTCTGGCGCACGACGCCGTCTTCCGGCGCTCCCAGACCGACGACCACGTTGCGCAACACCCGGTCGCTGACGTCGAGCACGCGCCGCCACGTGATGCTGTGCAGGTCGATCGGGAAATCGCGCAGCGAGTGGTGGATGTAGTTGTCGATCATCGCCGCGAGCAGGTTGTGCGCCGCCGTGACGGCGTGAAAGTCGCCCGTCAGGTGGAGGTTGAGACGCTCCATGGGCACGACCTGGCTGTAGCCGCCGCCGGCTGCGCCGCCCTTGATGCCGAACGTCGGACCCATCGACGGCTGACGGATGGCGACCGTGGCCTGCTTGCCGATGTGGCCGAGCGCATCGCCGAGTCCGACCGTCGTCGTCGTCTTGCCTTCGCCCAGCGGTGTGGGCGTGATCGCCGACACGACGACGTACTTCGCCTTCGGCCGGCCCGCAAGCTCGTCGATCGCGTCGAGCTTGATCTTCGAGACGTCGTGGCCGTACGGCTCGAGCAGATGCGAACCGATGCCCATCTTGGCGGCGATGTCGGGCATCGGCAAAAGCTTTGCCTTGCGAGCGATCTCCAGGTCGGTCGGAAACTCAACTTTCATCGCACCCTCTCCAACATCTCGTGGCGCCACCTCTCCGTCGGTTCGATCTCGTTGAACGTGAACACATGCAGACCCGCGACGCGCAGGTCCGGGCTCGCGAGCTCGGGCCATAGCGCGTTGACAAACCTACCCGGCTCGTAACCGCCGGGACGAAACATGCGCGCGACCCAGCTCGGATGACCACGCAGAAAGCGCGCCGCGTCCGCGACGCCGATTTTCGCGGAGACCCGCAGCAGGCGAGCGGGGTCGGCCACTCCCGCCATTCCTATGTATATCGGGAGCGAGACACCACGCCGGCGGACGCGCTCGACCCATCGCTTCACCGCCTCCGGATCGAAGCTCAGATTGCTGACGATGTACGTGGCGTAGCGCCGCTTGTCCCACATCGCCTGGATCGTGACGTCGTCGTCGATGAACGGATGGCTCTCGGGATAACCGGTCACGCCGATGTCCGTCAGCCCGTGATCGGGTGGAAGCGCAGCAAGCAGCGACAGCGCGTCGGGAAACTCGCCCAGGGGCTCGCGCGCGTCGCCTGCGATCACAAAGATGTTGCGGATTCCGGCGGGCTTGATCGCGTCGAGGATCTGACCTAGCTCGTGCCGGTCGCGGATCAGGCGCGCCGAGATGTGCGGTACCGCGGTGTAGCCGAGGCGAGCGAGCCGGATCGCCAGCTGCACGGTTGCGGGGAGGCCGCGGCGCGGCGAGGCCGTGACAGCGATCGTCACGTCTCGGGGCACGTGGCGCGCGACCGCCTCGTCGATGCCGTCGACGGGAAAGATCTCGTAGCGCGGACGGCGAAGAACGGCGGCGGGCGTGGAATTCCCACTCTGCGTGTCCGCCACGGTCACGTGCGGACTATACGCAACTGTCGCGCTGTGCGCAACAAGTGGACCCTCGGTTTGGCCGGGATATCGGGCGCCGCACGGCTGGAAATTGGTGGATTGGCGCGCCTATCCGCCTAACCGGGGGGTCAGGGGATCGGGCAGCAGGAGGACGGCATTTCGGTCCGGAGGAAGTCCTGGCCGCCAGGAATCGAAGCCGTTGCCAGGGACGTTGGCCGCGAGCTCGCGGTGGAGGCCGGCCAGGCCCTCACCGTCGTGGTCGAGCATCGTGCAGGTGATGGCGAGAAGGCCTCCACTTGCCTGCTCGATCTCGATCAACCTCGCCTGGCACGGCCAGTCGACGAGCGAGCTGGTCGTCACCTCCCATAACGTCTCTCGGGGTGTGATGCGGTTGGCGTGGATGTGGCCGTTCAGCCAGAGCACCACGTTCGGCGATCGCTGCAGCAGCTGCAAGAGCCGTTCGGCGCGCTGCCGGCCACGAGGGTTGAAGAGGGTGTCGTAACCGTGGTGCGACAGCACGACGACGTAACGGTCCGGAAGTTCGCTGAGCCTGTCGTCGAGCCAGTGCAGCTGCGCCTCGTCGATGGTTCCATCCGCGCCGCCCGCATCGCAAACAGTGTCGAGCGTGATGAAGCGCACCTGTTCGGTGTCGTGCACGTAATAGGACGAGGGCAAAAGGTCGCTGCGCTTGATCGGACGCCGGCTCGGATCCGACGCGACCGACCGCGAAGCACCGGTCATGAATCGCTCCGGGTTGCTCACGAAAATGTCGATCGCCTGGTCGGGATCGAGACCCGGCGGCATCTCGATCGCCTTGAGCGAGCCGCGCATCGCCTCGGCCAGCGCCGCCGTCACGATCCCCACTCCCTGGCATACCTGCTCGTGGTTGCCCCAGCAGCGCAGCCATGGCACGCGGAGACCTGCTGAGGTGAACGGCGTCACGGCTTGGTCCAACAGCCCCGGGTGCGGGGGGAAGCCGAGGTCGCGCTGGAAGATGTCGCCATCGGCCTTGCCGTCCGGCTTCCAGAAGATCTCGCCGGGCCAGTCGACGCGCTGAACGCCTTCGTATCCGGGCGCTCCGGAATCCGGCTTGACGAGACCTCCGTCGAGCAGCGCGCACAGGTTGTCGAGCTCGTTGCGCTGCGTGTTGTCGACGCCGTCACCGGTCATCGCCACGACGTCGACGTCCTCGATCGCGTTGATGGTCCGCACCATCGCGGCGATCGCGTGCGTATTGAGCATCTCCTGGGGCCGCTGCATCGTGAGCAGCTCGCGAAATCGCGGATCTCCCCACTCGCGGTTGACGAACTCGAAGCGCGCCGGCGATTGCGCGTCGGTGACGTGCAGGTCTGTGAGGTGCGCGATGCGTGCGACCCGCGACCCATTGCGTCTTGCCTCGCCGGCGGCGATCTCGGTGCGGACGATCCGAGGCTCACCGGGGAGCTCGGCGATCGATCGGTAGCTTTCGCGCGCGACCGGACCCGGACCTAGCCTGCGGTCAGTCGTGTCGATCGATCAGGACCGGGTCGGGTCGGAGCGCGAGGCGGACCTTGCTGCCGGCGGGATGGTTGCCGGCGTCCGCGGTGGGCAGCTGCGCCAGCACGGTAGTGTCGCCGAGGTCCACCGTGACGCGGCTGACGGCGCCGAGAAATGCGACGGCGATCACGGTGCCCACGAGCGGACCACCGGCCGAATCGCCATTGCCGACGAGGGTCACGGCCTCGGGCCGCACCAGGGCGGTTGCCGGACCGTCGGCGACGTCCGGCTGGACGAGCGGAATCTGTGTCCCGCGCACCTCGACCACGCCGTTCTTGACGTTGCCCGCGAGCCGGTTGGTCAGACCGACGAAATCGGCGACGAAAGGTGTCGCGGGCCGGGAGTAAACCGTCGTCGGTGGTCCCAGCTGTTCGAGCTTGCCCGCCTGCATGACGCCGACCCGATCCGCGATCGCGAGCGCCTCTTCCTGGTCGTGCGTGACGAACAGCGTGGTGATCCCGACCTCGAGCTGAACGCGCCGGATCTCGTCGCGCAACCGCGAGCGCACCTTGGCGTCGAGCGCCGACAACGGCTCGTCGAGCAGCAGCACCTGCGGGTGGATCGCAAGCGCCCTCGCCAGCGCGACGCGCTGCTGCTGGCCGCCCGACATCTGATTGGCATAGCGGTTCGCGTGACTGCCGAGCCCAACCAGCTCGAGCATGTCGAGCGCCCGCTTCTTGCGTTCCGCGGCGCCGACGTGGCGCATCTGCAATCCGAAAGCGACGTTCTCCCACGCGACCATGTGCGGAAACAGCGAGTACGCCTGGAACACCATGCCGATGTTCCGTTTGTTCGCCGGCAGGTCGGTGACGTCCTCGCCGGCGACGATCACGCGCCCTTCGTCGGACTGTTCCAGTCCGGCGAGGAGCCGCAGCGCCGTCGTCTTTCCGCAGCCGGACGGACCGAGCAGCGCGACGAGCTCACCCGGAGCGATCGTCAGCGACAGACCGTCGAGAGCGGTCACGGTGCCGTAGCGGCGGACGAGGTTTTCGAGCCTGACTTCGACGCCCGCGCGTTCGCTCATCCCGCCGACCCCAGAACCGGACCCGTGCCGAGCTTCGTCACCGCCTCCTCCCGAAATTCGCGGCGTCCCCTGCCGCCGATGAACGCAAGGATCATCAGGAGCACGAACGCGAAGAGCAGCGACGCCACCGCCACGGCGATGGAAGTGCCCGCGCTCGTGCGCTGGAGGTGGACGAGCTCGACCTGGAGGTTGTTGTAGAGCAGGTTGTTCGCGACCGTGTACTCGCCGAGGACCAAAGCGACAGAGAGCAGCAGCGCATTGAGGATGGCGTTCGAGATGTTCGGCACGATGACCCGCCACATCACCGAGAACCAGCTGGCGCCGAGACTGCGCGCCGCCTCGGACAGGGTCTTCACGTCGATTGCGCCGAGGCCGGCGTCGAGGGCGCGATAGCAGTAAGGCAGCACCAGCACGACGTATGCGAAGCCGAGCGTGAGAATCGAGTCGCTCACGTTCGTGCCGAGCCAGACATACATTGGAAAGAGCCCGACGACGAGGACGATCGCCGGGATCGTCAGCGGAAGCAGACAGATGAACTCGAGAACACGCGTGAGGCGACGCAGCTTGAGCCGCACCCAGACCATCGTCGGGACGAGCAACACGAGCATCGCCACCGAGGTGACCAGGGCGAGCTCGAGCGAGGCGTTGACCGAAGCATCAGGTGCAGGTCCGAAGTTCCAGTCGATCAACTCGGGGTAGGTGAAGATCGCCTTCCAGAAATCGAGCGTTCGCCCTCCGCCGCTGTTGGCCCGCGTCGAGAATTCGACCATCGAGAGGAGCGGGACGAGGAAGAAGATGCCGGCAAGCGCGAACGTCACGTAGCGAAAGACCTGGAGCTTGATCCAGCGGGTCCGGTGCACGCCGCGCCGCGCTACAGCCACCGTGCGGTCCTTCGCTGCAGGAGCGTGTAGAGAACCGTGACGAGCGTGACGATGATGATCATCTCCACCGCGATCACCTTCGCGAATCCGGGTTCCGAGGCCCCAACTTCGCTGCTCAACGCGTTGCTGATCTGCTGCGAAAGCATCGGCGCCCCCTGGTTGATGAGGGCGTTCACCGTCGCGTACGCGGAGAACGCGTTGGCGAACAAGAGCAGAACTCCGCCCAGAAACGCCGGAAAGAGGATCGGACCGGCGACATGCCTCCAGTAGTGCCACGTGCCGCCACCAAGGCTTTCCGTGGCTTCGCGCCACTGCGGCTTGATGCCGTCCAGAGCCGGAAGGAAAACGAGCACCATCAGCGGGATCTGGAAATAGAGATAGACGACATCGACACCCTTGAGGGTGAAGAGCCAGATCTCGCGCGAGTAGTAGTCGAGGCCATGCGCCTGGAAGAAGAGATACACGATGCCGGCAGGGCCGATGCTGGCGATGAACGCGAAGGCGAGCGTCACGCCGCCGAACTGCGCCAACACACCTGACGCGGAAACCAGCAGACGGCGAAGGACCCCGTTCGGGTTTCCGGTCGCGATCGCGTAGGCCAGGAGTGCACCGAGAATCGCCCCCAGCACCGCGGTGATCGCGGACACAGCCACCGTGTCGACTGTGACCTTGACGAGAAACGAACGCGACAGGTGCGCGAAGTTGATGAGCGTGAAGGAGTTGCCGGCATCGAAGAACGCGCCGACGGCCACGATGCCCGACGGCAGGATGAGAAACAAGAAGACGTAAGCGAAGAACGGGAGAGTGCCGACCCAGTCGAGAGAGAATCGCCGGCCGCCCAACACTGGGCGGCCGACGCGTTGTGTTACGACCGGACTTCCGGCGATCGTCAAGAAATCGCCGTCAGCCAGTGAGCGACGAGGTAGTTCTTCGCCGCGGTTGCCTGTGTGTCACTGAGAAACTGCGGAGTGCCGTTGACCGGCGGCAGCTTGCCGGCTGCCGCGGCGTCGATGGTGCCGCTCTTCTGCATGGCAGCCTGGCGCACCGGTCGCGCGAGACCGGCGAGCCAGAGGTTCTGGCCGATGTCGGAGTACAGGAATTCCTCCCAGAGTCGCGCCGCGGCGGGGTGCGGGGCGCTCTTGTTGATCGCCTGCGCGTAGTAGCCGCCGAGGATCGCGTTGTTGGGCACGAAGACCTTCCACGTCGGCACGTCGGTGCCGTGCGCTGCAGACAGGTAGTCCCAGTCCAGCACGACAGGAGTCGTGCCGTTCTTCACGGTCGCGGTCGTCGCCTGCACGGGCGTGAAGTTACCGAGCTGCTTCAGCTGGTGGAAGAAAGCCACGCCTTTGCTGATGTCGTCGAGCGTTCCGCCCTCGGCGAGGTTCGCCATCATGACGCCGTTCAGGGCGGCGTTGGCCTTGGTCGGGTCGCCGTTCAGGGCCACCTTGCCGTGGAATGCCGACCCCTTCAGGTCGTCGAACGAGGTGATCGTCGGGACCTTGGCGGAGTCGTAGCCGACGGACATGAAGCCGCCGTAGTCCTGGAACCAGAGTCCGGTGGGCTCCTTCTGGCTGTCGAGGATGTCGGCCCAGGTCGAGACCTTGTAGGGCGCGAACAGGTTGGTGTTCGCGAGAGCCACGGCCATGCCGATGTCGAGCACGTCCGGCGCGCGGCTTGTGGTGCCGAGCTGCTGGACGGCGTTCACCTCGTCCTGGCTCGAGCCGTCGGGGTTGTCAGAGGTGATCGGGATGCCGTACGTCGCGGTGAACTTGTCGAGGATGGCACCGTAGTTGGCCCAGTCGCGCGGAAGCGCGATCACGTTGAGACGGCCTTCCGCCTTGGCGGCAGCGATGAGCGCGGTCATGCCGCCACATCCCGACGCCGAGCTTGCGGTTTTGGCCTGCGACTCGCTGCACGAGGCGCTGCCGCCGCCGCCGGACGTGCTGCCGCAGGCGGCGACCACGAAAGCAGCCACCACGGCAAGGCCCAGGTGGCGCGAGAAACTACCCAACTTCATACTTCGTCTTTCCCCTCCAATAACAGACCCGGTACAGGGCATAAGAGACCCGTGGACAGGCGCAATCATGGCTTGGGGGCGCCGACGTTGCAAGGACGGATTTCCGGCGTGTCGTTGATTTCAGTTAGGTGGCGGTTAATCGGGCCTGATCGTCACCTTTCAGCGGCAACCTTTCGCCGGTAGCCAAGCCTGGCCGACAGCTCGGCGGCGGCGCCGGCCGTCAGCCGTTCGAGGTCCTGCCGGCCGCGCAGGCGGTGCGACGGACCGGAGACGTCCAGGGCGGCCACGATCTGCCCATCGGCGCCGAACACCGGCGCCGCGACCGCGTCCAGCCCCATCTCGAGCTCCTCGTGGGTTCGGGCTACACCCGATGTCCGGGCGCCGTCCAGCTCGCGCTCGAGCTCCCGAGCGTCGGTCACCGTCCTCGGCGTGATCCTCTCGAGGGGCCGGGCGAGGAGCCGGTCGCGCAACGCCTTAGGCCCGAACGCCAGGAAAGCCTTGCCGCTGGCGGTGCAGTGAACGGGGTAGCGCCGGCCGATCCAGTTGACGGTGACGACGGAGGTCGAGGCCGTCGCCTGCTCGATCGGGACGATGGCGTCGTCGACGAGGAGCTCGAAGGTCGCCGTTTCGCCGGATTGGGCGGCAAGATGCTCACAGACCGGACGGGCAAGGGAGCGGAGGTCGAGCTCGCCCGTGACCTCGCTGGCGAGCTGGGGCAGGCGGCGGCCGAGCCGGTACCGCTGCGTGCGCGAGTCACGCTCCACGAAAGAGTGGCGCTCGAGGGTGCCAAGGAGCCGGAGAGCCGTGGAGCGATGGACGCCTAGGCCTCGCGCCACGTCGGCGCCCGTCTTCGGGCCCTGGCCGAGGAGGTTCAAGATCGCGATCGCCCGTTCCACCGAGCGGACGGAGAGATCTCTCGTCTCTTCGTTGCTCATTGCGCAACATTATCGTTGTGCGCAACAATGGGCGCGTGAGCCGCGAAGAGGAGATTCGGGCAGGCCTGTTCGAGCACACCCTCTACGGGCACGCGCCCGAGGTGAAGGCGCTGACCGAGGAAGGACTCGGCCTCGGCATGGACCCGATGGACATCCTCTTCAAGGCCCTGATCCCGTCCCTCGAGGAGGTCGGGCGCCGATTCGAGAAGGGCGACTTCTTCGTGCCCGAGATGCTGATCGCGGCTCGGGCGATGCAGGGCGCGCTGGTGATCCTCCGGCCGCTGATCGCCGAGACGGGCGCCAAGCCTGTCGGCCGCTATGTGATCGGCACCGTCAAGGGCGACATCCACGACATCGGCAAGAACCTGGTCGTGATCATGCTCGAGGGCGCGGGCTTCGAGGTCTTCGACCTAGGCGTCAACACGCCGCCCGAGAAGTTCGTCGAGGCCGTGCAGAAGCACGAACCGGACATCGTCGGCTTTTCGGCGTTTCTCACCACGACCATGCCCATGTTCAAGGCCAACATCGAGGCGCTGGTCAAGGCCGGGCTGCGCGACAAGGTGCACGTCGCGGTCGGCGGCGCGCCGGTGACGGTGGAATACGCGAAGCATGTCGGCGCCGACAGCTACGCGCCCGACGCATCGATCGCGACACGCATGGCCAAAGAGCTGGTCGGGGCGCGAGGCGGCGGTTCGGCGGCGCTCGAGCAAGCGGTGATGAAGATCGACGAGACCCTTCGTAAGGGTTAGGTCCTGATGGACACCCGCCTTTCCTCGCGCTCGCGCGAGGTGGTGATCTCCGGTGACCGTCCTTTCGTGATCATCGGTGAGCGCATCAATCCGACCGGTCGCAAGGTCCTGGCGGCGGAGATGAAGGACGGCGTGATGGACCGCGTCCGCGCCGACGCGATCGCCCAGGCGGCGGCCGGCGCTCACATGCTCGACGTCAACGCCGGGATCCCCGCGGTCGACGAACCCGCGCTGCTCGTGGCGGCCGTCAACGCGGTGATGGAAGTCACAGACACGCCGATCTGCATCGACTCGTCGATCATCGAGGCGCTCGAGGCAGGTCTTTCCGCTTACGAGGGAAAGGCGCTCGTCAACTCCGTCACGGCGGAGGAGGAGCGCATGGAGCGGATTCTTCCTCTGGTCAAGAAGCACGGCGCCGCGGTCATCGGCATGGCCAATGACGAGACCGGCATCTCGATGGTTCCGTCCGAGCGCCTGGCCCTCGCGCGCCGCATCGTCGAGCGCGCCGCCGATCATGGCATCCCGCAGGAGGACGTGATCATCGATCCCATCGCGATGACCGTCGCCGCCGATCCGACGTGCGGCGTGATCACGCTCGAGACGATGCGGCTCATACGCGACGAGCTCGGCAACAACATGACGTGCGGCGCCTCGAACGTGTCGTTCGGCCTGCCCGACAGGCCGGCCGTGAACGCGGCGTTTCTTCCACTTGCGATGCACGCGGGCCTGACGTGCGCCATCACCAATCCGCTCGAGCCGCAGGTGCGGCGCGCAATCCTAGCGGGCGACCTTCTGCTCGGGCACGACGAGTACGCGATGAAGTGGATCTCGTCCTATCGCGCGGAGCAGGCGGCCGCCGGGCGCGCGCAGGGCGCACTTCTGGACAAGACGAAATGATCGCGCGGAAACTGGAGGTCACTTACCTCCCCTATGGCCGCACGACGCGCGTGCCCGCGGGCACGACGGTGTTCTCGGCCGCGCACTGGATCGGGCTGCCGATCGACTCGACGTGCGGAGGCCGCGGCACGTGCGGCAAATGCAAGGTGCGCGTCGTGGAAGGCCGTCCGGATGCATCGTCCGCGGACCATCGATTGCTTCGCCCGCAGGAGATCGCCGACGGATGGCGACTTTCCTGCCAGGCGCCGATCTACGAGGACATGGCGTGTGAGGTGCCGCAGCTGCTGCGCGTTCCGAAGGCCGCGACCATGGGACTCGGTCGCCTGGTCATCCTCGACCCGAACGTCCGCAAGGTTTACCTCGAGCTGAGCGAACCGTCGCTGCACGACCAGCGGAGCGACGTCGCGCGTCTGAAGGATGCGCTCACCGAGGAAGGCCACGACATGGTCGCGAGCGTTGCCGTGCTGCGCACGCTGCCCGGCGTCTTCCGCGAGGCCGGTTTCAAAGTCACGGCCGTGCTTGCCGGAGAGCATCTCGTCGCGGTCGAGGCGGGTGATACGACGGCCGAATGGTTCGGCGTCGCCTTCGACGTGGGGACGACGACCCTGGTCGGCACGCTCATGAACCTGCGCACCGGGATGGCAGCCTCGGTGCAGTCGACGCTGAACGGCCAGGCACCGTTCGGCGCGGACGTCATCTCGCGCATCAGCCACGGCATGAACGGCCCTGAGGCGATCCTCGAGCTGCGCGACTCGGTGGTCGCGACGATGAACTCGATTCTCCAAGAGCTCTATCGCGAAACAGGCGTGTCACCGATGCGGACTTACGAGGCGGTCGTCGTCGGCAACGTGACGATGCTGCATCTGCTGCTTGGCGTCGACCCGAGCCCGCTCTCGATGTCGCCGTTCACGCCGGCGTTCATGGACCAGCTGAACGTCGAATCGCGCGATGTCGGCCTCGAGATCCATCCACAGGGATACGTACAGACACTGCCGGCGCTCGGCGCATACGTCGGCGCGGACATCGTGGCGGGCATCCTCGCGACCGGCGTCGTACGCGAGGACAAGCTTCGTGTCTTCGTCGACGTCGGCACGAACGGCGAGATCGTTCTGGGCAGCGCCCAGCGCGCGCTGGCGACGGCCGCGCCCGCAGGTCCGGCTTTCGAGGGCAGCCAGATCCGGTGCGGCATGCGCGCGACGACCGGAGCCATCGAGGGCGTAACGCTGACGGACCGCGTCGAGCTGCAGGTGATCGGCGGCGATGTCCCGCCGGAAGGGATATGTGGATCGGGGCTGGTCGACGCGGTGGCGCAGCTGCTGCTCACCGGTCTGCTCGATCACTCGGGGCGAATGAAGTCCGCCGGTGACGTGCCGCACCATCCGCTTCGCGACCGCCTGATCGACGTCGACGGCGTGCGCGCGTTTCTGCTCGCCGACGGCGTGTACCTCACGCAGCGCGACATCCGCGAGCTGCAGTTCGCCAAGGGCTCGATCGCGACCGGCATCAAGGTGCTGATGGACATCCTCGGCGTCACTGCCGATGACCTCGATGAGGTCCTGCTCGGGGGCTCGTTCGGCTCCTACCTGAACCCGGAGAGCGCGAAGATCATCGGCCTCGTGCCGCCGGTCGATGTGGACAGGATCATCGCCGTCGGCAACTCCGCAGGCGAAGGCGCCAAGATCGCGCTCCTCTCCTATCGCGAGCGGCAGGTCGCGTTCGAGCTGCCGTCCCGCATCGAATACGTGGAGCTTTCGGGACGCTCGGATTTCAACGATTCGTTCGTCGCGGTGCTTGGCTTTCCTCAGCTCGAGAAGGTATGAGCACGACCGCTCTCATCACATGCGGCGCGCTTGGGCGCGAGGTCAAGGAGATGGTGCGCAGGCGCGAATGGGACGTCGACATCTACGGCATCTCGGCGCTCTTGCACCTCTACCCGTCGCGCATCGTCGACGAGCTGCGCGCAAAGCTCGGAGAGCTGCGACCGCGCTACGACAACCTCGTCGTCGTCTATGGCGAGTGCGGCACGACCGGCAAGCTCGAGCCGATCCTCGAAGAGTTCGGCGCGTCGCGATTGCGCGGGCCGCACTGCTACGAGATGTACGCGGGTCAGGAGCGATTCGCGCAGATTGCCGACCAGCGCCCCGCGACCTTCTTCCTCACCGACTGGCTCGTGCGCAACTTCGAACGCGCGGTCATCAAAGGGCTTGGACTCGACAGGCATCCCGAGCTCAAGGAGATGCTGTTCGGCAACTATGAGTCCGCTCTGTTCCTCAGGCAGATCCCCAATCCGAGGCTTGCCGACAAGGCAAATGACATCGCCGGCTATCTCGGGCTGCCGCTCGAGATCGAGGACACCGGCCTCGGCGAGCTTGAAGAGAGGCTTGCCGAGCTGGTTGGCTAGTTACCAGGTGATGTTCTGGAAGCACATCCCGTCGCAGGTCAAGGCGTGGGACGAGACTGGTGAGGTGAAGCGCATGCTGCCGGACTACTTCCAGGCAGCCATCGACGCGTTCGCGATGAAGGAAGGTTCCACCGACATGGACGCGTACCTGGAAGGATGGCACTGGGGACCGATCGATCAACGAGTCGGTCAGCCAGAAAAGGTGGTGACGGACGTCATCGAGGAACTTACGATGTCCAACCCTCGATCCAAATTGCTGAACCCCACATGAACGACAAGATCCTCGACGACCTTGCCAACAGCCAGCAGCTGCTCATCGCGATGCTCCGCGTGTCGGCGGAAGATCCGTCGGCGAGGGTCGGGGCGTGGGATCTTCGCGACATCGCCGCACACCTCGCAGCGTCAGAACGTGAGGCTTATGTGCCGAGGATCCATGCGATCGCCGCGGGCGAGAATCCGACCTTCGGCTTCTACAACAACGACGAGACGGACTTCAGCGGGATTCACCTCGACGACGCGCTCGACGAATGGATCGCGACGCGGGAGATGCTGCTCGGGTTCGTGCGGACGCTCGACGAGGACCAGAGGACGAAGCTGACCGGGCACCACGAGAGGCTGGGGACCGTGACGGTCGACCGATACCTTGAGATCGCGCTGCGGCACGACCGGGATCACCTCGCGGGACTCGAGCGGCTCGCCGGCGAGCTGACACGTTGACGTCGACGAGCATCGCGGCGGTATCGGCCGCGGCCTGAGCGAGGATCGTCGCCGCCACCGCGTCGGCGCGCAGGTTCGGATTGCCGAACCGCTCCATCCGCTGCGCCAGAACCATCACGGCAGTGGCGGCAATCTTGATCGCCCGCGGCGCTTCGATCGTCTTCTGCCGGGCGTCCTCCACCGCCTCACCCTTGTGCACCGCGTCGATGAACGCGAGGTATGCGAGCGAGTCGAGCTCTATGAGCTGTTCGGCCTGCAGCCTCAACGCATGCGCCCGGCCGTGCGCTGCGGAGGCGCCGCGCCATATGGCCTGCGAGCGAAGCGCGACTTTCTCCAGGAGAGCCGCCGCTGCTGCGACCACCGCCGCGGCGGCGGAGCCACTGGCGGGCGCGGGTTCAGCGGACGCGAGGGCATCGAGCAGACGCCCGAGGCGTGCCTCAGGAATCACCGATCTCTTGTTTCCGTTTCTCGATGAACTCCTTAAGCGCCTCGTCGACGCCGGGGTCGATGCCGGGGTCGGGATATTCGGCCAGCAATTGCTTCCAACGCTCCGTGGCGACGACGTCCGCGGTCCGCGAGCCGAAACGCTGCCAGCGGTCGTAGTTCTCGGTCGACGAGATGAACGGCCGATAGAAGCCGGTGCGGTAGTGACGCATCGTGTGCTCGGCGCCCAGGAAATGACCGCCAGGCCCGACCTCGCGCAGCGCGTCCATCGCCAGGCCCTCTTCGTCGACCGGCATGCCATGCCCGAGCATCCACTCGAACATGCGCAGCTGCTCGACGTCGATCATGAATTTTTCGTAGCTCGCCAGCAGCGCGCTTTCCAGCCAGCCCGCGGCGTGAAGGACGAAGTTGACGCGGCCCAGGATCGTCGGCCACATGCACATCATCGATTCGTATGCCGCCTGCGCATCGGGCGCCTTGGACGAGGTCAGCGCACCACCGCCGCGGAACGGCAGGTTGTAGTGGCGCGCCATCTGTGCGCTCGCGAGGATTCCCATCGCCGACTCGGGCGTGCCGAACGCCGGCGAGCCCGACTGCATGTCGGTGTTGGTGAGGAACGAGCCATAGACGCTGGGCGTCCCAGGGCGTATGAGCTGGACGAGCGCGATTCCGGCGAGCGCCTCGGCCGTCTGTTGGGCGACCGTGCCGGCGAGACCCATCGGTGACATCGCGCCCGCCATCAAGAACGGCGTGACGATGACCGGCTGGCCGGCCACCGAGTACTCGAGCAGCGCGCCCAGCATGCGGTCGTCGTACCGAAGGGGGCTGTTGACGTTGATCAGGCTGATCACCGCCGGTGTCTTTTCGATCTTGTCCCGGCCACCAAACACGATCGAGGCCATCTCCACGGTGTCGCGTGCGTTCTCCTGCGAGATCACGCTGCCCATGAACGGCTTGTCGGTCCAGCGGATGTGCGAGTAGACCATGTCGAGGTGCCGCGTCCCGAGCGGCAGGTCTTCGGGCTCGACCGTCGTCCCGCCGGCGCAGTGGATCTGGTCGACGGCCTGGGACATCTTGTCGAAGTTCGTGAAGTCCTCGATCGTGGCGCCTCGGCGCCCGCGCTCGAGGTCGGTGACGAACGGGGGTCCGTAGACCGGCGCCGTCACCATGTTGTCGCCGCCGAGCGTCACGGTGCGATTGGAGTTGCGCGCCTGCAGCTCGAAGGTGGCCGGCGTCTTGGCCACCTGCTGCAGGACCCAGGCCCGTTCGAAGCGGACCCGGTTCTCCTCGACCCGCATGCCCGCCTTCTGGAAGAGCTCGAGGGCCTGCGGATGGAGGAAGTCGATGCCCATCTCCTCCAGGATGGTCATGGCCTGCTCGTGGATGGTGTTCACCTCGTCCTTCGACAGCCAGTCGTAGGGCTTGAGGCGGTTCTTCCACATAGGCGGAGTTCAATCTTGAAGCTTCGGCGCTCTGTGGTAACGTAGGCGCTGCCCGTTGGGGTGCTAGGTCCCGCCGAGGGACCCCTTCTGTTTCGAATTGACTTGATCCCAATCACACGTTCCGCCCCTACCAAGGCTCGCCCGGCATGAGCATGCCCATTCCCGGCGACGTCCTTCCGCTCTGGAACCCGGAGATCCCAGGCGAGGAGATCCAGGCCGGTCGCCTCGGCATCCGCGTCCGTCCCGGCACGCCCGCGGCGGCCAAGGTCACCGCGCTCGAGGCCGCCGGCGGCGCCGAGCTGCTCCGCCAGGTGCTCGAGGAGCAGAAGCTCATCGACGGCACCTACAACGTCGTCAAGCCGGAGAAGCCGCTCGAGTTCATCGGCCAGGTCAGCTCGACCCTGCTCACAGGCAAGCTCGGACGGACTCCGATGGGTCTTGCCCTCGAGATCACCGACTGGCAGGAGCTCGAGGGCGCGTACGAGATGGAGAAGAACCGGATGCGACTCCGTTTCCAGGAGCTGCACGTCGTCAAGGAGTGGGACGGCGAGCTCGAGGGCTTCACCGCCATCGCCCTGCGCGAGCAGGCCAAGGCCGACCCGCTTCTCGACTCGACCATGCGCTTCATCGAGCACCTCCGCGACTACCGCGAGAAGCTCGCCGAAGCCGCCGTCCGGCGCTACGAGGCGACCGAGCAGTGGATCGAGTGCCCGAAGTGCGAGACGGAGGTCCCCACCTCGAACGGCATCCACTGCCCCAACTGCGGCGAGGACATGCGCGGCGGCGAGTACGTGCGTGCCGTCCTGCACCTGGTCGACGACGCCGATGGGCGCCTGTACCGCGGCATCGACTCGCTGACCGTCCGGTCGGCCGGCTTCCCCGAGTACCGGGGCATGTCGCTGGACCGGATCCAGGGCTCGAACCTGTGGGTCAGCTTCCGGCGATACGACCCGCTGCCCGACGAAGGCATCGTCCTGCCGACCGCGAGCGTGGAGATGTTCGAAGCCCAGCGCTCATGTATCCGCCAGCTGCAGATCGGCAGCCCGCGCACGGGCTCACTTGCCGCCGAGCTCGTGGATCCCGGCTGGCTGGGCACGCCCCCTCGCGTCGCGCTGGACGGCAAGCGTGCGCATCACCTGCCGGATCCCAACGAAGAGCAGGCCGAAGCCGTGGCCCGCGTCATGGGCATGCGGCCCGGGCAGCTCTACCTCATCCAGGGGCCGCCTGGAACCGGCAAGACGACCGCGATCGTCGAGTCGATCCGTCGCATCCTGGGCCGGAATCCGAGCTCGTCGATCCTGCTCTCCTCGCACTCCAACGACGCCGTCGACACCGGGCAGGAACGCCTGCTCGGCTTCTCGCACGTGCGCCAGGCTCGAATCGCCGAGCCGGGGAAAGTACCCCGTCGATTGCGGCCGACTCTGGTGGAGGGCGATGACCTCGAGCCGTACAACCTCGTCGCGGGAACCGTCAACCGCCTGACCATCGACTCGCGGCTTCGCTTCAAGGTCTTCGACTGGCTGATCCTCGACGAGGCCAACAAAGTGCGCGCCAACGAGGCGCTCGCGGTCATGCCGCTCGCCAAGCGATGGGTCATGATCGGTGACCTCAACCAGCTCCCCCCGGTGATGGAGGAGGCCGCGTCGACTTTCAAGATCACGACGCAGCTCGACGAGATGGTGCGCGACGACAGCTTCTACGGCTGGATCTGGGAGAAGGTGCCGGCCAACTCACGCATCCTGCTGCCGCGCCAGTACCGCATGCGCGAGCCGATCGGCCGGGTCGTGTCCGATCTCTTCTACGAGGGCAAGCTGATCCACGAAGCGCCGCATCCGCGCATGCCGCTGCCGTGGCCGTTCGACCGAGAGCTCGTCTGGGTGGACACCGGAGCGCAGGATGAGTACCGCGACGCGCAACGATCGGTCGCGAACGAATTCGAGGTTGCGTTGTGCAAGGACATCACCTCGATCATTCGCCGCCGCGTCCGCAAGGCCAAGCTCGCGGTCATCGCGATGTACAACTCGCAGGTCAATCGCCTGCAGGGCTCGCTGAAGGGAATCGTCCCGCCGGACGACATCGAGTCGGTCGACGCCTTCGAAGGGCGCGAGTCGGACGGCGTGATCCTCTCGCTGGTGCGCTCCAACGACCGCGCCGCGATCGGATTCTTGAACGACCCGAACCGGGTGAACGTCGCGATCTCGCGCGCGAAGAAGCTCCTGGTGATCGTCGGCGACTCGAAAACGGTCATCGGCGGCGCGCCGGAGCTGTTCGGGCCGCTGTTCGAGCACTGCAAGGAAGAAGGTCTCGTGGCCGGCGTCGGCGCGGTGGTCACGGCGTGCCAGCGCGTGGGCATCCGCTCCCAGGTGCAGCGCCTGTCCCGGCCGCACCGCGGTGATCGCCGCGGGCGGCGGCGCCGGCGCGGGCAGCGGCTGCCAGGCGAGGGCGTGGCCGCGGTCAACGGCGAGAACGGCGCCTCGCCGAACGGATCTGAGCCCATGGTGCCGGCGGTTGAGGCCGAAGCCGAATCCGTTCAGGTGGAATCAACTCCCGAACCCGAAAGCTAAACTCCGGGGCGCCATGAGCGACCAGTGCGTCTTCTGCGAGATCGTCGCCGGCACCTCTCCGGCGAGCTGGGTGTACCAGGACGACACCGTCGTCGCGTTCATGGACGTGCAGCCCATCACGCAGGGCCACATGCTCGTCGTCCCGCGCGAGCACGCAGTGCTGATGACCGACATCAATGAGACGGCGGCCATGCGCACCTTCCGCGTCGCGCGCCGGCTCGCGGCGGTGGCGCGGCACACGCTCGGCGCGAGCGGAGTCAACCTGCTCGTGATGGATGGCGAGGCCGCGTACCAGGACGTTCCGCACTTTCACGTGCACGTCATCCCGCGGTACCCGCAGGATGGATTCGGGCTGACGTTCCCGAGCACCTACGAGCACCCGCCCGCGCGAGCTCAACTGGACGCGATCGCCGCCGCTCTGCGTGCGGCGGTGATGCCCGCCGAGACTGCGCGTTAGTCCGGACTAACGACGCATCGGGGACGCACACACGCGCTGATAGTCCGGACTATCGCGCCTAGGGCGTCACCGTGACCGTGAGCGTGTAGAGCACCGCAAACATCGGGCACGCCTGACCGCTGGGACAGACCGGCGCGCCCACGGCCGTGACGCGTGCGGCACCTGCGGACTTGGCGATGAACGCGGCCAGCGTCACGCCGCGCACGGCGGTGGCGGCCGGATCGACGGTCGGAGCGAGCACCGTTTCGTCGCTCGACTGGACCTGCTGATAGTTCAGCTGCCCTCCGCCGTGCAGAACGACCTGCAGCTTCTGACCCACATGCATCGAAATGGCGTGATCCTGCTCGGTCGCGGTGACGTCGAAGTGCATCGGATTCTCCGACGGAGTCGGGCTCGGGTTCGAGCCGAGTCCAACGGACCCACACGCCGCCAGCAGCACCGCGAGCGCGACGAAGAACCGTCCCATCAGTAGCCGAAACGCGCTCGATCCCGTTCGGGTAACAGATGTCGATAACATCCATCGCTCATGCCTAAAGCCTTTGCCTTGCTCGCGGCCGCCGCGGTTTTGCTTGCGGCCTGCGCGAGCACATCGAGCACTCCGCCCGCGAAGTCGCCATCTCCGCTTGCAGGCGGGTTGACGAACGGCCTCATCGCATACGTCGCGGATCAGGGCGTCGGCGTGCTCGATCCCGCGACCGGCAAGTCGACGATCGTCGCGCCACTGGCTCCGGGCGCATTTCGAGTCGCCGGCCCGGTCTGGGCACCGGCGCCAAACCTCAACCATCCCGTCCTCTATTTCACGATCCATGACGACCGACCGGCCGAGACGCGCAACACGAGCGGCGTCGCGCCATATGACTGGATCTTCCGCGTCGATCCGTTCGCCGGCACGATCGATCCCATCGCCGCGTCACAGGATTCCGCAAGCGAGGGTCCGTTCGGGATCGTCGCCAATGCGCACTACCTCGCGCTGACGGTCGGGTGCTGCGCGAGCTACGAGGTGGACGCGTTCGACCTGACGCAATCGACCGCGAGCACGTTGAAGGTTCTCGCCAAGCCACCGGCACAACCCGCGTTCTTCACCGAAGGCATCGTGCCGGGCAACTCGGGCCTTGTCGCGGTGCGACAGTTCGGCACCGGCGCGTGGTACTGGCTCAATGCCGACGCCAACGTGCTGAACCCGTTTCCGCTCAAGCTCGGCCAGGACGACGGTCCGGTCGCGATCAGCGCGGACGGAACCCTGGCCGCGGTGGCGATGCCCGACCACGGCGCGGTGATCGAGCCGATCAACACCGCCCTGCCGGTGGCCACGCCGAGCGCGAGCGGCAGCGCCGCTGCGAGCGCGACACCGAGCGCTTCGGCGCATGCGACCCCAACGATCACGAGTCCGAAGTCGGTGAACTCCAAGCTGCCCCATCCGGACGGCCTCGCGTGGAGCCCCGACGCCAAGCAGCTCGCCGTCGCGGTCAACGGCGAGCTCGAGATCTACAACTCGTCCGCGGCCGACGGGACCGCGCCGGTGAACAAGTACCTCACCGGTGGAAACGTCATCGGCGTCGCGTGGTCAGGACCGATCGATGGCGAGACGTTCGCGAGCGTCAAGCCCGGCGCCGGGCCGCAGGCCATCGTCGACGCGCTGTTGACCGCAACGAAGCTGCCTGCGGCCGCGGACACCGCCGCCAACCGTCCGTTCACGAGGGTCTACGTCTGGCAGTTCGACTCGTCGAAGACGTCACCGATCGCGGCGATCAACGATGCGACGCCCGACGTCCTCGCGAAATATCCCTCGCTCAACGCGGGCGTGGTGATTCATCACTGGGCAGCCACGGACACGTGGGCTCTTGTCGGTGGTTGTTACCGCTACCGCGTCGTGATCACAGGCAGCATTCCGCCCGTCGCGTCGACGGTCGGGCTCACGGACAGCAACCTCTGTTCGCAGAAGGCGTCTCCGTCCCCCAGTCCTTCGCACTCTTAGCATCAATGGCGTGACCGATTTCCTCGCGGTGCACGCCGCGGGCACTCCCGAGAAACCGGCCTTCATCCAGGGCGACCGCAGGCTCGATTTCGCGACGCTGCACCGACGTGCCAACCAAGCTGCCAACGTTCTTACGTCGCTCGGATGCCGCGAGGACGACCGCGTTGCGTTGATGACGTTCAACTCACTCGAAGGCGCGGAGATCTCGAGCGGGTCGCGGCGCGGGGGCCTCGTCGTCGTGCCGGTCAACTACCGGCTGCGCGGGGCGGAGATCGCGTATGTGCTCAACGACTCGGGCGCGAAGGTTGCGATCGCGGGTCCGGATCACGTCCACGCAATGGCCGAAGCGCGTTCTGAAGTCGCCGGCGATGTTCGCTTTCTCGCCATAGGTGACCACGTTCCACCGGAGTGGTTCGCCTATCGCGAGCTGATGGACGCGTCCAGCGACGCGTTCAATTCGGTCGGCGACGGCATCGGTGCGTCGATGATCTACACGTCTGGCACGACCGGTCATCCGAAAGGTGCCTGGCGGCCGCACGGTGTCGATCTCGCCAACGTTCTCCAGATCATCTCGATCTTCGAGCTGAGCGGTTCGGATGTGCACCTGATGTGCGGTCCCGGCTATCACAGCGCGGTGTCGTTCTTCACCGTGCTCCATCAGGTGCTCGGGGCCACTGTCGTCGTTCAGCCGAAGTTCGATGCCGACACAGCGCTCGACCTGATCGCCAGGCACCGCGTCACGACCGCCTTCATGGCCCCGACGCTCCTGCACCGTCTCGTCGATGCGCAGGAGAGGCAACCACGAGACACGTCCTCGTTGCGCGCCATCATCCTCGGCGCCGCGCCTTGTCCATACGCTCTGAAAGTCCGTGCGATCGCCGCATTTGGAGAAGTGGTCTGGGAGTTCTACGGTGCGACCGAGACCGGGATCAACACCGTGCTTCGCCCCGAAGACCAGCTGCGCAAACCGGGATCGTGCGGTACCGCGGTGCCAGGACAGGAGGTCCGGCTGGTGCGCGACGATGGTTCGGAAGCCCCTGTAGGCGTGCCGGGTGAGCTCATGGTGCGGAACACATGGCTCGCCGAATACTTCCACCGTCCCGACGCGACGACGAAGAGCCTGCACGACGGCTTCTTCTCCGTCGGCGACATCGCGTATCGCGACGACGAGGGCTATTACTTCATCTGCGACCGGATGATCGACATGATCATCTCGGGCGGCGTCAACGTGTACCCGGCCGAGGTCGAGGCGGTCCTGTCCGCCCATCCCGCGGTGATGGACGTGGCCGTGATCGGCGTGCCCGACGATGAGTTCGGTGAATCGGTCAAGGCGATCGTGCAGGTGCGGGCGGGCATGAACGCAACCGGCGAGGAGCTCATCGCGTTCTGCGGCGAGCGGCTTGCGGGCTACAAGAAGCCGCGCTCGGTCGACTTCGTCGACGAGCTGCCACGCGACGCCGCGGGCAAGCTGCTCAAGCGCAAGCTGCGGGAACGCTACTGGGCAGGCGCCGGCCGGACGATTTGAGCGCGTCGATCTCCTTCGACCGGGCCGCCGACTATTACGACCAGACCCGCGGACTGCCCGACCATCTGATGGCTCAGCTCGTCGCGGCGCTCGTGGCCGAGCTGCCACGGCGTGGCCGCTGCCTCGAGATCGGCATCGGCACCGGTCGCATCGCGCTGCCGCTCATGGAGCATGGCGTCGACGTCGTCGGCGTCGACATCTCGGTCGAGATGTTGCGAAGGCTGCGCGCGAAGTCCGGCGGCCGCGAGATGAGAATCGCGATCGCAGATGCCACGCGCCTGCCCTTTGCGGATCGCACGTTCACGTCGGCCATCGCATCTCACGTCCTGCACCTGATCCCCGAGTGGAAGGTGGCGCTGGAAGAGCTCGAACGGGTCGTCGAGCCGGGCGGCGTGCTGCTCGCCTCGCGCAGTGCCAACGCGCACGCGGAATGGCAGCGCGCGGTGCGCCGCCACTTCTTCGACGCCGCCGGCAATCCCGAGTGGCCGCCCGGGATGAGCCGCATCGACGACCTCGATGCGGAGATGCGGCGGAGAGGCGCCGAAGTGCGCGTCGTCAGGGACATCCACAACGAAGAGCTCGTCTCCATCTCGGAGCTCCTGGCGGCACTCGAGATGGGCATATGGTCGGCGTGCTGGGCGGTCGACGAAGAGACGCGTCGCCGCGCCGCCCGCGAGACGCGAGAGTGGGCGACAAAGGAGTTCGGCGACCTCGATGCCAAACGGCCGACGCGGCACGAGTCGGACTGGCGCGCCTACCGGCTAGCTCAGTAGGGGAACCACGTACTCCAGCGACCGGCTGATCCTTCCCAGCGGCCGCACGTCGGGTCCGGGCAGGCGCGTCTCTTGCTCGAGCGTGTACCAACCGCGATAGTTCGCGGACCGAAGAGCCTCGACCACGCGCGCGACGTTCGCGCCGCCCTCGCCCACCGGCCGGTAGAGATTGCGGGTGACGGCGTCGTCGAAATCGAGCGCGCCCTCGCGAACGCGCCGGGCAAGGTCCAGGTCGACGTCGTTCACGTGGACGTGCTGGATTCGGCCGGCGGCGATATCGATCACCTCGAGCGGATCAGCGCCCGCGATGGCGAGGTGCCCGATGTCGACGCAAACGCCGGCCTCCGAACCGACCAGCAGGCGCTCGATCTCGGCCGGACCCTGGATGATCGTGCCGAAACGCGGCTGCACCGCCAGGCGCAGCCGGTGTCTCGAGCAGACGTGCTGCACCGACCCGATGAGGTTCAGGAGGTGGGCCCATTCGGCGTTGGACAGCGATGCGGACCCGCGGCGCTGCGTGCCCCGCTCGGGAATCGCGGCGACCACGAGCGTTCCGGCCCCGATGGCGGCGAGCCAGTGAGCGTGACCATCGATGTGGGCAAGCTCGGGGCCGCGGACGTCGTGGTGATGCAGCACCGCCTGGACCTGGCCGGCCACGACCTGCAGCCGGTGGCGCCGCAGCAGCGAACGCGCCCGGTCGCTCCGATCGGGAAGGAACCCTGGCGGGCCGGCGGTGACCGCGCCCTCGCCTATCGCCGCCGCCTCGGACAGCACCCGTTCGGCGTCGATCTGGTGCCCCCAGCCGGCCGCGTCGCTTATCCCCCAGCACGACGGAGACAGCGCCAGCCGGTGCAAGGCGCGCTTGCTCCGGCCGCGAAACGTCCCCATCCCCAACATCGTCCGGCTCATGTGACTCGCAGAGATTAACCTTCTAGTCAACGCATGCCGGTGACCGACCTCGACCGTGAGCTCCGCCCCGCCACGCTGGACGACGCGGCCCTGGTCGCCGATCTCGAGTCGTTGCGGAACCCCGACGAGCCGCGCGACCCAGTCCTCCTCCGGTACTGGTGGCAGATGGCGGACGAGCTCGAGAACACGATGCGTCGCATCCACGTTCGCGACGGCATCCCGGTCGCGTTCGTCGGCGCCTCACACGACGGCTGGGTCGACGGCGCTCGACGTTTCGGCGTCGTCCGGCCGCTGCTGCGCTATGCGGAGTGGTCCGACTCCGATTTTGAGCAGCTCGTGGAGATCGGCGAGCGGTGGCTCCGCGCGGAAGGTGCGGAGATCGCCGTGACTCGCGTGCGCGAGGACTTCCGACGCGAGCTGGCCGTGTTCCACCGCCTGGGCTTCCGCGAGGACCGCCGCATGCGTACGTCGGAGATCGATCTCGTGGCGCGCCGGGAGCAAATCGTCAGGTCGGCCCGTGAGTCGCTGCGCCAGATGCGCGACCAGGGCATAGAGGTTCATCCGATCAGCGAGGACCGCGACCCGGAACGGTTCCGCAAGCTCTACGCGACCATGGTCGAGGCGAAGCGTGACGTCCCGACGACGGTCCCTGAGGCGGACATCACCTTCGAGGAGTGGCACCGGTACTGGTTCGGCAACCCGTCGATACGCCAGGACAGGTTCTGGATCGCGCGCGAGGGCGGCGACATCGTCGGCTGCTCCGTGCTCGACTGCCCGGTCGTCCGCGGCGTGCCGAACACCGCGTTTACCGGCACCCTGCGGCGCGTCCGCGGACGCGGGATCGCGCGCGCGATGAAGTACCAGTCGCTGGCGCAGGCGATCGAGGACGGCTACACGCGGGTGCGGACGAGCAACGACACCGACAACCCGCCGATCCTGCGCATCAACGCCGAGATGGGCTACCGGCTGGTCGCGCCGATCATCGAGATGCACCGCGAGCTGTGACCGACCCCTCCGGCCCTTCGGGCCACCTCCGCACAAGTGGGGAGGAAAGCTATGGCCTCCGCGTGCTGCCCGCGATCTACAAGGAGTGGGCGCAGAGCGGGATGATCGCCAACATCGGCGGCCACGTGGTCGAGGCAAGCGCCGGGCATCTCGTGGTCGCGGGCGACCTCAGCGTCGAGCGCCACAGCTTCCCGACCTCGCGGGGACCCATCGTCCATGGCGGCGCGATCGCAACGCTCGCCGACGAGGCGCTCGCGACCGTTGCCTTCACGCTCGCCGACGAAGGTCAGTCGACCGTGACGGCCGACCTGAAGATCGACTTTCTTCGGCCCGCGAAGCCCGGCCGGCTCGTCGCCCGCGCTTCGGTGCGGCACCGCACGAAGCGGCTGGCGTTCTGCGAGGCGACCGTCGAGCACGAAGGCGGTGAGATCGTCGCCGAGGCTCGCGCCGTGATCGCTTTCGTCAAGGCCTAAGAGTCGCCTGCCGCGGGCGGCGTAGCGGGAAGAGACACCAGCCGCCAGTGGCGGCCACCGTCCGCCGTCGCCTCGAGCACCGATCGCGAACGCAGCGTTCCGATCAGCCACGCGTGAAGGCGATCCACGATCTGCAGCGTCCCCGGCAGCGGCTGCTGCACGTCGATGCCTGCCGGCGTGGTCCAGGTCGTCCCGCCGTCACGCGTGCTCGCCCACTGGCCAGGGCCGACCCACCACCAGTCCCTCGAGTCGAGATAACCGACCGCGCCACTGGGTGATGGCGCGACGACCGTGCTCCATGTCTTGCCGTTGTCCTGCGTCGCGAGCTCGGTCTGGTTCGGAGGAACGGCGAGCGCCACCGACGTCGTGACGACCGACCCGACCGGCGGCGCATAGAAGTAGGTCACAGGTCGACCTCCGTCGTAAGCGCGCACGGTGAGCGGTGGGAAGTCGCGAATCTTGGCACCCTGACCCTTGCGGCCCTGCAGTGTCGGGAAGAAGACGACGGTCGCGGTGACGCCTCCGCCGGACGTGGGATTGACGGCAACGAGGAACGTGCCGCCGGACGGCCACCCACCAGACGGTGGCGGCAACGGCACGCGCGTCCACGTGCGACCGACGTCGTCGGTCCGATACACATACGGCCCGCTGTTGGCGCTGCTCAGCCAGCCCGTGGTCAAGTAGGTGAAGTTGACCTCGAAGACCTGGTCCGGTGACGGCGCGGCCAGGCCCAGGGCCTGCCATGTGTGGCCGCCGTCGTCGGTCCGGTACAGATACGTGGGCAGTGGGAACTGGACCGTCGTTCCGCTCACCAGCGCCCAGCCGTAATACGGGTCGACGAACGACCACGACAGGACACGTCCTTTCGCGTCCGGTATCGAAAAATGCATCCACGTGGCTCCGCCGTCGACGGTGCGGTAGAGCTGCGCCGCCGTCCCTACCTCTCCGAGCACGCCGGCTGCGGAGTCGAAGAACCTGAGGTAGTGGGCGCGGCCGGCGTCCCTACCTGTCAGCTGGCGGATCCAGGTGGCGCCGCCATCGTCGGTGTGCAGGACCGCAAATCCGCCATCGCTGAAGTCGGCGACGATCCAGCCGGTCGCCGCATCGACGAAGGCGATGGCCGAGATGCGATAGGACGCCTGAGCCTTCGGAGCGGTGAATGCGGCCTTGCGCGCAAACGAAGCGAGCTGCGGATCCGTGTAGAAGATGGCGCTCGCGACGATCGCGATCAGAGACGCGGCGATGACAGCCGTGGCGCGCAGGATCCGGGTCGGGACGATCTCAATGCTGAAGTCGGGCTCGGGCTCGCTCGCCTCCATGCGCCTCGATCGGAGCTTACGCCGGCTGCGGCATGTGGGAATTCCGCACTTTTTGGCCCAAAGGTGCGGAATGATGCGGTCAATTCCGCACTTTTCCGCCATAACGTGCGGAATCCTCGCCTGCGCGACTGCCGCGCGACTAGATTGTGAAGCGATGATCAGCGTGGTTCGACCCGCTGAGAGTGGCGACGCGGCTGCGATCGCGCGAGTGCATGTCGAAACGTGGCGCACCGCGTATCGCGGGCTGCTTCCAGACGACTACCTCGCCAGTCTGGACCGCGCCGGTTACGAGCAGCGCTGGGCGCGCACGCTCAGGGACGCTGCCGTCCGCGTGTTTGTCGCCGAGGACGGTGGCACGGTGGTCGGCTTCGCGTCCGGCGGCCCCGAACGCGCCGGCGAGGAACGGTTCAGCGGAGAGCTGTACGCGATCTACGTGCTGAGTGACGCGCAGGGCCACGGCCACGGTCGTGCCCTCGCATGTGCAGTCGTCCAGGCGCTGCGTGAGATGCACCTCGGCGAGATGATCGTGTGGGTGCTGCGCGACAACCATCCCGCGCGTCATTTCTATGAGCGGCTGGGCGGCGTCTATGTGCGGACGCAGCCGATCGCGATCGGCTCGGCGCTCCTGCAGGAGGTCTCCTACGGCTGGCGCTCGCTCGACGACATCCGCTGCTAGGGTGCCGCGGCGTTAGTCCGGACTATCTGCACATGCGCGCGGCCAGAATGTGTCGTTAGTCCGGACTATCGACACACATGGTCATGGCGGCGGTAGCGGCGACTGCGTGAAGTCGAAGCAGTCCTCCATCGCATCGGCGGCTTGCGTGCGCGCGTTGAGCGACGGCAGGCCAAAGTTGTCCTCGCAGAACCTGACGATGCTGACGTGCGAGTGCTGCGCCTTTGAGATGTATCCCTTGCGCGCGTAGGGGCTCAGCACCAGGCAGCCGACGCGACCGCCGAGACGGAACTGTGTTCCGTCGCTCCACTTCTCGAGCTGGGGCGGCGTGACGTGGTCCCACCACCCTCCCCAGTCGTCCCATGTGATGAAGATGGCGACCTGCGGCCACAGGCCCGCGGAGACGATCGCCTGCACCTGGCTTACCGTCCACTGCTCGCCTTTGCTGACGTCGCCCATGTCCGCCGCGCGTTGTGGCGCGGTGTCCGCCGGATGTTCGCTCTCGGTCTCGTCCGAATAGAGCCATGACACCGCCGGCAGCTTGCCTGCCGACGCGTCGGCGGAGAACTGCTGCCACGTCTTCTTCTTGCCCGCGGTGTATTTGATGAACTCGAACGCGTAGCCGTTGTAGTTGCCCCAGGACAATCCCGCGGCGTCGAGCTGGGACGGCAGCGAAGGTTGGTCGACCAGCGGCGGCCCAGGGTGCTTGCGGTAATTGGTCGCCGGATTGTCGATCAGGCCCGCAGAGTCGGCCATGATCAGCATCAGGTGGTTCGGGGTCGACGGCCCCGCGACGTCCGTGAAGTAGTTGTCGCAGAGAGTGAACTCGTCGGCGTAGGTCCAGTAGTGCGGGATGTCGCTCTGCGGAAATGCGACACGAGGTGCGGTCCGGTCGCGCGTGAGCCACGCGGCGTGGCGGTGGTCGGGATCCGTCGGTGGCGGATTGGGGCTCGCGGGAAGTGCCTGACCGTTGCCGCCCGGGTAGGCGCCGAAATAGTTGTCGTAGCCATGGTTCTCTTTGACGATGATCACGACGTGCTTGATCGGGCCTGGATTCGCGCTCATGGCTGCTCCGCCAGTTTCAGGATTGCCGAGCGCGGCAGCAGCGCGGTCGCCGCGCTCAAGAGACAGACCACCGTGATGGACAGATAGGAATAGGTCGGACTCAGGCTGAACAGTGCGCCGCCGACGAGCGTGGCCACGATCTGAATCGTCGTTCCCACCGTCTGAAATACGGCCTGGGTGCGGGCGAACTGGCCGGGGCCGGAGACTCGGCTGACCTCGGCCATGAGGCTCGGCATCCCCGAGATCGTGAAGATCCCTTCGATGAGGCCTAGCCCGACAAGCCATGGGACCGAAGACACGAACGGATAGATCGCAGCGAACAGCGCCGTGAACAGCACGGCAACGACGACAAACCTGCGAGGTCCGAACCGGTCGCCCAGCGTGCCGGCGTAACCGCTGATGAGCATCGCCGGCAGGGCGAACGCCGCGAACGACAGGCCGACGGCAAACGTGCTTGCGCCCCGGTAGGTGAGGTACAGCGACCACGTCGTGTCGAACACTCCGATCATCCACGCCGTGCCCGCGCCCAGGAGAAGAAGCGGGAGCAGAGTGCGGGCTATGTGCAGCGCTCGTGCAGGCACCTGCACTGTCGCCGCCGCGCGGACGTTGGGCAACGTTGTCAGCGCCACCACCGCGACGGTCGAGAGGACCGACGCGACACCGAAGACGACGGCGAGATCGAAAAGCGCGACGAAGCCGCCGATCGCGGGGCCGATGAGCATGCCCGCCATGTTGCTGGCCTGCATGTAGCCGAAAGCCCGACCTCGTTCGCCCTGGACGGTGACCTCGGCGATGAGGCCGTTGGCCGCGGGCCAGTACGACCCCTGCGCGGCGCCATGGAGAAGGCGGATGAGGATCAACGCGGTCACCGGCACGGGCAGGAGATAAGCGAGAAACAGCGCTGCGTTGGCCGCCATGGCGCCCACAAGAACCGGCTTGGTGCCGATCCGGTCGGCGAGCCATCCGGCTGGATATCTCATGAGGACGTTGGACACAAGGCCCGCCGCCAGCACGACACCGACAAGGGTTGCGCTTCCGCCTCGCCGGCTCATGTAGATCGGCAGCAACGGCACGAAGAACCACGCCCCGAGCTGGGTCAGGAAGTTGATCGCGTAGAGCGTCCAGAGCGTTCGTCGGTGTTGCATCGCCTTCAGGAATACTGGCAGAGCGATGCCAGGCCGCCTGCATGAAGTCGAGTGGCAGGTGATCCCTTATTCACCGCACCCTCCCCACATGCACATGGCGCTCGACGAGGTGCTGCTCGACGCGGTCATCGCGGGCCGGCGGCCACCGACGCTGCGCATGTGGCGTTGGACGGAGTGCGCGCTCGTGATCGGCTCGCACCAATCGGTGAGGAACGAGGTCGATTCGGTCGCCGCGCAAGAGCTCGGTTTCGTCGTCACGCGGCGCATGAGTGGCGGCGGCACGATGCTGTGCGAGCCCAACCGCACGATCACGTACTCGATGTATCTACCCGAGTCGATGGTGGCGGGCATCAGCTTTCGCAAGTCGTACGCGCTGCTCGACGATTGGGCCGTGCAGGCGTTCCGCTCGATGGCCGTGCCTGCTTCCTATCGCGAGATCAACGACATCATCTCTCCGAGCGGCAAGATCGCCGGTGCGGCGCAGGCGCGGCGCCGCGGGTTTGTGCTGCACCACACGACCATCGCGCATGCCATGGACGTCGCGGTGCTGCCGCGCCTGATACGGATCGGGCGGGCAAGCGTCGCAGAGCGCGGGGTGCGGAGCGCGGAGAAGACCGTGTCGCCGCTGTCGTCGTTCACGGCCCTGTCGTGCGACGAGGTCGCGCGAAACATGACGGAGTATTTCGAGCGGGAGTTCGACGCCCACGAGATCGAGCTCACGCCGGAAGAGATCGACCTTGCTCGTGAGCTGGTCGAAACGAAGTACGCGACGCCGGCGTGGATCAACCGGCTGCCTTAGGAGGAGACGAATGCTGAGCGAGCACGACACCTATTCGACGCTACCCGTAACGGACCTCGAGCGTGCGCGCAACTTCTACCGCGACCGTCTGGGACTTCGCGAAGAAACGGTGAGCGAGGGCGGCGTGATGTATCGGTCGGGGGACACCCGATTCTTCGTCTATCCGAGCCGGAGCCGGCCTGGCGGCCACACGCAGATGAGCTGGCGGGTCGCGGACATCGAGGCTGAGGTCGATGGCCTCAAGTCGAAGGGCGTGACCTTCGAGCATTACGAGGTCCCCGGCCTTGAGATGCAGGGAGACATCGTGCACAGTGGCCCGAACGTCCGGACGGCGTGGTTCAAGGATCCTGAGGGCAACCTGCTCGGCCTGACGCAGATCGATTAGCGCTCGCCCTTTCCGCCAGTGCCGCGACCGCCGGCGGTCGCGGGATCAGCTGAAGTAGTTGTGCTTCTGCAGGTAAGCAGCCGCGACCGCGTCCGGGTCCATGTGCTGCGGCCCCGCCTGGTTGTTCATGTCGATCAGGTCGTTCGTCGTCAGGCCGGCGCTGACCGCGTTCATGATCTTCTTGACGTCGGCGGTCGCGACGGTGCTGCGGAGGATTGGCACCACGTTGTCGGCGCTCTCCAGGTGCTTGTCGTCCTGCAGCACGACCAGGCCCAGCGAGTTGAGATCGCCGTCGCTGCTGAACACGAGTCCGAGCTGGATGCTGCCGTTGGCCAGCGCGGCACGGGTCAGCGGGCCATCGGCGTCGAGCGACTTGAAGTCCTTGAAGTGGATGCCGTAGGTCTGCTCGAGACCGGGTTTGCAGAACGGCCGGTTGGCGCATTCGGGCGGTCCGCCCAAAACGATGTCGCTGCCATGCGCGGCGAGGTCGGAGAGCTTGGTCGCATTGAACTTCTGGGCGTTGGCCTTGGTCATGGCAAACGCGTTCTGGTCGATCGCCGCGGAGGGGTTGAGCGCCACCATGTTGAGTGACTGGAGGTGGCCGTTGAGCTTGTTGACGTTGGCGTTGACGTCGCCGCTCGCCTCCCCCGCTCCCTTGTTGTAGAACTCGAGATCGGTCGCCGCGTAGCCGATGTAGGCGTCGATCGAGCCCGCCTCGATCGCCTTGGAGACGACCTCCCGGTTACCGAGGTTGAGCTTGTACTGGACGGAGTAGCCGTCGTGCTCGAGGGCCTGACCGTAGAGCTCGGCCAGCACGCTGCCTTCGGTGAAGTTGAAGCCGGCGATCGTCACAGAGCCTTTGGGCGAGCTGCCGCCGCTGCTGCTGCCGCCGGAGGACGGGCTGCTTCCACACGCCACGGCTGTCATCGCGAACGCGACAACGGCGGCGAGGAATGCCGAGCGGGCTTTCCAGTTCATCAGGCTCTCTCCTTGTCCAGGCGGGTCAGCTATTCAGAAACCCCAGCAGACGCCCCATTCTTCCACGGTTCAGGCGGTTTTGAAGACGACGCGCCTGGCCGCGGGCGCCGCCAGGAGGCGCAATCCCCTGGGCATGAGCAGGCGCTCGAGACCGCTCAGGAGGCCCTCGGTGACCAGGGCGAGAAGGGCGACCAGGATGCCGCCGGCGACGAGCTTGGTGTAATCCTGCTGCCCGAAACCGTCGATGATGTAGCGCCCGAAGCCCCCTCCCGCGATCAGCGCCGCCAGCGTCGCGGTGGCGACCACCTGCACCGCCGACGTCCTGATCCCGGCCATTACGAGCGGTACCGCCAGAGGTAACTCGACCCGCAGGATCTGGGCCGGCTCGCGATAGCCCATGCCCCGAGCCGCCTCCTTGATGTCCGGATCGACCTCGCGCAAGGCGACGTAGCTGTTGGTGAGCATCGGGGGGATCGCGAGCGCGGTCAGGGCGATGACGATCGGCAAGTTGCCGAGCCCGAAGACCTGAAAGGCCAGCACGAGCAGCGCGATCGACGGGATCGCCCGACCGACGTTGGACAGGCTCATCGCCAGGGCGCCGAAGCGCCCGTAATGGCCGAGCACGATGCCGACCGGCAGTGCGATCACGGCGCCAATCGCCACCGACACGGCGGAAAGCTCGATGTGCTCCACAAACCGCGTCGGTATGCCGTCGGTCCCGCTCCAGTGCGCGGGATTCGCGAACCATTGGATGACGTTGACGACGGTCTCCATCTACGAAGTCCTCGACCACGGAAGCGCGAGGCGCTGGATGGCGGCCAGACCGAGGTCGGCGACGAAGGCGAGGGCGATGGAAAGCGCCATGCCGACAACCAGCGGTGTGTGGAAGCTCTCGATGAAGCCCTGCAGGATCAGCTGCCCAAGGCCGCCCCATCCGATGAGCGCCGCGATGGTGATGAGGCCGATCGTGGTGACCGTCGCGATGCGCAGGCCCGCGAAGATCGTCGGCAGCGCAAGTGGAAGCTCGACCCGAATCAGGCGCGCGAACGGCCGGTAGCCCATGCCGTCGGCCGCGTCGAGGACGTCCTTCGGCACCGCGTCGAGCCCGACCATCACGTTGCGCGCGAGGATCAGCACCGCGTAACCGACGAGCGCCACTTCGGCTGTCACCGCGGTGAGTCCCGTGTAAGGAATGAGAAACACGAAGACCGCTATCGACGGGATCGTGTAGAAGATGTCGAACACCGTCAAAACCGCGCTGCGAAGCAACTTGCGCCGCTGGGCGATGACGCCGACCGGCACGGCGATGGCGAGGCCGAGGCCGACGGCGATGGCGGTCAGCTCGATGTGCTGGACGAGCGCCGCGGTCACGACGGGAATGTGCCGCGAGAGCCAATCCCAGTTGATCCAGGGGTCGACGTATTCGAGGAATAGCCCGCGAGGCATTCCGATACGGTAGACGAGCCTTGATCCGCCTGGAAAACGTCTCCAAGCAGTTCGCCGGCGGCTCGAATGCAGTCCTGAACCTGAACCTCGAGATCGCGGACGGCCAGACGTGCGTGCTGATCGGCCCTTCCGGGTGCGGGAAGACGACGACGCTGCGCATGATCAACCGGCTGATCGATCCGGATTCGGGCCGCATCCTCGTCGACGGGACCGACACGCGCGGCGTCGATCCGGCGGCGCTGCGGCTGAAGATGGGATACGTCATCCAGCAGACCGGCTTGTTTCCGCACATGACGGTGGCGGAGAACGTCGGCACCGTGCCGCGATTGTGGAAGTGGGACCGACAGCGAATCCGCAAGCGCGTCGACGAGCTGCTCGAGCTGGTCGGCCTTCCGCCTGACGAGTACCGCGGCCGCTATCCGCATCAGCTGTCCGGTGGCCAGCGTCAGCGCGTGGGTTTCGCGCGGGCGCTCGCCGCCGACCCACCCATCCTTTTGATGGACGAGCCGTTCGGCGCGGTCGACCGCATCACCCGCGAGCGGCTGCAGAACGAATTCGTCCGCATCCAGCGATCCGTGCGCAAGACGGTCGTGTTCGTCACGCACGACATCGAGGAGGCGGTGCTCGTCGGCGACCGCCTCTGCATCATGAAGATGCAGGCGCAGATCGCCCAGTACGACACGCCCGAGCAGATCCTCGCCCGGCCTGCGAGCGAGTACGTCGTCGAGTTTCTCGGACCCGCACGCATCGCGTGGCTGAAGTCGTTGCGCGGTTCGAGCACCGAAGGGGGTCAGAGCCTTGCCGCAGGAGTTTGACGTCGTCTGCCTCGGAGGCGGAGTCGCCGGCGAGGCGATTGCCGGCGGTCTGCAGGGCAGCGGTCTGTCGCTCGCCGTGGTCGAGCGCGAGCTCGTGGGCGGCGAGTGTCCGTACTGGGGCTGCGTCCCGTCGAAGACGCTGTTGCGATCGGCCGAGACGCTCGAGGAGTCGGGGCGTGCTCGGACCCTCGCGGCCTCGCGCGTCGAGTGGGACGTCGATTTTCCGAAGATCTCCAAGCGCGTGCTGTGGATGGCGCGCGACCTTGACGACGCGCGACCGGCGGCGGCGCTGCAGGCGACGGGCGCGACGCTCGTGCGCGGGGCCGGCAACCTCATCGATCTGCGGACCGTCGAGGTCGGCGGCAACCAGCTGATAGCGCGCAAGGCGGTCGTGATCGCCAATGGAGGGACCGCGTCGATCCCGCCGATCGAAGGATTGGCGAAGGTCGACTACTGGACCAACCGCCAGGCGGCCGTCCCGCGTGAGCTGCCCGAACGGCTGCTGATTCTCGGCGGCGGCGCGATCGGCGTCGAGCTGGCGCAGGCGTTCGCCCGATTCGGCTCGAAGGTCACGGTCGTCGAAGCCAGCCCGCAGTTCCTCGCGCTGGAAGAACCCGAGGCGGGCGCCGCGCTGCTGCCCCACCTGGTCGAGGACGGTATCCAGGTGGTGATCGGCGACGCCTGCGTCGCGGTGGAGAAGCACGCCGGCGACGTCGTCCTGCATCTCAAGTCGGGAGCGGTGCTGTCGGGCGACCGGTTGCTCGTCGCGACCGGCCGCCGGCCGAACTTCGAGGCCTGGAAGTCATCCGGTCTTGCGCAGACCGAGCGTGGCTGGCTGAAGGTCGATCCGGAAACGCTGATGGCACGCGACGGCATCTACGGCGCCGGTGACGTCACCGGCATAGGCGGATTCACGCATCTGGCGTATTACCACGGCCAGGTCGTGGCCCGGCGGCTGCGGGGCGACGACGCGCGCGCCGACCACAGTGCCGTGCCGCGAGTCACCTACACCGACCCCGAGGTCGCGTCGGTCGGATGGTCGGAGCAGTTCGCCCGCGCTCACGGCGTGGACGTGGCCGTGACTTTCGTCGACCCCGCCGACACCGCGCGCGGCTACATCAGCGACTTCCACCAGGGAGCGCTGAAGCTGGTGGCCGACCGGGAGCGCAAGGTGCTGGTCGGAGCGACCATCGTCAGCCCGCGCGCGGGCGAGATGCTCGGCGAGCTGGTGCTGGCGCTGAAGATGGGAGTTGCCCTGCGCGACATGGCCGACGTCATCCACCCGTACCCGGCCTTCAACCGCGTCCTCGGCGCCGCGTTCGGCGAGCTGGCCGCGAAGGTGTCTTAGACGCCCCGGACGTTTTATCCGTGCGCGGTCAACGTCTGTAAAGGAGGCCTGATTCATATGACCATTGCGGTCAACGGTTCCCCGATTTCGTTCGACCTGGACACGGTCCTGATCTGGGTCCTGGTCGGTCTCGTCGCCGGGTTCCTGGCAAGCCATCTCGCGCTCGGCCACGGCCTCGGCATCTTCTGGGACATCATCGTCGGAATCCTCGGCGGTCTGTTCGGAGGGATCGTGCTCTCCGGTTTGTTCCACATCAATGTCGGCATCGTCGGCCACCCGATCCTCAGCGCGATGATCATGGCGTTTATCGGCGCCGCGATCCTGCTCCTGATCGTCCGGCTGTTCGCCGGTCGCGGGGGTTATCGCCGGCGCGCGTTTTAGCTGACAGGCGCCTGGGGGCGGTCTGCTCCCAGGCGTTCGTCACCAGCCGTTCGCCAAGCTGCCTTCCGACGCGCGAAAGGCGCACCGTGACCCAGCCGAACCGCCCCGTGTACGCCGCGACCTGAAAGGTTTTCGGATCCATCTCGATCAACCCCGCCTGATCGTCGAGTGACGCCTTGATCGAGACGTGCGTGCCCTCGTCCGAGCCCATCGCGAAGATGCGCCCGCGGACCCGAAACGTCGCCTCGCCCCACGTCTCGATTTCCTCCGCCTCCGGCATCGCGAGGCACAGGCGCCGGAAATCCGCGAACTTCAAGTCCTTATGACTTCGAACGTCAGCCGCGCGCGAAAGCGTTCGAGCGCTGCGATGGTCGGAGTTCCAAGAGCCAGCACCATCACGAGATTGCCGACCGCGCGGAACGAGTCATACGGGAACGACGTGAGCATGTAGAACCGCGCAAAGTGCACCAGGGCCATGCCTGGTGTGATGCCCGGCGACCAGCCAAGCGAGGGGTTGCCGCGAAAGCCGGTGACCCAATCCGCCACGTCCATCAAGGCACCGAACACGTAGCCCATGACAAATCCCGCGGCGGCGAGGACGAACAGGTTGCGCGACCTGCCGGCCACGCCCGCCGCCACACCGACCCACCCCATCGCGAACACCTGGTAAGGCACCCACGGTCCGACGCCACCGCTGAGCAGGGCCGACACCAGGATGGAGAGTGCGCCGGCCATGAAACCAAACGACGTTCCGAATACGAAGCCGCCGCAGAGAACGAGGAAGTAGATCGGGTTGAATCCGCCGATGCCGACGATGACTGCGAGCCTCAGCGCCGAGTCGATCGCCGCGATCGCCGCGAGCAGCGCGAGGCTCCGCGTGTCGAGCTGGCGAGTGCCGAGCTCGAATAGCATCAAGCCTGCCACGCAGGCGAACATCAGCGCCCAGGCGGGTGTCGAGAGGGACAGGTCGAGGCCGGCGAACGGCCACAGAAAGAGAGCCAGGCCCGCGAGCGAGACGAGGCCGACGGGCAGGATCCGCTTCACGCGGTCACCGCGTTCGTTTCGATCGCGCGACCGCCGCACACCTCGACGACGCGGTCGGCCAGCTCGCGCTCGAGACCGGCGTCGTGCGTCGCGAGCACGACCGCCGCGCCGCCGTCGCGCAGGGCTCTGACCACTCGAACGAGCGCCGTCCGTGCCCTTGCATCCATCCCGCGTGTCGGCTCGTCGAGAAGGACCAGCTGCGGCCGGCCCACCAGCACGGCGGCCACGGCCGCGCGCTGGCGCTGACCCGAAGACAGGTCGCGCGCGTAGCGGCCGGCGACGGCCGTGAGGCCCATGGACTCGACGATTGCGGTTACGTCTCCGTTCTCGCCCGACCATTGGAGCGTCAGGTCCACCTCGGCCCGGACGCTGGGCCGGTGGAGGATGGCGGCCGGGTTTTGCGGCAGATAGGCGACCCGGCCCGGTCGCCGCTCGACCTTTCCGGCGAGGGGCTTGAGCGTGCCGGCGATCGTGCGCAGCAGCGTCGTCTTGCCGCCGCCGTTGGGGCCGGTCAAGACGACGATCTCGCCCTGCCGGCCGTCGAGGGTCACGTCGCCGATGACGGCATTGCGGTCGTGGCCGGCGGTGACGTCGGTCAGTGTCCAGGCGCCGGCTCCGGGCACGGTGCGAGGTTGCGTGGGGATCTCGTCGTCTTTCGGCTCCCACCGTCCATCGATGCGGCCGGCATCGACCGCAAGCACCGCAGTCGCTGACCTGCTGAGCATCTCGGGCCGGTGCTCGGCGATGACGACGGCCCTCCCCGCCGCAGCGAAATCTGTCGCCGCGGCCAGCACTCGAGCTGCACCGTCGTCGTCGAGCTGCGAGGCCGGCTCGTCGAGCACGAGCACCCGCGGCTGCAGCGCCAGCACCGACGCCAGCGCAACCCGCTGGCGTTCGCCGCCGCTCAGCGTGCGCATGCGCCGGTGGCGGAGGTGCTCGACGCCGATTTCAGCCAGCGCCCGATCGACGCGATCGTGCATGGTTCTCGGCGCGACGCCGAGGTTTTCCAGGCCGAACGCTACCTCGCGCTCGACCGTGTCGTACACGGCCTGCAGCTCGGGGTCCTGAAATACAAAGCCGACGGTGGAGGCCAGCTGCGCCGTCGGCGTGGCGATGATGTCGCGGCCGCAGACCGTCGCCGTCCCGCTGATCCGCCCACCGTGGAAATGCGGGACGAGCCCGTTGAGGACGCGGAGCAGCGTGGACTTGCCGCCCCCGGACGGTCCCGTGACGAGGGTGAGCCCGTCACCGATCTCTAGCTCGACCGCATCGAGCGCCGGCGTCGCGCCGCGCGGATACCAGTACGAGAGCTCTCTCAGCCGCGCGGTCGCCATGTGACCACCGGAGTGAAAAGCAGAAGACACGCCACCAAACCGAGCGGGTCGACCGCGGGAAGGCTCAGCCTCGGATACGCGTACCAATCGGCCGCCGCCCCCATCGCGTGCGCGAACGCGAAGATTCCAACCGCGGCTACGGCGGTTCCGATCAGGAGCCAGTCGGCGGCGGCGAGCGGGCGGCGCTCCCAGCTCGTGCGCGCGCCGGCGCCGAACCCTCGCGCCTCCATCGACTCCGCGAGCTGGATCGAGCCTTCGGCGCTCGTCAGGACCACGGGGACGACGACATCAGCCCACGACCGAGGACCTCGAGGCCTCCAACCGCGAAGGCGCTGCGCCTCCGCGACCTCGGAGAACGAGCGCGAGATCGAAGGCACGAGGTTCATCGACGCGGCGATGGCCGCACCGCTGCGCGACAGGACACGAGGGAGCGCGTCGAGGACGTCGTGGGCGGCGACCACGAGCGAGAACGGAGCGGCGCTGAAGATCGCGGCGGCGATCGTCAACCCGCCGTTGATCCCGAACGCAAGCGCCTCGAGCGTGTAGGGGCCGCCGACAGCCGGTATGGAATCTGGCAGCGCGAACAGGACCGTGCTTCCGAGATGAGCCGAGACGAAGTTGAGGAGCGCGGCGAACGTGGAGACGAAAGCCACGCCGATCACGAGCCGGTGCAGCCGGCGGATCCCGACCGAGGCGGCGAGCGCGGTGAACGCCGCCGCCAGGACCAGGAATTTGTACGCGGGGTTGGTCGTGAACAGCGCGATGAACAGGCAGGCCGCGGACCACGCAGCGATCGCGCGCGCGTTCACGTTGTCCACCTACTCCTTGGGCAGCGGCGGTGGTGAGGGCGACTGGTCGGCCGTGTACTCCCAGCCGAACGCTTCTTTGTCGTGCAGCGTGATCTGCGTGTATGCGGTCTGCGCCTCCGCCCACGTTCCCGCCGTGTCGACGAACAGCAGCCAGTTCGGCCCGCTGTTGGCGAAACAGCTGCTGTACTGCGCAGGCTCGCTGTCGATCTGGCAGACCGCCTTGCCGAAGCTGAAAGTCTGTGTCTGGTATTCGATGCCCGACTCGTCCATCAGCGTCTGTCCATCGATCGTGTCGCCCGCGAAGCCGATGCACTTCTGGATCTGATGAGTCGCCGTGCCGTGCTCGACGATCACGTAAGCGCGGTGCGGCGCGCTGGGGTTGACGCACGAGCTAGACGTGGTCGAGCTGCTCGCCGAGGGGCTGCTGCCGCACGCCGAAACGGTGCTGACGGCCAGGGCCAGAATCGCGCCGGCCCAGATGAAGTGCTTGCGCACCTGGTGACCTCCCGGCGGCCTGACGACTTGTCCGAAACGCGCTGCTGAAAGCCGACCGCCAGGAGCTTCCGTGCCGTTGCGCGCGGACGGGTATGCCATGTGGAGCATTCAGGTCTCCTGGCTCGCGTATCGCCGCCACCGTCCGCCTTCCCGAGTGTTAGCTCAGTGGCTTGCTGGGGACGGGGGCTCCTCGCTCACAGTTGCGCGACAGCTCCGGTTTCACACCGGATTCCCTTGGTGCTCTGGAGCGATGTTAGCTAAAGCAGCCGCTAGAGATGAGGGGGCGGCGACGGCGCGAAACCGGTCGGGACGTATCGCCACGCGATCGCCTGCGCGTCGTACAGCCGGATCGCCGTCAGATCCGTGCCGACTTGCCGCCAGCTGCCGCCCGATGTCATGTACGTGTGCCAGCCGCCGCGAAGCTGCGCGCCGCAATCGCCGGTGTTCGCGGGCTCTCGGTCGATCTGGCACACCACAGTCCCCGTTCCAACCGGCTGAGTCTCGAATTCGATGCCGGAGCGGCTCAGCGCATCAACGCCGTTGATGAACGACGGGGTGAAGTTCACGCATGTCTTCATCTCGACTCCCGACGTGTGCTGCACGACGACGTACGCGTAATGCGGCTCGCTCGTGCGGTTGCACCACCGCTGCTCCGCCTGAGCGGACGGCGCCTGGGCCGTGGAAGGGAATCCGCACCCAGCCAGCACAAGCGTGAGAAACACGGTTCGAACGAAGCGTGACCGCAATCTCGACCCCCACTGAGGGAAACGGGAGGACCGTCAGTAGCTTGCGGTGAGGCGGAGGTATCCGCGCTCGCGCGTGACCGGCATCGCGAAATCGAAGACGTCGGGCACGAGCGAGAGGTCGACGTCGGTCCGGGGAAAGCCCGGCCACTCACCGGCGGTCACGCGCTTGTAGCGATCGGTGTGGCGCAGAGGTTCGAGAAGCTCGTCGAGGTCCGGCGTCCGGCCCGTCGCGATGTCCTGCATATACGTTGCGCACGCGTGATCCTCGGGATGGTCCGCGGACGCGATCAGCGTGAGGACCTCGGGCTTTCTTAACAGGCAGGCTTGTACCGTCGCCCTGGCTACGACCAGACTCGCGGCGAAGATGTCACCGCTTTCCACGGCCGCCGCGACCTGGGTGCCCGCCGTCGAGCGCTGGATGAGGATTCGGCCCTTCAGGTCGAGGTCACGGATCGCCGTGGGCGAGTTGCTGATCGGGATCCCCTCGATCGGCAAGGCATTCTCCTCGGCGCAGATGACCGCGCCTGGAGTCGCTTCCGCGAGCGCACGCGCTTCATCGACCGTTTTGACCAGGCGGCACTCGCGCGCTCCGCCCGCAAGCGCATAAGCGCTGACCGTGAACGAGCGGAGCACGTCGATCACGACGACCGTGCCGCGGGCCTGCTCAGCCCCTGCGATCCCTGTCGCCTGGACGATGTTCAATTGGAACTCGTGTCGGCGTCAGACGCGGGGTCGGGTCCGCGAGCGTTCGGGTTCGAACAGATTGCGGACTGCGGCTCGATGCGCGTGGTCGGATTGCGGCTCGAGCCGGGCCAGAGGGTGCCCGAGCACCGCAACGCGATCCCGGTCGCGCTCATCGTGACTGCCGGCCGGCTCCGCTTCGACGATGGTGCGAGCACCGGCGAGGTCGCGGCCGGCGAGATGCTGCTCATCAATCCGGGCGAACGACACAGCTATCACGCGGATGTGCCGACGTCCGCATACCTGGTGTTCGCGGGCTTGCCGGGCGTGCGCAGTCGCACGTGGACGGTTCGCCGGCGCATCTAACGCCGGTGTTCAGCTCGCGTTCCACAATGCGATGACGCGGCCATGGTCGGCGTCGCGCAGCAGATTCAGAGTGGCGACGTCGAGCTGGAGATTCGTGGCGACGCCGATGTCCGCGTCGATCCATGCCACGGCGATCGCGCGCAGGATGTGGCCGTGACCAAACGCGAGCACGCGGTTCGCGTTGCTGCCGATCACGAGGTCGATGAAACGCTGGGCGCGCGCATAGACGTCGTCCGGTGACTCACCACCGGGACAGCCGTCGTCGTACAGCTCCCACCCTGGATTGGCCTGGTGGATCTGCTCGGTGGTGAGACCTTCGTACGTGCCGTAGTCGAACTCCTTGAGAAGGTCGGTGACCTGCGCGTCTGTGAAGCCGGCGAGCTGCGCCGTCCGAAGGGCACGCTGCATGGGGCTCGAGTAGACGGCATCGAAGTGAATGGCGCGGAGACGCCGGCCAAGCTCGCGTGCGTTCTCTTCGCCCCGCGCCGTGAGCGGGATGTCGGTCGATCCTGTGTGACGTCCCGAAAGGCTCCACTCGGTCTCGCCGTGGCGAGCGAGATAGAGTTCGCAGCTCAGGCGGGCTTGCCCATCATCTCGGGGCGGCCCGAGCGCAACGAGCGGCTCGCGCTCTCGATCACTGCGCCGGCGCGGACGCGTTGGCCCGGCCGGACGCAGACGAGGCCGACACCGGCCTGACCCCCCTGCTGCTTCAGCGCGTCGTTGACGGCGGCGAGGACGCGGTTCGCCGCGTGCGCCGTTCCGGCGACGTCGGTGTCGGGAAGAATCGCGAGCAGCTGCGGAGGCGTCCGTCCGAGTACGCCCGGCGTATCGACGTCCCTGACGGTGCCGGCAAGCGCGGCGGCCATCGTCTTCAACGCCTCTTCAGCGGGAATCGCACCGTTGGCTTCGATCAACAGGACGCCGAGGTTGCGCTGGTAGCGATGAGCGCGAGCGAGCTCGTCCTCGAGCACCGGGCGCACGAAGCGATCGTTGAACAGGCCGGTGGTGCGGTCGACGATGTGGAGCGGCTCGGCTTGAGGATCGTCGGTGCGCACTCCGCACGACGGACAGAAGACGGCGCCGTGAGGCAGCGGCGACCCACAGGCCTGGCAGGTTTGAGCTTCGGGCCGCCGGCGGAGGAAGTCGCCAATCGGCATTCGGTAAAGCCTATCAGTCGTGTTCGCCATGCCCTCCGCACCTCATAACAGGCTGGGTTGTAGTCAATTTTTCCGAATCCTAAGCTGGTTTCCGGTGTGCTGGCGGGGGAGGGACCAGCGCGGGAGGAGGCAGGGCCCAACGCGACCTATGGGAAAACGCCGGCGGGGCCTAGCCCACCGCTGCGGCCGGACTGGAGAGCCAGCCTTCCGCCCAATCCGCCACCGCGGCGAGGACCGGCTCGAGCGCGCGACCTCGCGACGTCAATCGATAGCTCACCCGCACCGGCGGACCCGGATCGACGAGTCTCTCGACGATCCCTTCGGTCTCGAGCTCGCGAAGTCTCTCGGTGAGGACGCGATCGCTGATTCCCGGAATGCCCGCGAGCAGTTGATTGAAGCGGGCAGGCGCTGGAAGCAACGCCTTGACCACAGCCCCGGTCCAGCGCTTCCCGATCAGCTCGATTGCGCGCTGAAAGGGCGCGCTGTAGTCGAGGCCCCCTCCGACCATGGGGACAGATTCTATTCGCTATCGAGTGTCACGAAAAGGACCCGCCCTGTGTTTTCCACAAGAAATTTCTGCGAGCGCCTCTGGCATCACGCGCGAGCGCTCGCGCCACCTCTGACAATGATCTGCGTGAGTCCGCGATGGAGCTGAGCGGCCGGGTCATCGTCATCACCGGCGGAGCCCGAGGCATAGGCCGAGCGCTCGTCCGAAGATTCGCATCCGAGCGCCCAGAGGCGATCGTTGTCGCGGATCTCGACGGCGATGGCGCCCGCGCCGTCGCAGATGAGATCGCCGGTCACGCGGTCGAGTGCGACGTCTCGCGTGAAGAAGATGTCGTGGGTCTCATCGATGAGACGCAGAAGGCGCACGGGCGCATTGATGTGTTCTGTTCGAATGCGGGCATCGCAGTGGCCGGTGGCCCCGAAGCAACCGACGACGAGTGGCAGCGCATCTGGGAGGTCAACGTCCTCTCCCACGTCTACGTCGCGCGCCATGTCGTGCCCGGAATGCTTGCGCGAGGCGAGGGATACATCCTCGGCACTGTTTCGGCCGCAGGTTTACTAAACCACGTGTTTGCCGCGCCTTACGGAGTGACCAAAGCGGCCGCACTTTCGCTGTTCGAGTGGCTTGCGATCGCGCACGGTGATCGAGGCATTCGCGTGTCGTGCCTCTGCCCGCAGGGCGTGAAGACCGACATGCTCGCCGCCGAGCGCCGTCTTCTGCGCACCGAGTTCCTGACCGCCGACGCGCTCGAGCCCGAGGCCGTCGCGGACGCCGTGGTCGAAGGCATCACACGCGAATCGTTCTTGATCCTTCCGCATCCGGAGGTCGCCGAGTACTTCCGCCGCAAGGCGAATGACTACGACCGGTGGCTTCGCGGCATGCGCCGGCTGCGCGCCAACATGCTCAATACGGCTCGCTGACCCATGCGCAAAATCGCGCTGATCGTCGGCTTCGCACTCGTGGTGATAGCCATTACCGCCGCCGCGTATGTGGCCGACACGCGCGAGGGGCTTGTCGCCGAGATCGTGACACTGCTGGCCTCCCTCGGAGGGGTCGCGCTGCTGGTCTACGGCCTTGCCGCGCGGGGTCCGGCGATGGCTGGCACTCGGACCACGCCTCGTTCGACTCAGCCGCGCCCACGGACCAGGAGCGACCTCGTATACGGGACCGCCGGTGTCGTCGTCGCTGCGGGGCTCGTGACCGGGCTGGCCGTCAGCGGCGGGCCGATGCTCGCCGCGTTCGGATTGGCGTTGCTGCTGCCGATGATCGCGGGCTGCGTCTACCTGTGCCTCCGGTATCTGCGGGCTAGTCCCTGAGGGCGAGGATCTCTCCGACCAGGTAGAGGGAGCCGCACACCAACACGTTGCCGTCGGGGCCGGCCAGCTCGATCGCCTGGTCGAGCGCCCGCGGGGCATTCGCCTGGGCCGACGCAGCCGGTCCATAGATCTCGGCCAAGCGATCGGCGCCGATCACGTGGCCGTGCGCGCTCGCGGGTTCGGTGAAGACGACGGCATCCGGCCGGAACGTCCGCAACGCAGCGATGAGCTGCACCGGATCCCGCTCGCTCAGCATTCCAAACACCGCGACGAGGCGATCCGAGCCGATGAGCGCACGCAGGGCCCCTCCGGCCTGCGCCAGCGCTGCCGGATTGTGGCCGCCGTCGAGGATGACCCGCGGCCGCTCGCCGATCACCTGCAGCCGGCCGGGCCACCGAGTCGCGGCGAGACCGGCGCGTACGTCGGCGTCGGAAATCTCTGTGATCAGATGCGCCGAGGCGACCGCGAGCGCCGCGTTGGCGGGCTGATAGTCACCGAGCAGCGGAAGCGACAGGTCTCGGTGCTCGAAACCAGGTCCACGCACCGACATCTCGAAGCCTGACCAGCCGCGAGACGAAGCCTCGAACTCGATCTCAGATCCAAGTCGCCAGAGCTGCGCCGCCTCCGACTCGGCGCGAGCCTCGACGATCTCGAGCGCCTCACCCTCGCATCCCGTGACGACGCGATCGGCGTGCTTGATGATCGCGGCCTTCTCGCGCGCGATCTGGCCGATGGTGTCGCCGAGGTATTTCTGATGATCGAGTGCGACGTTGGTGATCACGGTGACGCCGAGATCGAGCGCATTGGTCGCATCGAGCCTTCCGCCCAGGCCCACCTCGCACACGAGAAGGTCGGTGCGCGATGCGAGGAACACGATCGCCATCACCGTCAGCATCTCGAACTCTGTCGGCGCCCCCATCGCTGACGTGACCCACTCGAGCGCGGGACGGAGGCCTTCCAGGGTCGCGATGAACTCCGCCTCGCTGATCGACGTGCCGTTGATCTCGATGCGCTCTGTGTACGAGATCAGATGCGGCTTGGGCATGAATCCGACGTCGCGACCGGTCGCGCGAAGGATCGCGGTGAGGCATGCGCCCGTCGAGCCTTTGCCGTTCGTGCCGGCGATGAGAGCACCGTGCAGACGAGCGTCGGGCTTGCCGAGGTGGTCCAGCATCGCGCGCGTTCGTTCCGTGCCGAGCTTCATCGCGAAGCGCCCCTGCTTCGAGATGAAGTCGAGCGCTTCCTGGTAGGTCAGGCTCGCATCGCCTCGATCGCGTAGTAGTCGGAATGCATGGGGATCGTCCGCGTGATGCGCAGCCCGGCCTGCGCGAGCAGAGCGGCGTACTCGTCGGTCGTGCGCTCGCGTCCACCGAGCACCACCATCATGTTGAGGTCGCTCATCAGCGTGCCGAGCGCTTCCGCCGACGCATCGTCGGCGAGCTCGCGCTCGAGCAGGATCAATCGCGCTTCGCGGCTCATCGCATTGGCGCAGGTTTTGAGGATGTCAACGGCCGGCTCGTCGTCCCAGTCGTGGATGATCGATTTCAGGAGATAAAGGTCGGCTTCTCGCGGCACCGAGTCGAAGAAGCTGCCCTCGACGATGGTCACACGGTCGGCGATCCCTGCGCTCGTCAGCGCCGCGGGCGCCTCCGCGACACCAGCCGGGAGGTCAAAAAGGATGCCTCGGATCTGCGGATGCGCGACGAGGATCGCGGTCAGCAGCGCGCCTGTGCCGCCGGCGATGTCGGCGACCGTGTGCACCCCATCGAAGTCATAGACGGCGAGAAACTGCGCCGAGGTGCGCGTCGTTGCGTCCACCATCGCAGCGTTGAATTCGCGCGCCGCGTCCGGGCTCTCGGCCAGCCATTCCCAGCGGCTCTTGCCATAGCGATGTTCGAAGGCGGGACTTCCGGTCTGAAGCGTGAAGAGAAGGTCGGCCCACGTGTGGTAGGCCTCCTCGCTCAGCATCATGGTCATGCCGCGGAGCCCGGGACGGTCCGCGCGGAACGCATCGGAGATCGGCGTGGCGAGATAGCCTCCCTCGGAATCCTGCTTGAAGAAGCCCCAGGCCGCCAGACCGCGCAGCACGCGTCCAAGCGCGCCCTCGTGGGTCTTCGTCTTCGCTGCGAGCGATGCCACGTCACCGCAGCCGGCCGCCACCAGGTCCGGCAGCTGCAGCCGGCACGCCGCTACTACCAGTTGGTACCCGCGAAAGCCGTTCATCAAGCGCACGGCCTCGGCCGGCGGTCTGTCAGCCACGACGGCGCACCTCCGCCTCGAACGTGTTCTTGATCAGCATCGCGCGCGTCATCGGACCGACGCCGCCCGGGTTGGGCGTGAGCCATCCCGCGACCTCGTCGACGCCAGGACCGAGGTCGCCAACCTGCCGGCCGCCGACCCAGTTGGTGCTCACGTCGATCACAGCGGCGCCGGGCCGCACCATGCCGCGGCTGATCAGATCCGGCTTGCCCGCCGCGGCGACGAGGATGTCGGCGGTGCGCGTGTGACTTGCGAGGTCGCGAGTGCGCGTGTGGCACATCGTGACGGTGGCGTTGCGCTTCAGCATCAGCAACGCCGTGGGCTTCCCGACGAGGTTGCTGCGGCCGACGACGACAGCGTTCGCGCCCTCGATCGCCACTCCCGAGCGCACGAGCAGCTCGACGATGCCGGATGGCGTCGCGGGCTCGATTCCTCCCGCCCACCCGAGAGCGACCTTGCCGGCGTTGACCGGATGAAAGCCGTCCACGTCCTTCATGGGATCGAGCTCGAGGACGACGCGCTGCACGTCGATCTGCTTCGGCGTCGGCTGCTGGATCAGGATGCCGCTGACCGCGCCGTCCGCGTTGAGCCTGCGAACGAGCTGGAGCAGCTCGTCGGTCGTCGTCTGCGCCGGGAGGCGGTGGTCTTCGGACTCGATGCCGACGGCTTCCGCATTTCTCTGCTTCAGGCGCACGTACGTCGCCGACGCCGGATCCTCGCCGACGAGAACGGTCGCGAGCCGCGGCCGCGAGCCGCCGCGGGCCACGCGCTCGTTCACCGCCGCAGCGACCTCGGAATAGATCTGCTGAGCGACCGCTCTGCCGTCGAGGACCTTCGCCGTCATTCGATTCCAACCTCGCGCCGCGCGGCCGCATCGACAAGGCGCATGACCTCACGAACGTCTCGTCCGGTTTCGCCCGCGATGCGACGGCAGTCCTCGTACTCGGGAGCGACGTCGATCGCTTTGCCGTCGAGCTCTTTGACTTTCGCCCGCGCGACACCGATCGACGTCTTGACCTCGATGATTCGTCGCGCCGCCAGCACGCGCTGCGCCGGTGTGATGCGGACTCCCAGTGTGGTGCTGCGGCGCAGGAGCGTATCGGTGAGGGCCGCGGCCAGCTCGGGCGAGGACATGACGGTCAGCAGATGACCCGGGCGTCCTTTCTTCATCAGCGCCGGCACGACGGTCACGTCGAGCGCCCCGGCCGCCATCAACTCCTCGATCAGTCCTGCGATCACGTTCGGCGCCATGTCGTCGAGGTTCGTCTCGACGAGGGTGACGGTTTGATCGGACGCGACCTCCTCCCCGATCCAGACCGCGAGCATGTTGCCCGGCGACGGGTTCGAGCCCACGCCATGACCGACCCGGCTCAGTGTCATCGAGGGACGGACGAACGTTGCCGCGGCCGCGAGGATGGCGGCGCCGGTCGGCGTGACCAGCTCGCGATCTTCGATACCGGGTTTCACCTGTGCTCCCGTGCCTTCGAGGATCTTCAGCGTCGCGGGACCTGGCCGGGCGATGGGCAGGGGCGATGCGTAGACGTGCGCGATGTCGAGCGAGTCGAGCAGCCAGAACGCGCCGACGATGTCGACGAGCGTGTCGCCGCCACCCAGCTCGTGCAGGTGCAGGTCCTCCTGCGGCGTTCCATGCACGGTCGACTCCGCACGGGCGAGGAGATCGATGGCCGCGAGCGAGGGCTTCTTGACCTGCGCCGGCGCGTCCGAATCCTCGATCGTGCTGCGCAGCGCCGGGACGGTGCGCTCGACCCGGTCCTGCACGGCGACGACGACGCGCGTGCCAGTGGCGTGGCCGCGGCTCTCGCGCCTCGTCTCGACCGTGACCTCATCGCCCAAACCCAGCGCCTCGATCGCCGCGTCGAGCACCGCGCGGTCGGCGCCGGAGTCGAGCAAGGCGCCGAGAGTCATGTCGCCCGAGATGCCGGAGAAGCAGTCGAAATACGCGATCTTCATGCGCGCGTCCTATCTATGCGTATGGAAGCGCCTTCGATCGGCTGCATGCTGGGAGGCCATTTCGTGATCCGAACCGATACGCCTTCGACGCGGGGAAGCGCCAGAACGCGCTCGGCGATCGCGGCCGCCAGCGACTCGAGCAGTGACCTCGACGGCCCTTCGATCACGTCTTTCGCCGCGGCCCGCACCTGGCGGTAGTCGACGGTGTCGGCGATGTCGTCCGATCTCCCGGCCGTCGCGAGGTCGGCGGCGAGCTCGATGTCGACCTTGAACTCCTGCGCCTGCTCGCGCTCCCTGGCTCCGACGCCGTGGCGCCCCCAGAACGACATGCCGCGGAGCTCGATGTGGTCCATCGCGCCAATTGTCTGGAAATAGACTTCTCGGCGTGATCCACGCCGGAGTCAACGTACGTCCCGCGACCGACGCCGACCTCGAGGCGATCAACGAGATCTACAACCATTACGTCGTCGAGACGCACATCACGTTCGACGACGAGCCGATGACCGCGGAGACGCGACGCGAGTGGTTCGGCCACTACGCCGAAACCGGACGTCATCGCGTGCTCGTCGCGACCGACGGCGACGAGGTCATCGGCTTCGCCACGAGCAGCCGGTTCCGGCCCAAGCCCGGCTACCTGACGTCGGTGGAGACGAGCATCTACCTCATGCCGGACGCGACAGGAAAAGGCGCGGGGACGAAGCTCTACACGGAGCTCTTCAGATCACTCGAGGGAGAGGACGTGCACCGGGCCTATGCCGGGATCGCACTGCCGAACCCGGCGTCGATCTCGCTCCATGAAAACTTCGGCTTCAAGCGCGTCGCGCTCTTCACCGAGCAGGGCCGGAAGTTCGGCCGCTACTGGGACGTGGCCTGGTACGAGAAGCCGCTGGGCGACTAGCCCCCGCCACCGGGTGACGGCGACGCGCCCCCCCGGATGAC
>DASTIX010000029.1:0-54420 GCA_035717165.1 Candidatus Dormiibacterota bacterium
ACCGTGACGCCCCCCGCCGTCTCGGTGAAGATCCCCTCGGTGCGGGCCAGCGGCCGCATGCCGTCGACGATCTCCTCCTCGGTGACGGCCTCGACGACGCCTCCCGTCTCCCGCGCGATGCGGACGACGTAGGTGCCGTCCGACGGGTTGCCGATCGCGATCGAGCGCGCGATCGTGTCGGGCTTGACCGGCAGAACGCGCTCAGCGCCCGAGACAAACGCGTTGTACACCGGCGCGCAACCCAGCGCCTGCGCGCCCGTGAAAGCGGGGACTCGAGAGCCGTTCACCAGCCCGAAGTCCATCAGCTCGCGCACCGCCTGCCGGTGCCGCACGAACTGGCATCCCGACGCGATGGGGATGATGATCTCGTCCGGCAGCTTCCAGCCCAGCTGCTCGGCGGTCTCAAAGGTCAGCGTCTTCGAGCCCTCCGCGTAGAAGGGGCGGATGTTGATGTTGCAGAAAGCCCACGGCGTCGACTCCAGCAGCTGCGAGCACAGGCGGTTGACGTCGTCGTAGGTCCCGCGCACGGCCACGAGATTGGGGTCGAACACGCTGATCGCGGCGACCTTCGCCGGCTCGAGGTCGACCGGGATGAAGACGAAGCACTCGAGACCCGCGCGCGCGGCATACGCGGCAACCGCGTTCGCAAGGTTGCCGGTGGAAGCGCATGCGATCGTCTCGAATCCATGCGCGCGCGCCCACGAGATCGCCACCGACACGACCCGGTCCTTGAACGAGTTGGTCGGGTTCATGCTGTCGTTCTTCAGGTAGAGGTTGCGCAAGCCGAGCTCGGCGCCGAGGCGCTCCGCGCGCACCAGCGGTGTGAAGCCCTCGCCCAGCGTCACGACGGAGACCGAATCTTCGACGGGCAGCAGGTCGCGATATCGCCACATCGACTTCGGCCCGTCCTCGATCCGCGAACGCGACACGGTCTTGCGCAGGACCGACTCGTCATACACCGCATCCAGCGGGCCGAAGCACATCTCGCAGACATGGGTCGCCTGCAGCTCATACTCCGCGCCGCATTCGCGGCATCGCAACCCTATGACCTTGGCCATGTGAAGGGTCAGTTTAGATACGCGGTCCTCTCAGCTTTCCTGCGTAGGCTTCTAGGACCGTGAGACGCGCAAGCATCGCATTCGCCGTCATCCTGCTCGCCGGGTGCAGCCGCGGGAGTGCGCAGGTGCAACCTCCGGTCGATTATTCGCCGCCGACGCTCACGTTCCCCAGCCCGGAACCGTCGAGCACACCGACGCCGTCTCACGTCTTCGTGATCGTGCTCGAGAACCGCAGCTACGCCCAGGTGGTCGGCAACGGCTACATCGCGCAACTTGCGCAGAAATACGCCTACACGGCGAACTACCACGGCGTGTCGCATCCGAGCCTGCCGAACTACCTCGCTCTGACATCCGGCACGACGTACGGCATCACCGACGACGGCTGGCACAACCTCCCCGCCGGCGGCCTCGGCGCCCAGCTCACGGCGGCAGGGGTCGATTGGCGCGCCTACATGGAAGGTATGTCCAACGGCTGCTACCACAGCCCCTACCCGTACGCGCTGAAGCACAATCCGTTTGCCTACTACGGCGGGACGTGCCCGTCAGAGGTCGTGCCCTTCACGCGATTCGCAAACGACATGCAGGCCAGGGTGCCGCGCTTCGTCTGGATCACGCCCGACCTGTGTCACGACGGCCACGACTGCTCGAACTCGACGGTCGACGCATGGCTCTCGCAGACGGTCCCGACCATCCTCGACTCGAGCGCCTGGCAGGACAACGGCGTGCTGTTCATCACGTGGGACGAAGGCGAGGACAGCGCCAACTCCGTGCTCACGCTGGTCATCCACCCCGACCCGCGCTTGCACCGCAGCGACAAAATCTACAACCACTACTCACTTCTCGCCACCATCGAGGACGACCTCGGCGTGCCACGCCTCGGAGGCGCCGCTCAGGCGGCTCCTATCGACGACCTGCTCGCGACGCAGCCCCTTCCGCGTTCTCGACAGAAGACGTGATCGAGTCCAGGAACTCCTGGTCGACGTTCACTCCGAGTCCAGGACCGGTCGGCACCGAGAGCCGGCCGTCGTGCAGGACGAACGGCTCCGTGATGTCGCGCTTGTAGTAGCGATCGGATGCGGAGGTGTCGCCGGGCAACGTGAAGTTCGGCATAGCCGCCATCGCGACGTTGCCCGCGCGTCCGATGCCGCTCTCGAGCATCCCGCCCATCCACACCGGCACACCGCGTTCCGCGCACAGGTCGTGGATGCGTCGAGCCTCGAGGTAGCCGCCGACGCGGCCGGGCTTGATGTTGATGATCCGGCAGGCGCCAAGCTCGATCGCGTCGGTCGCCGTCTGCAGCGAAGTGATCGATTCGTCCAGGCAGATCGGGGTCTGCACGACCTTCGCCAGCTTGGCGTGCGCCAGAACCTGCTCCTCGGGCAGCGGCTGCTCGATCAGCAGCAACCCAAACGGATCGAGCTTGGCGAGCTGCTCGGCGTCGCTGAGCTTGTAGGCGGTGTTGGCGTCGACTTGCAGGGGCACGTCGCCGAAACGCTCGCGCACCGCGCGCACCGGCTCGACGTCCCAGCCCGGCTTGATCTTCAGCTTGATCCTCCGGTATCCCTGCTCGAGGTAGTCGCCGACCGTCTCAAGAAGCTCTGGAATCGTCGGATGGATGCCGACCGAGACGCCGCAATCGACCTCGCGCCGCGCCGCTCCGAAGAAATGGCCGAACGATTCGCCGCGAGCGCGAAGCTCGGCGTCGAGCACCGCCATCTCGATCGCAGCCTTGGCCATGTGATGGCCATGGATCGGGCGAAGCAGGACCGCGACGTCGGAGGCGGCGAAGTCGCGATCGAACAGCCGCGGCAGCATATGGTGCACGAGGACGTGCTGCGCGCCGTCGACATACTCGGGTGAGTAGTGCGGGTCTTCACCCGCGACGCACTCGCCCCACCCGTCGCCGTGATCGGTTACGGCACGAAGCAACAGGATGTCTCGCTCGGTCTGGACGCCGAACGACGTCTCGAACGGCGCCACCAGCGACATGCGGATGCGGCGGAGCTCGACGGACCGAAGCTTCATGCGCTGAGCGTATCGAGTCTCGAGATCTCGTCGCCCGACAGGATGATGTCGGCCGCGGCGGCGTTCTCCTCGACCTGCTTCTCATCGGAGGCGCCGGGGATCGCAACCACGTTGGGCTTGTTGACGAGCCATGCGAGCGAGATCTGCGCAGGGGTCGCGCCATGATTCGCCGCGATCTCCTGCAGAGCCAGCGCCAGCGGCTCGCGTCGCTTCCGGGCCGCGTCGCTGAAGTCGCTGTTGAACCGGCGGAAGTTGCCGGGCGCCCTATCGCGGTACCGTCCCGAAACCGCGCCCTGCGCAAGCGGGCTGTAGGCGATGACGATGCGGTCGTTGCGCTGCGCCCACGGCACAAGCTCACGGTCGGGTTCCCGATGCAAGAGGCTGAACCGCACCTGGTTCGACAGCACCGGGCGTCCTAGCGCCTGGTCGCAGGCTTGCCACTGGCGCAGGTCGTGGTTGCTGACGCCCGCGTGGGTCACGAGCCCCGAGTCCATCAGCTGTCGAAAACGCGCCATCGTCGCGCCCGGCGGGAACATCGGGCTCGGCCAGTGCTGCTGGTACAGATCGATGCGCTCGACACGCAGCCGCCGCGCACTGCCGCGCGCGCGGCCGGCGGTCATGAATGGAAGCCCGACCGGAAAAAGCTTGGTCGCGATGAACGCGTGGTCGCGCCGTTCCTGCAGCGCCCGACCGAGGATGCTCTCGGACCGCCACGGCCCATAGATCTCGGCCGTGTCGAACACGTTGATGCCTGCCTCCAGCGCCTTGTCGACGATCTTCGCCGCCTCAAGTTCCGCGTAATCGCGTCCGTATCCCCACTCACGCGAACCGAACTGCCATGTCCCGAGACCGATGACCGAGACCCGCACGCCGCCCGCCCCGATATACCTCAAGACGCCAGCCGGTCGTAGACGATCTGGGACCAGGACTCCATCTGCAGGTAGAAGGCGCGCATCTCCTCCAGCGTCAGCAGCTCGCCTCCCAGCTTCTTCGTCTCGCGGATCGCGATGTTGGGCGTGTCGCCATCGAGCAGGAACACGACGCCGAGATGCACCTTCGACACCGGCGCCGACTCGTCGTTGAGCAAGCCGATGAGCTTCGCGTCGAAGTGGCCGTCATAGACGACCTCCTCCTCCCACTCGCGTTTCAGACCATCGAGGACCGGGTCTCCTGACTGCAGATCGGCTGGGTTGATGTGGCCGCCGATGCCCAGCGAGAACTGCTTGCGGAGCCGCTTCTCCGACGAGGCGCGCAGGCGGTGCGTGAGAAAGTACCGGTCCTTGTGGCGAAAAACCACGTACGGGATGATCTGCTGGAAGTTCGGGTCCTCTTCGACCTCGGCGCGCGGCATGAAGAGATGCCGGTCGCGAATCACCTTCTGGTATCGGTCGAGGTCATCCGTGACGAAGCCGTGCCATGCGCCGTCCGGAAAGATGTCCTCACGGCGCACGACGAGGACCTGCTCGGTGGCGACCGGCATCACGCAATCATCCGCACGAGCCCGCGACCGAAGACCGCGATCAGCTCTGCGGTGCGGTCGATGTCCTCATCACGCACGGGCAGAAAATAGATCCACGCGGCTGACTCGGTGGCGGTCGTGATCATCGTCCGTGCGGAATCGGCGCTGGGGTTGCCGCATGCTCCGTTCGCATCGGCGACACAGATCCGTCCTGCGACGTTGACCTTCTCCTTGCCGATTCCTTCGTAGCTTTCACCGTCGCGTCCCAGGCGGATCACGAGCTCGTCGCCCACGACTTTCCCGAGGTCATAGAGTCCCACCGGCACCTGGAGTTGCACCGACAGCGCGTTCGCCACGTCGACCAGCGAGTTTATGCGCGGCAGCGATTCGCCTTTCTTGATGCGGCGCAGGAGCGCCTCCGACGACGGGCGCATGCGCGTCGGATCCGTCCCGAAGCGCCGGTAGAGCTCCCGTGCCCGGTCGAGAGATGGCAAGTCGCCGGACTGGGCCATCGTGGTCGCGCGCTTGATCTCCAGCTCGAAGTCTTCGCGCGGCGGCGTGACCTCCAGCTCGTAGAGCTCGAGACCGATGACGTCGATGTCGATGGCGCACCGAAGCTTCAAGACAGCGCTTCCAGGTCGTCGAAGAAATCCGGATACGAGATGTACACGCACTCGGCGCCTTCGATCTCGGTCTTGCCTTCGGCGATGAGGCCCGCAACCGCGAGGGCCATCGCGACCCGGTGATCGCCGCCCGAATCGACGCGCGCACCTTCGAGGACGCGCGGACCGTTGATCACCCAGCCGTCCTCGTTGGCGGTGATGTCCGCGCCCATCGCCCGCAGGCCTTCCTCCATGGCGTAGAGCCGGTCCGACTCCTTGACGCGCAGCTCGGCAGCGCCCGAGATGACGCTCGTGCCGGGCGCCTGCGTCGCCGCGACGGCCAGGACCGGCAGCTCGTCGATCATCTGCGCCGCCTGTTCGTGTTCCACGCGGACAGGCCGCAATCTCTCGGCGTGTCGTATCCGAAGGTCGGCGACCGGCTCGTGCGCCTCGAACGTGGCGTTGGCGCGATCGACGCGAAAGCCGATCGCAGTCAACAGCTCGGCGAGCGCGGTGCGCGTGGGATTGACGCCGACGCCGAGGATCCTGATGTCGGAGCCTTTGACCAGGCCGCCCGCGACCATCCAGAAAGCCGCCGAGCTGAAGTCGCCGGGGACGCGGACGTGCAGCGGATTCAGACGCTCGGTGCACTCAACGGAAACCCTCAACCCGTCGACATTGACGTCCGCGCCCATCGCGCCGAGCATCACCTCGGTGTGGTCGCGCGTGCGCACCGACTCGATGACAGTGGTCGTGCCCTGCGCGTACAGGCCCGCGAGCAGGATCGCAGACTTCACCTGGGCGCTTGGGACAGGCGTCGTGTACTCGACGCCGTGGAGCTCCGGATCGCCACCGACGCGCAGCGGCGGCCATTCCGCCCGCGCACCCATCTCGAGCAGGGGCTTGACGACGCGGTCCATCGGCCGGCGCGAAAGCGACTCGTCGCCGCCGAGCTCGGTCTCGAACTCCTGCGCCGCGAGCACACCTGAGAGCAATCGCATCGTGGTGCCGGAGTTGCCACAGTCGAGCGGAGCCGTCGACGGTTTCAGCCCGCGCATTCCCCGACCCGCGATCTTTCCTCCGTCTATGTCAACGCCAAGCGCGCGCAAGCACGAAGCCGTCGACTCGACGTCCGCGCCCGTCGAAAGTCCTTGAACGGTGCTTTCACCGGACGCGATGGCGCCGAGCATGAGCGCGCGGTGGGAGATCGACTTGTCGCCGGGCACGTGCACCGTCCCTCCGAGTTCGCGGGCGCGACGAACGGTCGCGATCACTGCTTTGGCCGGGATATCAGGCCTCCGCGGCCTGGATAAGCTCGGATAGGCGCGCCAATCCGGGGGTTTGCGCCGGTCATCGCTTGGCCCACCGCTCGCGAACGTCTCGCGCCTCTTCGAGCAGCTCCACCAATCGCGGATCGTCCGCCTCGAGGTGGCGGTAAATCCGGCCCAGCTCCTTGCTGATCGCATCGAGCTGCTCGAGGATCTGCTCGCGGTTGGTGCGCGCGACCCATGTGTACATGTCCGGATCGCCACCCGCGAGCCGGCTCATGTCTCGAAATCCGCCGGCTGCGAGCTTCGACGCGTCCGGCCAGTCCTTCCGGCGCGACAGAGCGAGAACGTAAGCGATGGACAGAAGAAAGGCTGAGTGGCTCACACCCGCGACGAGCCGGTCGTGCGTCACGGCGTCGATGAAGACCGGATGCGCGCCCACCGCTTCGACCAGCGACGTGATTGCCTGGTCGTCGCGCGTCAGCACCCACGGTGCGCGCTCGAACATCGTGACGTCCGCGGAATCGATGCCGGACGCCTCCTTCCCGCACATCGGATGCCCACCGACCAGATCGAGGCCTTCGGCCGCCGCCCATTCCATCACCGTCGCCTTGGTGCTCGCCATGTCGGTCACCGGCTTGCCCTCGGCGACCACGACGAGCTCCGCGAAGACGGCGCGCAACGCATTGATCGGAGCCGCGACGAAGACGACATCGGCCATGCGCAGGACGGCCGGATCGGCGTCAGCGCTCGAAACGATCTCGCGGGTCAGCGCCTTCTGCACGACGACCGGATTGCGGTCGTAGCCGACGATGGTGCCGTCGGGCCGCGCCTTCTTCAGGGCCAGCGCGAACGAAGAGCCCATGAGCCCGAGGCCCACGATCCCGACCGTCGCCAATCGTCAGGCCAGCTGTTTCTGCATCGAGCCGAGGAGTCGCCGCACGTCGGCCATCAACCTGTCGAAGGCGGCGAAGTCAAGCGACTGCGCGCCATCGGACAGCGCCTGGTTGGGCTGCGGATGCACCTCGATGATCAGACCGTTGGCGCCCGCCGCGACCGCCGCGAGCGACATCGGTCCGACCAGCGTCCACCTGCCGGTCGCCTGCGACGGATCGACGATCACAGGCAGATGCGAGAGCTCGCGCACCATCGGGACCGCGTTGAGGTCGAGCGTGAACCTCGTCGAGGTCTCGAACGTCCGAATGCCGCGCTCACACAGGATCACGTTGCGGTTGCCCTGCGACAGGATGTATTCGGCCGCGAGCAACCACTCCTCGATGGTCGACGACATGCCTCGCTTCAACAGCACCGGCTTGCCCGACCGGCCGGCCGCTTGCAGCAACGCGTAGTTCTGCATGTTGCGAGTGCCGAGCTGAAGGATGTCCGCGTAACGCGCGACGAGATCGACGTCTGCCGGCGCGATGACCTCGGTGACGACCTTGAGCCCGGTCTCCTCGCGGGCCAGCGCCATCATCTTCAGCGCCGACTCACCCAGGCCCTGGAACGAATAAGGAGACGTGCGTGGCTTGAACGCGCCGCCACGCAGGATCTTGGCGCCCTGTGCCGCGACGTGGCGAGCGGTCTCGAGCAGCATCTCCTCGCCTTCGACCGAGCATGGGCCGGCCATGATCACGACCTCGTCGCTACCGATCTTCACTCCGCCGACGTCGACGATGGTGTCGGCGCGCCGGAACTCGCGGGACGCGAGCTTGAACGGCTTGGTGATCGGGATGATCTCCTGGATGCCGCCGAGGTGCGAGAACGCGTCCTTGTAGGCAAATGCGTTGCCGCCGATCACGCCGACCAGCGTGCGTTCCTCTCCGCGTGAGAGCTCGGCCTTGAGGCCGATCTCCTCGACCCGATCGACGACCGCGTCGATCTCTCCCTGCGTCGCCTGGTGGGACATGACGATGATCACGGCTGCAACGAGCTCCTCATGAAATCCAGGTCGGTCTTAATGGCCTCCGCCCCACGCAGGTACGCGAAACGCATCGCCGCCTGGGGACGCGGCGTGTTGTACAGCAGCAGGATACGGATGCACATGGCCACACCACGCGGATTCGGCTGCTGAACCGCCATATCGTGGCCGCACAGCATCGGCAAGTTGAGCCAGCCGAGCCGCCGCGCCGCGTGCGCCGGGAACTCGGCATTCAGGTCGGGGGTCGTGGTGAAGAACGCCGCGCCGATCTCGTGCGGGTCGAGGTCGTTGAGCCGCTCCAGCTCGCGCAGCAGCTCCTCCGTCGCTTCCATGATCGCCTCGGCGGTGTTGGCGGACGCCGTGGTCGCACCGCGAATACCCCTTACCGGCACGCCTTCAGAAGCTCCCTGACGAGCGACACCCCATCGCCCGCGCGCTCGATCTCGTCGACGATCGCGCTGCCCACGACCGCGGCGTCGAGCTTGCCCCGCAGTGCCTTGAGATGCTCTTGCCGCGAGATCCCGAAGCCGGCCGCGACGGGCAATGTCGTGCGCTTTTTCACCTGGGCCAGCAGCTCGGGCACGCCCTCGGGGAGATCGCGGCGCACGCCGGTGATGCCGGTGACCGTGACGCAGTAGACGAAGCCGCTCGACTGCGCGGTGATCGCGCTGATGCGTTCCGGCGGAGTGGTCGGGGCGACCATGAACACGGTGTCGAGGGACGCCGCACGGAGCCAGCCGGCGACCGGCTCGGCCTCCTCGATAGGGAGGTCGGGAACGATGACGCCCGCAACGCCGGCCTGCGCCGCCTCCGCCGCAAATTTGCGCGGGTCGTGCGACAGCACCGGGTTGATGTAGGTCATCAGCACGATCGGGATTCCCTCGGCCGCGACGGCCTCGGCGACCTCCAGAGCGCCGGCGACCGTCATCCCGTGCTGCAGAGCGACCTGGCCCGCGCGCTGGATCACGGGTCCGTCGGCGAGCGGATCGGAGTGCGGGATGCCGATCTCGAGCGCGGCGATACCCGACGAAGCCAGCCGCTTGCCCACGTCGATCGACCTCTTCTTCGACGGGTGGCCGGCCATGAGGTAGGCGACGAGCTTGAGGTCGTCCTTCGCCCGAAGCGCGGCCTCGAGCTTCGATGAAGTCTCAGCCACCATCGACGCTGTCCATGTCCTTGTCGCCGCGCCCGGACAGGCAGACGAGGATGCGGCCGCCGGGCCCGAGCTCTTTGGCGATCACGCCCGCGTGATGGATCGCGTGGGACGGCTCGAGCGCGGGCATGATCCCCTCGAGCCGCGTGCAGAGCTTGAACGCCGCCAACGCGTCCTTATCGGTCACCGCCACGTACTCCACGCGCTCGATGTCTCTCAGGAACGAGTGCTCGGGGCCGACGCCGGGATAGTCGAGCCCCGCCGAGATCGAATGCGTCGGCAGGATCTGGCCGTCGCCGTCCTGCAGCACATACGAATACGAGCCATGGAGCACGCCGGGCCGGCCACCCACGAGCGACGCTGCGTGCTCGCCGGTGCGAATGCCCTTGCCCGCCGCTTCGACGCCCACCAGCGCCACGTCCTTGTCGTCGAGAAACGCCGTGAACATGCCGATGGCGTTGGATCCGCCGCCGACGCACGCCACCACGACGTCCGGCAGCTTTCCATCCAGCGACATGTACTGCTCACGCGCCTCGTCGCCGATCACGCGCTGCAGGTCGCGCACCATCTCGGGGTACGGGTGCGGCCCGACGACCGAACCGATGATGTAGTGAGTGGTCCGCACGTTGGTCACCCAGTCTCTGATGGCCTCGGTGGTCGCGTCCTTCAAGGTCTTGGATCCGCTGGTGACCTCGCGGACCTCCGCGCCGAGGAGCTTCATCCGCCGCACGTTCATCGCCTGGCGGCGCATGTCCTCGGTGCCCATGTAGACGGTGCAGTCGAGGCCGAAACGCGCGCAAACGGTCGCGGTCGCCACGCCGTGCTGTCCCGCGCCGGTCTCGGCGATGATCCGCTTCTTCCCCATCCGCACCGCCAAGAGCGCCTGCCCGACCGCGTTGTTCAGCTTGTGGGCGCCGGTGTGGCACAGGTCTTCGCGCTTGAAATGGATGTGCGTTCCGCCGAACTGCTCGCTCAACCGCGTCGCCGCGTAAAGCGGCGTCGGCCGGCCGACGAACGCCCGGCGGTGACCCGCGAGCTCGAGCTGAAACTGAGGGTCTGCCTTGGCCTCGTGCCACATGTCCTCGAGCTCGTGCAGGGCGCTCATCAACGTCTCGGGCACGTACTGCCCGCCGAAGGCGCCGAAGCGCCCGTCGACGGGATGCGTCAGGCGAACGCTCATCCCTGCGTCTCCGCCATGCGCACTGCCCGGATGAAGGCGCGAACTTTTTCGGCGTCTTTGACGCGCACGCGTGCTTCGACACCGCTCGAAACGTCGACTCCGTAGGGCCTGAACCCGCTCACGACCTTGCCCACGTTACCCGGTTCAAGACCGCCCGCGATGAAGACTTCGCGCTTGGCGAGGAGCGGCCGCGCGAGCTCCCAATCCCACGTCCGGCCGGTCCCGCCGCGCTGGTCCGCCGACCAGGAATCGAGCATGATCGGGTCGGGCCAGGCGGCGGCGTGGGGTACCGTGCCGTCGCGGATCTTCAAGACCTTCATCACGGGGCGCCCTGGGTCGAACCCGGCCGGCTCCGAGCCGTGCAGCTGCACCAGGTCGAGGTCGACGAACTCCGCGATCTGCCGCACCTCGTCGGCAGGCTGGTCGATGAACACGCCGACGATGCGCGGATGCACGTCGAGGTCGTCGAGGATGGCCTTCGCCTCTTCGGGTGTCACGCGGCGGTCAGAGGTGCAGAAGTGGAAGCCGATCAGGTCGGCGCCGGCCTCCGCCGAGGCCTTCGCGCCGGCGAGATCGCAGATGCCGCAGATCTTGATTCGGATCATCCGACCAGCTCCCGAATCTGCGCTGCCGGGTCAGGAGAGCGCATCAGCACCTCGCCGACCAGAACCGCGTCCGCGCCCGCCTCGCGCATGCGCCTGGCGTCGGCCGCGGAGTGGATGCCGCTCTCGGCTACGAAGACCACGTCTTTCGGCACCAGCCTCCGCAGGCGTTCGCTGAGGCCGAGGTCGACCTCGAACGTCCTGAGATCGCGGTGATTGACGCCGACGATCCGCGCTCCCGATTCCAGCGCCGCGGCCGTCTCGCGCTCGTCGTGCACCTCGACCAGCGCGGCGATGCCGCGGCTCTTCGTCAGCGCGATGAGGTCGCGCAGTTGCTGCGCCTCCAGCGCCGCGACGATCAATAGCACGGCATCAGCGCCGCACGCGCGCGACTCGGCGACCTCGTAGGGATCGGTGACGAAGTCCTTGCGCAGGATCGGCAGTTCCGTGGCGGCTCGGACGGCGCGCACATGCTCCACCCGGCCGCCGAACCCCGCCATGTGGGTGAGCACGGAGATGGCCGCAGCTCCTCCCTCGGCGTACGCGTGCGCGAGGTCGGCGGGCCGGTAGTCCTCCACCAGCACGCCCATCGAAGGCGTGCGCTGCTTGATCTCCGCGATGACCGCGAGCTGAGGCCGGCGCAGCGCGGCGGCGAAGTCCTTCGGCGTGTACGCGGCGACCGCCTGCTCGAACCGGTCGGAGTCCATCAGGTAGCGCCGCCGCTGGAGATCCTGTCGGGCTTCCAGGACGAGGCGGGTGAGAAGGTCTTCGGCCACTACTCCTGCGAGATTCTGGCCCACCTGTCGAGCACCTCGCCGGCCCGCTCCGAATCGATGGCCTCGGCCGCCAGACCGAGCCCGTCCTTCCAGTCCCTCGCGAGGCCCGAAGCTCGCAGTGCCGCGGCCGCGTTCAACAGCACCACGTCCCGGCGCGGACCCTTTGCCCCGCCGATCACCTCGCGTGCGAGCCGGGCGTTCTCGTCGGGGCCGCCGCCGCGCATCGACTCGACGGGCGCGCGGCCAAGACCCAGCTCCGCCGGATCGAGCTCGTAATCCTTCCGTTGCCCGTCGACCTCGATCACGAAAGACGGCGACGCGACCGACAGCTCGTCCATCCCGTCGGCGGCGTGGAAAACAATCGCGCGTTCCACTCCGAGGCGCTGCAGGACGTCGGCCATCTTCCCCGCCATGGATGCGTCGGCAACGCCGAGCGCCTGGTATTTCGCCCCCGCGGGGTTGCACAGCGGCCCGAGCACGTTGAACACCGTGCGCAGGCCGAGCTCGCGCCGCGTAGCGCCGGCGAATCGGAACGACGGATGAAACACCGGCGCAAAGAGAAATCCGATACCGGCCTCGTTGATGCAGCGCGCGACGCCTTCCGGCGTGAGGTCGATCTTCACGCCCAGCTTTTCGAGCACGTCCGCGGAGCCGCACAGCGATGACGCGGCGCGGTTCCCGTGCTTGGCGACCCGCGCGCCGCACGCGGCGGCCACGATCGCGGAAAGAGTCGAGATGTTGAACGTCGCCAAGCCATCGCCACCGGTGCCGCACGTGTCGAGAAGGGCACCGTCGACTTCGATCGGCGTCGCCATCGCGCGCGCGGTGCGCGCAAAGCCGGCGATCTCCTCAGCCGTCTCGCCTTTCATGCGCAGCCCGACGAGAAAGCCGGCGATCTGCGACGGCGTTGCGTCGCCGCGGATGATGATCTCGAACGCCGCCGCCGCCTCTTCTTCGCTGAGGTTCTCGCGCCTCACGACCTTCGCGATGGCTTCGATCACGCGTATACCTTCGCCGCGCGCCGCACGAAATTGCCGAGGATCTTCTTTCCTTCTTTCGTCAGGACGGACTCGGGATGGAACTGCACGCCGTACGTCGGATGCTTGACGTGACGCAGTCCCATCACGACGCCGTCGTGCGTCCACGCGGTGATGACGAGCTCGGACGGCATGCTCGAGCGCTTCACGATGAGTGAGTGATAGCGCGTCGCCTCGAACGGCTCGCTCACGCCCGCGAGCACGCCGGAGTTGTCATGGTGGATCCACGCGGTCTTGCCGTGCGAGGGCTCGTGGCGCACGACCTCGCCGCCGAAGACCTGGCCGATGCACTGATGGCCGAGACACACGCCGAGGATCGGGACGCCGCCGCTCAGCTGGCGAATCGCATCGTTCGAGATTCCTGCTTCATCGGGAGTGCCGGGCCCGGGAGAGATGACGATGCCATCGAAGCTGGCGAGCTCATCGACCGTGACCGCGTCATTCCGGAAGACCTGCGGCTCGGCGCCGAGCTCGGCCATGTACTGCACGAGGTTGTAGGTGAACGAATCGTAGTTGTCGATCATCGCGAGACGAGTTATCACATCGCCTCCGCCATCTCGATGGCCTTGAACATGGCGCCTGCTTTCTCCAGGGTCTCCTCGTATTCGCGCTCGGGCCGCGAATCCGCGACGACGCCGGCTCCTGCCTGCACGTACGCGATGCCCTCTGCGACGACCACCGTTCGGAGCGTGATCGCCATGTCGAGGTTGCCACCGAAGCTGACGTAGCCGGCCGATCCCGCATAGACGCCGCGCTGATCCGGCTCGAGGCCGGCGATTATCTCCATCGCGCGGATCTTCGGCGCGCCCGAAACCGTGCCCGCCGGAAACGCCGCGCGCAGCGCGTCGAGCGACGTCTTGCCCTGGCGCAGCTCGCCGCTGACCGTCGACGAGATGTGCATCACGTGCGAGTACCGCTCGACCTCCATCAAACGCTCGACGCTTACCGTTCCGGGTGTCGCGACGCGGCCGACGTCGTTGCGGCCGAGGTCGACGAGCATCACGTGCTCCGCGCGCTCCTTGAGGTCGTTGAGAAGCTCCTTCTCCAGTCTTTTGTCCTCGGCGATGTCGGCCCCGCGCCGTCGCGTGCCCGCGAGCGGCCGGGTCTCGACACGCCGGCCTTCCACCTGCACGAGCTTCTCGGGCGAGGTCCCGACCACGTGGCGGTCGCCGCCGAGCGCGATGAAGAACATGTAGGGCGATGGATTGATCGCGCGCAGGCACCGGTAGACGTCGAACGGCGCCGCCGCGAGCGGTTTGTGAAACCGCTGCGAGACGACGACCTGGAATGCGTCGCCGCCGATGATGTGCTCCCGCGCGGCGTCGACCATCGAGTGGTATTGACCCTGGGTGACGTTGGACTCCCACTTTGCGCCGTCGACTCCGTGGGCGGACGTGGGCACGTGCTCGACCGTGAGACGCTCCTCCATCGCGTCGATGCGCCGGACCGCGTCGTCGTAGTCCTCGCGGTCGGGCCGGTAGATGGTGAGCAGCTGCAGACGCCGTGTCACGTGGTCGAAGACCGCAAGGTCCTCGGCGCGGACGAACGAGCTCTCGGGCATGGGAGGCGGCGCGCCCTTGGCGACCGGCAGCTTCTCGAAATGGCGAGCGGTCTCATAACCGAGATAGCCCACAGCGCCGCCGTGGAAGCGGGGCACGCCCTTGACCGGCGCTGTCTCCTCGCCGGCCACGGAGGCGAGCGCATCGAGCGGATTGCCGTCACCGAGGTCGAGCGGCCTGGCCTGCGCGCCGATGAAGGAGTAGCGCGCGAGCCTTTCGCCGCCCTCGACGCTCTCCAGAAGGAAGCCGGGCTCACCGGCTGGGCAGAGCAGCGAGTACGCGCGGACCGGCGTGAGCATGTCGGCCAGGACCTCGCGATAGACCGGGATCAGCCGGTAATCGCTCGCCAGCGCCCGCGCTTCATCGCGGGAGGGTGTGCATTCCTTCATGCGGTACCTCTCATCTAGCCGCCTCGCTCTCTCTGGCGAGGCCGGAGGGCAAACGTTATCAGATCCGCAGCGGGTCAACCACCTTGGGCCCAAACGCACTTCTGCTGGCAAAACTCACGTTCGCGCCGACGTCAAACCGCATTACGCCGGCGAAATGTGTCCTCATGCGGTGAGCATCGCGCGAACCTGGGTGACGACCCAGTCGGGATTGCTCATCACATCGCCGGCCGTAAACCTCAGCAGCCGGACGCCGGCACTCAACAGGCGGTTCTGCCGCCGGTTGTCCTCGGCGAGAGAGTCACGTGAATGCCGCCGTCGTATTCGATGCCGAGGCACACCTGCTCGTAATACAGATCGGGCCGGCCGATGAAACGTCGCCAGCGGTCGTGGATCGGGACTTGAACCCGTGGCCTGGGCAAGCCTGCGAGGACAAGAACCATTCGCAACCGGGACTCCATCGGCGATTCGGCGGCCGGCTCTGCATAGTCGAGGACATTGCGGAGCCTGTCGATTCCGTGGAAGCCGGCGGATGCAATCGTCCACGACCGCACCGTCTCGAGCCGGACCAGACCGGCATGCAATGCGGTGTCGACGATGACCACGCCCTCGGTCAGCGTCGAGCGGCGGCACAACTCGGCCAGAGTGCGTTCGATGCGCGTTGCCGGTAGTCCGCGTATACGCACCACGTCGTCTTTGGTGATTGCACGGCGATGGAGCTCGAGGCCGGAGCGCGCCGAGACGCCTGCGCTCGTCGGTACCGTCGCTTCGATCGGATTGCACGGTGCGACGTCCAAGCCGTGAAGCCATGCCGCGGTAGATCCCGAAAACGCCGCACCGACAGGCAGACGAAGGCGAGCTGCCTCGAGTCGGTGAATCGGATCATCCGGGAGTCCACTCCAAACATATGCGGCCGCGCCTAAACGTCGCCAGCTCCTGCCGCGTAGGTGTGAGACATCGAGCCCATGACGCCGAGCATCATCCAGAGTGAACGGACCTTGCATCAGGGCCGCGGGAACGCGGGCTTGTCGACCCATCGCGCGCAGCATTCACGACCTCTCAAGCCAAAACAACGCTGCCCGTTAAGGGAGGTCTGACTTACTTCTGCCGGCAGATTGAGGTTTCGCGGTGACGCCATATGCAACTTTGCCGGCAATTTGAGGTTTCGGGCCGGCTAGTGCTTCGCCTTCATCTCCCGCTTGACCTCGCGTGCGTGGGCCATCGACTCCTCGGAATCGACGTCCGCGACCGAGTGCCAGGTTGCCGCGTGCTTCTCCCACCCGTGCGGTTTGACCCCGAACTTCTTCGCCAGCACCGAGATGAGGATCTTCGTCTTCATCTCGCCAAAGCCCGGCAGCGCGGAGATCCGCGCAGCCAGCTCATCTCCGCTGCGGGCGTCGCGCCACACCGAGCCTGCGTCACCGCGGTAGTCGTTCACGATGGCGGCGCACATCGCCTGCACCCGACGCGCCATCGTCCCCGGAAACCGATGCAGGGCCGGACGCTCCCGAAACGCCTTGTCCAGCCGTTCGGGCTCCATCGATGCGATCTCCCGCGCATCCAGCCGCCCGAGGCGTCGCTTGAGCTCGTAAGGGCCGCCGAACGCCTTCTCCATCTTGACCTGCTGGTCGAGCACCATTCCGATCAACAACGCGAGCGGATCGGTCTCGAGGAGCTCGTTGGCGGCGGGGTCCTGCGTCCAGACGATGGGCACGAAACAGTAGCCTACGGCGTTATTCACCTCCGAATGCCGGATGCATACCGGCCTGGCTCGCGTGAGGATTTCGATCGCCTCTACCAGGTGGCGTATCCACGCGTCTATCGCACGCTCGCCGCTCTCCTCGGCGATCCCGCTGCTGCCGAGGACTGTGCCCAAGATGCTTTCGTCCAGGCCTATCGCGCGTGGGATCGCTGGACGCCAGACGCCCCTGCCGAGGCTTGGGTCCACCGCATCGCGGTCAACCGCGCGATCTCGTATCGACGGAGCGCCAAGCTCCGGTCTGTGGGCGAGGTCATGAGGCGGCTCGGCCGCCCACAAAACTCTCCCGACCCCGCGGAAACGGCCACAGCGCCGGATCTGCTCGGCGCGCTTCGGACGCTGCCACCCAAGCTGGCCGCGGCCATCGTCCTGCGCCACTACCACGGCTACAACAACCGTGAGATCGCCGCTGCCCTCGGAGTTTCGGAGCGGACAGTGGGGACGCGGCTCAGGCAGGCCGCGGATCGCCTGCGCATGATCCTCGCGCCGTCCTTCTCACTTGAGGCGGTGTCAGCGTTCCCTTCAGATAGCCAGGAGACATATGCCGGACGCTGAAGACGACGACCAGCTCGATCCCATGTTGTCAGCGCGACTACGCGCCGAGCTCGACCGTGTTCAGCCTCTTTACACCTCACCGCGGTACGCGAGCGCCAGACCGCGCCTCGCGATCTTGCGGCTCGCACCCGTCGCGCTCGCAGTCGCCATGATCGGAATCGCCGCGCTTACGGGATGGGCCGCCACGGGAAGTCCGAACCCCGCCGTCTGGACCAACAGAGTCGAAACGGTCATCAATCCTCCGGCGACCAGTCCGGCTCCCGAGCCCGAATCGACCCCGCCGACGGCGGCTCCAGCGCATCAGGCCTCCGCCGAGCCGACCGAGAAGGCAGAGCCGTCCAACGAACCGCGCGAGTCTCCCGAACCGACCGGTTCACCAGAATCCGAAGGCTCGTCGCAGCCGTCGCCGTCACCCGAGGCGTCGCAGTCGCCCCAGCCTACAGATCATTCGGGGGACGGCGGTTCGAGCGAGTCCTCGCCGAATCCTTCGCCCACGCCGACGTCCGGCGATCACTGATCCGGACTTCCGACTTCCCCGACGTCCGGCGTTTCTAGCGGCATGAAAAGACCTGTTCTACTCATCGTTGGCGCGGCAGCGGGGGCACTGCTCGTCGCTGCGGTGGGCGCGTCCGCCCACTCAGGTTTCTCGCTGACCAGGTTGGCCGGCATCCAGTCCTCGGTGGCGGGCGACGAGGCAAGCGGCGCTCGCACGGAATCGCCGGAACCGGCCGAATCGCCTGAGCCGACGGACACTCCGGAAGCCGCTCCGACGGCCGAGCCGACGGAAGCTGCGGAGCCCGCGGATACCGAAACGGAGAACAACGACGACCAGGGCGAGACGAAGGCGCCACCCACGGCGCAGCCGACCGGCTCCGGTGAGCACGACGGCGGCGGTGGCGACCAGCACCACGACGGAGATGGAGGCGGCGGCGGCGACTAACTCAATCTGAACTCGAAACGGGCAGAGGGGCCGGATCGTGTATCCGGCCCTTTTCGTGCCTGGACGTTCTACCGGTATGGCGATGCCGAAACTGCTCGTAGGCGCACTGGCGACATGCCTCATCACGATCGGTATTGCCGCCCAGACCGGAACCATCCGCCTCGCCACGCCTGCACGGCATCCCGTCCCGATGTCCGAGGCCCACTCGAGTCAGGTTGCGCAACCGCCCGCGCCGCAAATCGTTCGGCCGGCGCCGCAAGTTCCATCCGCTCCGGCACCGGCGGCCGCGCCGGTCCAGCCGAACGGCGGTGGCGGCGAAGGCGATGGGGGCGATGGAGGCGGCGACTAGATGGGCAAGGCGGGCAACATCCTCGCCGGATCGATCGCGACCGCGCTCGTCGCAGTCGGCGTCGCGTCTTTGACGGGGACGGTGCGCTGGCCGACCTTCGGCGGGCCGCCGGCCGCCGGCGGCGTGCAGGCTCAGCAGGCGACCGAGTCGCCGTCGCCTTCTATCGAGCCCAGCCCTTCTCCGTCGCCGTCACCGACCCAGGCGCCCGCGCCTCCCCCACCGCCCCCGGCGCCGGCGCCGCACAAGAAGAAGGGCCACTAACCGCGTCGTTTCTGAACGAACTGGAAACCAAATCTCCCCTTGACGCACAGGTGGCCTGACGTGACGCTGTGGTCGAGAGGTGAGGTCACCTTGACGATCGTGTTGTCCTGGACGTGCAGCTCGAGCATGCATCCGACCCCGCAGTAAGGGCACACCGTCTCGGTCAACGTTTGCCGCGACTCGTCCCAGGTCCCTGCAGCCCGCATGTCGTGCTCGCTCTTGAACATCAACGCGCCTGTGGGGCACACGCCGATGCAGTTGCCGCAGTACACGCACGCCGAATCCGGCAGCGGCGCATCGAACTCCGTGGAGATATGCGCGTCAAACCCGCGCCCCGCGACACCGATCGCGAAGGTGTTCTGAGCGTCCACCCCGCACGCCTCGACGCACTTGTAGCAGAGGATGCAGCGCGAGTAGTCGCGCACGTAGAGGTCGTTGTCCACCTTCACCGGTCGAGCGACGGTCGCGACCTCACCGCCGAAACGCGCGGGCTCCGCGCCGTATCGCTCCATCCAGCCGTGGACCTGACGAGACGTCAGCGACATGTCGACTGAAGACGCGAGCAGCTCGAGCACGAGGCGCCGGCTGTGGCGCACACGTTCGGAATCGGTCTTGATCTTCATCCCCTCTTCGACCTTGCGCGAGCACGCCGGCACCAGCACCCGCGAACCTTCGAGGTCGACCACGCACACCCGACAGACGTTGACCGGCGTGAGGTTGTCGAGCTGGCACAGCGTCGGCGTGTCGATGCCAAGCCGCCGGCACGCGTCCAGGATCGTCGACCCCTTGCGCGAGAGCACGTCGCGCCCGTCGATCGTCAGCGCTACGTCAGCCATTGAGCACCGGTAGCTCCTTCAGACCCGAGGCGATCGCGTTGGCCGCCGTCTGGCCGAGGCCGCAGATCGACGCGTCACGCATCGCCTGCGCGATGTCGCTGAGCAGCATCACGTCCGACCGGCTCCGACCGTTCGCAAACATCCGCTCCAGGATCTCCTCCTGTCGCTTGGTGCCGACACGGCAAGGCACGCACTGGCCGCACGATTCGTCGCGGAAGAACCGCGCGATGCGGAGCAGCACCTTGCGCATGTCGGCGCTCTTGTCGAAGACGATCACCGACCCCGAGCCCAGCGTCGCACCGATCGCGCGAGTGCCCTCGAATGACAGCGGCACGTCCAGCTGACTCTCGATCAGGAACGAGCCGGCCGCGCCGCCGAGCAGCACCGTCTGCACATCACGTGCGCCGGCTTGGGCGAGCAGCGCGCGCAGCGGCGTTCCCATCTCGACGTCGTACACGCCGGGATGCTGCACGTGTCCCGACACGCAGAAAAGTCGCGTATCCGCAAAGGCGCCGTTCACGATGTCGAGCACGTTGACGAGCGTCTCGACGTTGTTGACGAGCGTCGGCCGGCCGAAGAGTCCGACGTCGACGGGGAACGGCGGTTTGTTGCGCGGCTCTCCCCTCTTCCCTTCGATCGAGTTGAACAGCGCGGTCTCCTCGCCGCAGATGTACGCGCCCGCGCCGCGCCGCACCTCGATGTCGATGTCGAGCAATCCGGACTGACGCGCCGCCGCGATCGCGTTCGCCATGCGAGCACGCGCGACGGGGTATTCGTCGCGGATGTAGATGTACCCCTTCTCGCAGCCCGCGGCCATCGCGGCGATCGCCATCGCCTCGACGATCGCGAACGGATCGCCCTCCATCAGCACGCGGTCCTTGAACGTGCCGGGCTCAGACTCGTCGGCGTTGCACACGAGGTACCGCGGTCCCTCGGCCTTCGCGACCGACTCCCATTTGCGGCCCGTCGGAAACGCCGCACCGCCGCGTCCGACGAGCTTCGATTCGGAGAGCGACCGGATGACCTCGGGCCCGCCCATCTTTCTGGCTCGCGCCAGCGCGCTGAAGCCTCCCCGCGCACGGTAGCTTTCGATGCTTTCCGGGTCGACGACGCCCACCCGGCGCAGGAGGCGCTTCGTTCCATAGACGGCGGTCGTGTTCGGCGCCGGATGCGTCTCGTCCAGAGCTGCGGGTGCGCGATCGCACAGGCCGAGACAGTTCACCCCGTGATCGGCTTGGGCGCCCGCGACCATGCAGACGATGTCGTCGCACACGTGCCTCGCGCCTGGACTGTCCGGCTCGAGCTTGAACCGCGCGTAGAAGCTCACTACGCCGTACGCCTCGGCCGGCGGAATCGACAGCCGCCGGCACGCGTACTCGAGGGCGCCCCGGCTGACCCAACCCACGTCGTCCTGGATGGAGTGCAGCACCGGGAGCAGAAGATGGCGCTGCGAACGCGCCGCTCGGCCACCGTGGACGACGCGATGGTCAGTCTCTGTCGGCTGCCCGAGAACCGCGTCGACCGCCGCCATCTCCTCCGCGCTGGCCGGCCCTCCGGCGGTACGTATGTCCATCAGATCTTGTCGATGCGAATGGCGCTGGCCTTGAACTCCGCGGTGCCTGACTTGGGATCGGTCGCGTCGATGGTCAGCACGTTGGTGGCGACCTGGTCGGGAAAGTGCAGCGTCATGAACGCGAGACCCGGGCGCATCGAGTCGTCGAAACGGACATTGACGTCGACAGAGCCGCGCCGCGACGACGCGCGCACGCGCTCGCCATCCTCGATGCCGAGCTTCGAGCCGTCGGCGGGCGAGATCACCAGACACTCGCCCCGCCGCAAGGGCGACGAGTACTCCCCCGTCTGCACGCCGGTGTTGAACGAATCGAGCCGCCGCCCGGTGGTGAGCCGGATGGGGAAGTCGTCGCTGAGACGATCGACCGGAGGATCGTGCTCCACCGCGTGGAATGGCGCACGCGCGCCTTCGACCGGGTTCTTCCAGAGCCGGGCATGCAGGAACTGCGTGCCCGGATGAGATTCATCCGGGCACGGCCACTGAATCCCTTCGAGGTCATCGAGGCGCGAGTACTTCATCCCGGCGTGCATCGGTGAGAGGCTGCGACACTCGTCCCACACCTGCTCGGCAGTGGGATGACCCCACTCCTCGCCGAGACGGCGCGCCAGCTCGCAGATGATCTCGATGTCATCGCGCGCCCCGGCGGGCGGATCGAGCGCGCGCCGCACTCGCTGCACGCGGCGCTCGCTGTTGGTCACGGTTCCTTCCGACTCGGCCCAGCCCGCGGCCGCAGGGAGAACGACATGCGCGAGCTGCGCGGTCTGGGACAGGAAGATGTCCTGCACCACGAGGTGGTCGAGGCCGCTGAGAAGGCGCACGGTGCGCGTCTGATCGGCCTCGCTCCGCGCGGGGTTCTCGCCGACGATGTAGACGGCGCGCATGTCGCCGCGGTCCATCGCGTCGAACATCTCGCTGAGATGCCAGCCCTTCTTCAGCGGGAACTCGGCTCCGCCCCAGGCTTTGGCGAACTTCTCGTGGATCGCCGGATCCTCAATGTCCTGGAATCCCGGTAGCCGCGCTGGGATGGCGCCCATGTCGCCACCGCCCTGCACGTTGTTCTGCCCGCGCAGCGGGTTCAGCCCGCACGCGTAGCGGCCGACCTTGCCGGTCAGCAGACCGAGGTTGATCAGCGCGAGGACGTTGTCGGTCGCGTTGTGGTGCTCGGTGATGCCGAGCGTCCAGCAGATCATTCCGGTCTTGGCTCGGGCATAAGCCAGGGCGACCTCCTCGATCGCCGCCGCGGGAACGCCAGTCTCCGCTTCGGCCCGTTCGAGCGTGTAAGCCTCGACGCACTGCGCGAACTCCTCGTAACCCGTCGTGGCGCGGCCGATGAAGTCGCCGGCGATGAGGTCGTTGTGGATGATCACGCGCGCCATCGCATTCGCCAGCGCGATGTCGCTGCCCACGTCGATCCCGAGCCACGTGTCGGCCCACTCGGCGGAGCTCGTGCGTCGGGGATCGATGGCGATCAGCTTCGCACCGTTGCGCACGCCGCGCAAAAGGTGGTGAAAGAAGATCGGGTGCGTCTCGCGAGCATTGGAGCCCCAGAGGATGATGAGGTCGGTCTCCTCAGCCTCCTTGTAAGACGAGGTTCCTCCGCCGGCTCCGAACACTGTCGCCAGACCGGCGACGCTGGGAGCGTGTCAAGTCCGGTTGCAGCTGTCGACGTTGTTGCTGTGCATGACGGCGCGCGTGAACTTCTGAGCCATGAAGTTCATCTCGTTCGTCGTCTTCGAGCAGCTGAACATGCCGAACGCCTGCGGTCCCAGCTTGCGCGCGGATTCGAATCCCGCGGCCGCCCTGGCGAGGGCCTCGTCCCACGACGCGGGTCGGAGACGCCCACCCTCCCTGACCAGCGGTTCGGTCAGACGGAGTCGTCCGTCATCCATGAGAAATGAATCCTATGCCTTGTGCGTTGTGACGAACTCCCTGATTCGCTGCAGTCCAACCTTGAGCTCGTCTTCTGATTGCGTGTAGGCGAGCCGGATGAATCCCTTGCCCGCATGCCCGAACGCCGTCCCCGGAAGCACCGCGACCCCGGCTTCGGTGAGCAGTCTGCCCGCAAGCTCGTGCTCGTCGAATCCCGTGCCCTCGATGTTCGGAAACGCGTAGAACGCGCCCTGCGGCCGGGCGCATCGCATGCCCGGAATGTCATTGATTCCATCCACGACGAGGTTGCGCCGGTGCTCGAACACCTTCACCATGCGGTGCACCGCGTGCTCCGACTCCGGGGACCCAAGCGCCTCGATCGCCGCCACCTGCGTGAACGCGGCTGCACACGACGAAGAGTTGATCATCAACGTATCGAGCTTGGCCGCCAGCTCGCGCGGAGCGACGGCGTAGCCGAGTCTCCAACCCGTCATCGCGTACGACTTACTGAGACCGTCCATCAGCACCGTTCGCTCGCGCATCCCCGGTCGAGACAGTGGCGAGACGTGCTTGAACCCGTACACGAGCTGGCTGTAGATCTCGTCGGAGACGAGCAGAAGATCGTGCTTCATCGCCAGATTGCAGACGAAGTCGATGTCCTCTTCTGTCAGCACACCGCCAGTCGGGTTCTGCGGCGTGTTGATGATGATCATCCGCGTCTTCGGCCCGACCAGCGATTCGAGCTCGTCGAGGTCCATGCGAAAGTTCTTGTCCTCGCGCAGCGTCACGGTCTTCGGAATCGCGCCGATGAAGTTCACCTGCGACGCATACGCGGGATAGCCGGGATCCGGAAGGATCACCTCGTCGCCCGGTTCGACGCACGCGAGCAGGGTGAACAGCAAAACGTTCTTCGAACCCGGCACCAGCACGACGTCGCCCGCGTCGACATCGGTGTGCAGCATCCTCGTGACGAAGCCGGCCACGGCCTCGCGCGCCTCGCGGATTCCGCTCGCGGGCGTGTAGTGCGTATAGCCGTTCTGCATCGCGCCGATCGCGGCCTCGACGATGTTGTCCGGCGTCGCGAAATCCGGCTCGCCGATCTCGAGGTGCACGATGTGCTTGCCCTCGGCCTCGAGCTTGCGCGCCCGCGCCAGGACCTCGAATGCCCCCTCGGTGCCGAGGCGCGACATGCGGTCGGCAAAGCGAATCGAGGTGGTGGCCATCAATTCGAATCCTACTGGCTTGCGGATCCGAACTTGAAAGCGCGGGCGCCGGCACTCGCGGGTTCAAGCACACGCCAAATGCCGTGACAGCCGGCGGTCGCGGCTAATGCACCCCGCGCAAGCTGCCGCCGTCCACGCCAAGGGTCTGTCCCGTGATGTAGGCCGCCTCACGAGAGCACAGAAATACCACCGCGGCGGCGAACTCCTCGGGTGTCCCGAACCGTCCCATCGGCGACCGATCCGCCATCGCCTTCACCCCTTCCTCTGAGCCCGCCAGCTGCCGGATCCTGTCCGTGAGGATGGCGTCGGGCGCGGCGGTGTTGACCGTGATGCGGTCCGCGGCGAGCTCCAGAGCCAGCGTCTTCGCCAGACCTGTCACCGCACCGCGCAGCGAGTTCGAGAGAGCCAGCGTCGGAATCGGCTGCCTCACCGAGACCGAACCGATGAACACGATCCGCGCCTGGTCCGACTCGCGCAGGTGCGGCAGCGCGGCGTGGACCAACCGCACAGCGCTCATGAGCGTGAGCTGGTACGCCGTGTCCCACGAGGGCAGCGGCACGCTCTGAAACGTGCCGGGCGGTGGTCCGCCCGCGTTCACGATCAACACGTCCAGACCGCCGAGCGCGGCGACTGCGGCCTGAACGACGCGCGCCGGCTCTCCCTCAACCGAGATGTCGGCCGCGACCGACCCCACGGCGCCCATCTCGGAAGCCGCGGCGGATGGATTTCGTGAAGAGATGAACACCCGAGCGTGCTCGGCGATCAACGTCTCGGCGCACGCGCGGCCCAGCCCGCGACTCGCAGCAGTGACCAGTGCGCGCCGTCCCGCAAGGCCGAGATCCATCAACCACCCAGCCCGTAGAGCCGCCGCAGGTTCTGCAACTCGGTCCGCGAAAGTATCGGGGCAGGTCCCCACCTGGTCGATCGGACCACAGCGGTTCCCGCGAGGGCGTCCCACCACAGCCGAGCGGAACCAAAGCTCGTACCCAGGAAATAGTCGACTATCGATGCGACGTCCCAGTAGACGACACCAGGGACGCCCGTCACGACCACGAGCGCGATCCGAAGCGCCGCCCGGCGCAGGCCAGGGGCGCCTCCATCTGAAACACGAATGACTCGAATTCCCGCCGCGGCACGGCCAGGAGATAGGCCGAACATCGCTGTGAGAGATAGGTCGACGCAAATGAAATAGACGGCGATGCCAAGCCCGGAGTAACTCGGCTGTCCAAGGCCGTCGATTACCAGTCCGAAGCTGATCCAGAACAGATAGACACAGAAGAAGTCGACCACCACCGCTTCGGCGCGCTGGAGCCTGCTCGCCGGCAGCCCGGGCGGTTGCGGGGTGAGTGTGTCCGGCCGTGCTTGGATGGCGGAAGTGTGACAGGAGCCGACCGCACGGCTCGAGATTGCTCAGCCCGTCGTGTTCACGTACCAGTCGGTCACGTACTGGAACCGATCGAAAGGCTCGATCGCCGAGTTCATGTGCACGCCGTGCACGCGCTGCGACACCGCATACTCGTACCGCGCCGCGTAGATGAAGATCGCCGGCGCCGCTTCGGCCATCAGCATCTGGAAGTCGATGTACGCCGCCAGCCGCGTCGGCGGGTCGACCGCAGCGCGTCCGTCTTCGAGGTCCTTGTCGATCAGTCCCCAACCACGCGAGTAGGCGAAATTCAACGAACCAGGATCGGAGCCCGAATGCCAGAGCGAATATTGGTCGGGGTCCGGTCCGACGTCGACCGAGATCAGGGCCATCTGGTAGCTGTGCGTGAGCAGGTAGTCCTGCAGCAGCTTCGACGCGGGAAGAGGTTTGACGTCAACCTGGATCCCGACGTCGCCGAGCTGCTGCGAGATGGAGTTGGCGATCTCGACGTTCGGGTACGAGTCGGCCGCGACGAGTGTCACGTGGAACGGGACTCCTCTCTTCGATCGGATTTTGGTCGTCGACGTTTGGTCGATCGTCCAGCCCGACGCGTCCAGCGCCGATGCCGCGACCACCGAATCGAACGGGTGCAGATTCGCGGCTGCGGCCGAGTACGCCCAGTCCGCCGTCGGGATCGGATTGGGATCGACGTCCGCCCGTCCCGCGAAAACATCCGAGACCACGCGCGACCGATCGACCGCCTGCACAAGCGCCAGCCGCACCTTCGGGTCGCTGAAGAACTGCTTGCCGTCACCGTCGACGTTGAAGGTCACGAACGAGTTCGTGAACATCCGCGACTCCTGCACGACCAGGTCCTGCCGCCCCATCAGCGTGTCGACCTCCTGCGGCTGAATCCCACCGACGAGGTCGGCGGTGCCGTTCAGCACCGCGCGGATCGCGGACTGCGGGTCGTTGGCCGGGTACGTGCGCAGGACGAGGTGGTCGAGGTACGGCTGAGGCGACGCGTAGGGGTTGCGGTCGAGCGTGATCGCGAGCTGGTTGATCGATCCGACCTTGAAGGGACCGGTGCCGAACGCCTTTATCCCGCTGTATGGGCTGTCCTCGATCTGCGCCGGCGCCATGCCGTTGAAGATGTGCTTGGGGATGATCCCGATCCGCAGCGAAAGCGGAAACGACGCGTCAGGCGCGCGCAACGAGAAGACGACCTGGCCTGGTGCGCCGGCTCCGATACCTAGCTGGCGCCAGTCCTCCGCCCCCGGCTGCTGGTACTCGAGGTCCTGCAAAACGTGGAACGTGAAGAGCACGTCGTCCGCACCGAACGGCTCCCCGTCCGCCCATTTCACGTCGTTGCGGATGTCGAATGTGTAGGTGAGATGGTCAGGCGAGACGGTCCAGTCCGACGCCAGCTGTCCGACCACGTTCTGATGCGAGTCGACCGTCGTGAGTCCCTGATAGATCAGGTTGTTGACGTCACGCGTCGTCTCGTTGGTCTCGAACAGCGGGTTGAGCTCCGACGCCTGGCCGACGAGCGCCTCGACGGCCGTTCCACCGCGTGCCGGCTTGGGCACGGTGGCGACTGGCTGGCACGCGGCCAACGCGAAGACCGCCGCCAGACCAGCGGCGAACGATGCCCTAACCGGCGAGATGCGTCGTCACCCAGACGTTGGCGATGGAGCAGACGAGGAAGGCGACCACCAGGACCCACGTGGTCCAGTAGATCTGCCGCTCGAGCCCGCGGCGCGTGCGATACCCGCCGCCCAGCCCGGAATCGCCTCCACCGATCGTGCCTCCAAGGCCGGACGCCTTTGGTGTCTGGATCAGCACGCCGGCCATCAAGAGCACCGCCAGCGCGGCCTCCGCGATGACCAGCCCGTTCTGAAGCTTTGCCATGGAACCGGGAGATTCTACCGAGCGAGGCTCAGCGCGCCTACGCCCAGATGCCTCCGAATCGCGAGTTGATCGACTCCCAGTTGAGCGTGTTGAACCAGGCCGCGACGTAGTCGGCGCGCTTGTTCTGGTACTTCAGGTAGTAGGCGTGCTCCCACACGTCGATCCCGAGGATCGGCGTCAGCTCGTTCATGTACGGGCTGTCCTGGTTCGGGAAGCCCTTGACCGAGAGCTTGCCCTGCCGGTCCGCCACGAGCCACGCCCAGCCGCTCCCGAACTGGCCGACGGCGGCCTTCGTGAGCTGCTCTTTGAACTGGTCGTAGCCGCCGAACGTGTTCTTGATCGCGTCGGCGATCCGCCCGCTGGGGTTGCCGCCCCCGCCCGGCCCCATGATCGTCCAGAAGATCGAGTGGTTGGAGTGTCCGCCGGCGTTGTTGCGAATCACCGTGCGGATGTCCTCAGGCACCTCCTCGATGCCCCAGAGAAGATCCTCGACCGTCTTGCTCCCGAGCTCGGGGTGCGCCTCCAGCGCCTTGTTGGCGTTCGCCACGTAGGTCGCATGGTGCTTGTCGTGATGGATCTGCATCGTCTGCGCGTCGATGTGCGGCTCGAGCGCGTCAAACCCGTAAGGAAGCGGAGGAAGTTCAAAAGGCATATCTCAGGGACCCCCCTTTCTCGTATTGGCTCTCAGTTACTGAGACCAGTCTAAGTTCTCGAGGATTTCGACCCGTAACCAGGCGGATGGGAGCAAGGTTGAACCGGCAGGAAACCATGCGACCGCTGATCGGACTGCTCGCCGCGATCTGCGCGCTGGCGCCGATGACTGCAAGCGCGACCGCGGCCAGCCTGACCGGCGGATGGACGGCTGCGGGAAACTTGAGCACCCAGCGGCCGGGACCAGACTTGAGTGTGCTGCTGACCGATGGCCGAGTCTTGGTCGCCGGTTCGAGCAGCAGCGACTACAACGGGATCGGGAACGTCGATCTCTACGATCCGGCACGAGGATGGTCGACCGCGCCCAGCCTCGACGGCGACCCCATGGGTGCGGTCGCGTCACCTCTTCCCGATGGAGGAGTCCTCATCGCGGGAGGAACTCCGTGGCATGGAGGGTTCGATGGACCGGGCCCGAACCCGGTTGCAGCGGCGCTGACGTGGGAGCCAGGTGCCGGTGCGTGGACGGCAGCACCAAGCATGAGCATCGCGCGCAACAACGCCACTGCGACAGCGCTGGCGGACGGGCGTGTCCTGGTCGCGGGTGGCTACGACCGGAAGGTGATTCAACTGCCGAATCCCAACCAGCAGCCATTCTGCTGCCTGCAGATCGACGTGATTCCTCTCGCGACGACCGAGATTTTCGACCCGATTGCGCGTAGTTGGTCGGCCTCCGGCAATCTCGCCCACGCGCGGTACGGTCAGTTGGCGGTTGGCCTGAAAGGCGGTCAGGTCCTCGTAGTCGGCGGACAAGACGAAGGCCAGACACCAAATCCGCCCACATACATCGCATCCGCCGAGCTCTTCGATCCAGCCACCGGCAAGTGGAGCAGCGCAGGCGATATCGGCCAGCCGAGAAGCGGATTCACTTTGACAGCGCTCGCCGACGGACGCGCCCTTCTCGTAGGCGGGGTCGCCGCAGACCATTTGACAGTGCTCCGCTCGACCCTTGTCTACGATCCGCGCGCGAATGTGTGGTCCGCCGGGCCGGACATGAAGACAGCACGCACGGAGCATGCGACAGCGCGGTTGAATGACGGCCGCGTACTTGTCGCCGGCGGAGTCGACTATCTCGGCCGCATCGCCGACTCCGAGCTCTTCGACCCAACGACCGGCAAGTGGATCGTGGCCGGCGCCCTGGGCACCGCACGCAGCGATGCCGCCATGGTCGCGCTCAAAGACGGCAGAGTCTTGGTGGCAGGCGGTCTTGGCTCGAACGGACCGCTGTCCGACGCCGAACTGTTCGATCCGGCTGGAGTTGGAGCGCCAGCGAGTCCGCGAATCGTTGACGGGCTAGGCAGCTGGATCACCAGACCCGCCGTGCCAGCCGCAACTTATGCGCAGGCGGCCAGCATCTTGAGAGACGGACGCGTTCTCGTCCTGCCAGGCGGCGGTTATCCGGACTACGTGGCCCAGATCTATGACCCGATGCCGGCAAAGTGGACTACCGCGTTCACGAGACCCTCGGACCAGAAGTACATCGCCGCGGTCGTCATGGCCGATGACAGAGTCCTCGTGGTCACCCTTGACAGTGAGGGTCTGACGCCGGGGAAGGCCGAGATCATCGACGTGCATACCGGATACTCGAAGGCCGCGGCTTCGCCAGGCACGCTCGGGACTGCACAGCTCACCCTCCTGCCTGACGGTCGGATCTGGCTTACGGGGGGACCCTACGGCGATCGACATACGTTCTTCTACGACGCGAAGACGGACCGGTGGTCGCCGGGCCCGGACGTACCGCCAAACCTCTATGTCGGTTCGACCACCATCATCGACGAACATCGCGTGCTGGTCAGCGGCTACAACAGCCCGATGATCCTCGACACCACAAGCGACGTGTGGATCGCAATACCCGGATTCCCCCAAGGCTGGCACGAATATTCGACGACGCGATTGTCAGACGGCGACGTGCTGTTCGCCGGCGGCTCGGTGGACAAGAACGACCCCAACCGCACGATTCAGGTTCCCGTGACCAGGGTCATGCGGTGGAACCATGCCACCGGCGCACTCGGAGCCGCGCACGACATGCCCGGACCGCGGCTGTTCGCAGCCAGCGTCGTCCTCAAGGATGGACGGGTGATGTTTGCCGGCGGAGTGCCCGGCACGGCCGACGCGCCTGCCGATCCGCTTGCGTCGGCGGAGATCTATGACCCGACCAAGAACTCGTGGACGGCGGCCGAATCTATGCCCGAAGCGCGGTCGCAGATGACCGCGTTGGTCCTCGCCGATGGAACCGTGCTCGCGATGGGCGGTTACGGTTTGTTCAATCCCTCGGACACGCTTGTCTACTCGCTCGCTACACCGCGATCCGCCGCCGCCGTTTCAAGCTTCGGTCAAGCGCAGCAAAGGGCGCTGATCATCGGATTGGTGATGCTCGTGATCTCCGGACTCATCGCTTTCCTTCTTGTGCGATCCGGGGCCCGCCGCCGCTACGTCCGTCGCGACGACGCCTGAGACTTCACCGCCGCCGCGCGGCGCGCGATCTCTTCCGGATCTCCGAGGTACTTCCACGACTTCGGCTTGAAATCGCCGTCCAGCTCGTACACCCGCGGCACTCCCGTCGGGATGTTCAGCTCGACGACCTCCTGCTCCGAAAGCCCGTCGAGGTGCTTCACCAGCGCGCGCAGGCTGTTGCCGTGCGCGGACACGAGCACGCAGGGGTCGAGCAGCAGGTCGGGCACGATGGCGTCGTACCAGTACGGCAGCATCCGCTCGACGACGTCCGCGAGGCATTCGGCCGACGGCAGAAGCTCGGGCGGAAGCGTCGCGTACCGAGGATCTCGTGACGGATGCCGCGCATCAGACGGATCGAGATCCGGCGGCCGCACGTCGTAGCTGCGGCGCCAGAGCTTGACCTTCTCCTCCCCGTACTTCTCCGCGGTTTGCTGTTTGTTGAGTCCCTGCAGCGCACCGTAATGCCGCTCGTTCAAGCGCCAGCTCCGCCGCACAGGGATCCATGACATCTCCATCTCCGACAGCGCGAGCTGCGTCGTCTGGATCGCACGCAGCAGCAACGACTCGTGCACGACGCTCGGCCGCAAGCCCGCATCTTTCATCAAGCGTCCGGCTTCGCGCGCCTCGGAAGTGCCGCGGTCGCTAAGCGGCACGTCGGTCCACCCCGTGAAGAGGTTCTCGAGGTTCCACGTGCTCTCGCCGTGGCGGAGCAGGATCAGCGTCCCCGGAGCCTTAGCGCTGCCCATAGACCTCCGCCGTCACCTTGACGATCCCGGCGAACTCTTCGGCGTCGAGGCTCGCGCCGCCGACGAGTACACCATCGCAAAGCGGGAGCTCGACGTACTGCTGCACGTTGTTCGCCTTGACGCTGCCGCCGTATAGGATGCGGACCTTGCGCGCGGCGCCGGCGCCGATCATCTCGCCGACTATGCGGCGGATGAGACGCATCGTCTTGTAGGCATGCTCCGGGTCCGCGCTGCGCCCCGTGCCGATGGCCCACACCGGCTCATAGGCGAGCACGAGGCGGGCGGAATCGTCGGCTGAGCAGTTGGCCAGCCCCGCGCGCACCTGGGCCGAGACGATCTCGTCCGACTTGCCTTCGTCGTAGTGGTCGGCGAGCTCCCCGACGCACATGATCACGCCGAGCTCGTTCGCCAGCCCGGCCGCGGTCTTCTTCGCCACCATCTCGTCCGTCTCTCCGAGGTACATGCGACGCTCCGAGTGCCCAACGATGACCCACTGGCACAAGCCTTTGAGCATCGCGGGCGACACCTCGCCCGTGTACGCGCCTGACGTCTCCCAGAAGCAATCCTGCGCGCCGAGCTTCACACCCGACTGGTCGAGCACCTCGGAAACGCCAATAAGCCAGGGAAACGGTGGGATGAGCACGACCTCGATCTTGTCCGCGTGGCCGCGTGCGACCGACAGCACTCCGCGGGCGAGGTCGAGCGCATCGTCCTGGTTGTTCGGATTCATCTTCCAGTTGGCCGCGAGCAGGGGCATGCCCGGCGGGCGGCTGGTGGACGGGCTCAAAGGCTCACGCTTCTTTGAGAATCGCGATGCCGGGCAGTTCCTTGCCTTCCAGATACTCGAGCGTCGCGCCGCCGCCCGTCGAGACGTGGGAGTAGCGGCCGGCGAGACCGAGGGCGTCGATGGCCGCGATGGTGTCGCCGCCGCCGACGAGCGTGTATCCGCCGGAGGCGGCGATCGCCTCGCCCACTTTCTTGGTGCCGTCCGCGAAGTCCGGGATCTCGGCGACGCCGACCGGACCGTTCCAGATCACCGTGCCCGCCCCGCGCAGCTTTTCTGTGAACCGGCGCACGGACTCGGGCCCGATGTCGAGCGCCATCCATTCCGGTTCGACCTTGTCGGCCGCAAGCACCCGCAGCGGCTGGCCCGCCTCCATCTTCCGGGCGCACACGAGGTCGATGGGCAGGACAAGCTTGTCTCCGCCGGCGGCTTCGACCTTGCGCGCCTCGTCGAGGGCGGTGTCCTCGACGATGCCCGCGCCGGTGGGCCAACCCCGCGCTTTGAAAAACGTGTTCGCCATCGCGCCGCCGATGAGCAGCGCGTCGACTTTCTGCAGCAGGTTGAGCAGCACGCCGACCTTGGTCGAGACCTTGGCCCCGCCCACGACCGCGACCATGGGCCTCCTCGGCTTGTCGAGCGCGGTGTGCAGCGCCTCGAGCTCTGCCTCCATTAGCTCGCCGGCGTACGCGGGCAGGTAGGCCGCGACGCCCACGACGGACGCATGGGCGCGATGCGAAGCCGCGAACGCGTCGTTGACGAAGACGTCGCCGAGCGACGCGAGCTTGCGCGCGAACTCGGCGTCGTTGGCCTCGTCTTCTTTGTAGTAGCGAACGTTCTCGAGGAGCAGCACCTGGCCCGACCGCATGCGCATCACCGCCTGCGTCGCGGGATCGCCGACGCAGTCGTCCGCAAAGGCGACCTCGCGCCCGACCCGCTGCGAGAGGTCGGCGACGATGGGTTTCAGCGAAAGGTTCGGCTCTCGGTCTTTCGGCCGGCCGAGGTGCGACATGACGATCACCTTGGCGCCGCGCTCGGCGAGGTGCTGCACGGTCGGCGCTGCGGCGCGCACGCGCGTGTCATCGCTGATCGTGCCGCCGGACATCGGGACGTTGAGGTCTTCGCGGACCAGCACTCGCTTGCCCGCGACGTCGACTGTCGCGATCGAAGCTTTCAGAGCCGCTCCTGCATGTATGAGATGAGGTCGACCATCCGGCAGCTGAAGCCCCACTCGTTGTCGTACCAGCTCACGACCTTCGCCCAGTCGCCGCCGAGAACCGCCGTCGAAGGCGCGTCGACGATCGAGGAATGAGGGTCGGTCTTGAAGTCGGAGGACACGAGCTCTTCGTGGCTGACGGCGAGGATGCCGCGCAGCTCTCCGCTCGCGGCCTCATCGAACGCCGCATTGATGTCCTGTGCGGTGGTGGACTTGCTCAGGCTGACGGTTAGGTCGACGACCGAGACGTCGAGGATCGGGACGCGGAAAGAGATGCCGGCGAATTTGCCGGCCAGCTCGGGCACGACCTCCGCGACCGCGCGGTTGGCGCCTGTCGACGTTGGGATGATGTTGTCGGCCGCGGCGCGCGCGCGCCGGAGATCCTTGTGCGGCAGGTCCTGCAGACGCTGGTCGGCCGTGTAGGCATGGATGGTCGTCATCATGCCCCGCTCGATGCCGAACGATTCGTGCAGCACCTTGGCGAGCGGGACGAAGCAGTTGGTGGTGCAGCTCGCGTTGGAGATGACGTTGTGTTTGCTCGAGTCGTAGCTCTTGTGGTTGACGCCCATCACGATGGTGAAGTCCTGGTTGGTCGCGGGCGCCGAGATGATCACCTTCTTCGCGCCGCCCTTGTCGATGTGCACGCGAGCTTTGTTGGCGTCGGTGAACAGCCCGGTCGACTCGATCACGAGGTCGACGCCGAGGTCTTTCCACGGAAGCTCGGCCGGGTCCTTATGGGTCAGGAACTTGACGGTGTGACCGTCGACGTGAATCGCGTCGGCATCCGCCTTGACCACGGGCGCGAACGTCCCGAGGGCGGTGTCGTGCTTCAGGAGGTGCGCGAAAGTCTTCGCGTCACCGATGTCGTTGACCGCGACGACCTCGAAATCAGGCTTGAGGTCCCACGCGGCTCGATAGATGTTGCGGCCGATGCGGCCGAAACCGTTGATGCCAACTTTGAGTGCCATGCGGGCGCGCTCCTAAATGAGTTCGAAAATCCGGCGAAGAACGGCCTAAATGTTAGGCGGAGCGAAGTTCGGGCTTGGAGGGCCGAATGTCCCCGTTCATATGGGCCAACTGCTGCAGTCGCCGCAGCCTGTGATTGACCGCTGACTTGGAAATCTTCATGCGTGCGGCGAGCTCGCCAAGGTTCAGGTCGGGGTTCTGGCGCCGCCACCTCGCCATCTCCTGCAGCGCCGGCGGCAGGGCCTCCAGCACACCGCGTGTCTCGAGGTCGTCGATGGCCGCAGCCTGGCGCAATCCGGATCCGATCGTCTTGCCGATGTTCGCCGTCTCGAAGTTGAGGCGCCGGTTCACCTCGCCGCTCACCGAGCGCACGACGCGCACGTTCTCGAACTCCATCACCGCGCGGCTCGCTCCCATCACCGAGAGCAGGCGCACGATGCCGTCGCCGTCTTTGACGTACACGATTCGCTGTCCGCCCCGATCGGTGACCCCGGCCTTGACGCCGGACTGATCGATCATGCGAACGATCGCCGACGCCCACGACGCCGTCGGAGCGACGAACTCGAGGTGGTAGCGCGTGTTCGGCGCGTTCACCGAGCCGCATCCAAGGAACAGGCCGCGGAGCATCGCCTTGCGGTCGCATGCGGCGTCGGGCATCGCCTGCACCGGCGGCTGCGAGAATGCGGGCAGCAGCTCGGTCGGCAGCGAAAGCTCGATGAAGAACGACATTCGCTTACGCGTCTTCACCGCCTGGTACTTCGCCTCCATGCGGCCGACCGCGCGACCGAGCCGCACGACCTTGCGCGCGACCGCATTGCGGAGCAGCGAGAAATACGCCGAGCGGCCGCGCGTGCTGCCGAGCAAACGGCCACGCGAGCCGTAATAGATGCCCAGCAGCTCGTTCAGCTGACAGCATGGTCGGGCAGGCAACAGACCCGCCATCTCGTTCTTGACCTCAGCCGAGAACGAAATCGGACTACCTCCAGGAAGGTGATTAACCTCCCCCCACTTTCCCCATCGAGCATAACGCGCGACTGTCGCGATCCAGTCGTCTTATGCGGTGACCGCGCACAATATTTTCGGAGTGCCCCATGCCTGAGATGCGCATGATCGAGGCGGTGCGCGCCGCGATCACCGAGGAGATGGAGCGGGACGAAAGAGTCCTCGTCCTCGGCGAGGACGTCGGCCGCAAGGGCGGCGTGTTCGGCGCGACCGACGGTCTCTACGCGCGCTTCGGTGAGTCGCGGGTCCTCGATACGCCGCTGGCCGAATCGGCCATCGTCGGTGTGGCGATCGGCGCCGCTCTCAACGGCCTGCTGCCCATCGCCGAGATCCAGTTCGCGGACTTCATCCATCCTGCGTTCGACCAGATCGTCAGCGAGGCGGCACGGACGCGATACCGCTCCAACGGCGACTGGGGCGTGCCCATCGTCATCCGCGCGCCGTTCGGCGGGGGTGTCCATGGAGGCCTCTACCACTCACAATCGATCGAGGCGTTCTACGCCCACGTCCCCGGCGTCAAGGTGGTCGTGCCGAGCATGCCCGGTGACGCGCATGGGCTCTTGAAGTCGGCGATTCGGGATCCCGACCCGGTCCTCTTCCTCGAGCACAAGAAGGTGTACCGCCTGGTCGCGGAAGACGTCCCGGACGGCGGTCACACCCTTCCGATCGGGCCTGCCGCAGTGCGCCGCGAGGGTGCGAACCTCAGCTGCTTCGCCTGGGGTCTGATGGTGCACTACTGCCTCGACGCCGCCCGTCAGCTCGAGGCCGAAGGTGTCAGCGTGGAGGTCGTGGATCTGCGCACGCTCGCACCGCTCGACCGGGACGCCATCCTTGAGTCGGTGCGCAAGACCGGCAAGGCGCTCGTCGTCTACGAGGACAATCTCACCGGCGGCTTCGGCGCCGAGGTTGCGGCAATCATCTCGGAGCACGCCTTCGACGACCTGGACGGTCCGGTGACTCGAGTCGCCGCGCCAGACATTCCCGCCATGCCGTTCAACACCCCGCAGGAGGACTTCTTCATGCCGAGCCCGCAGAAGATCGCGGAGGCCATGCGCCGGCTTGCCGCGTACTAAAAGAACCCACACCGGCGATCGTCCGGACCAACGCCTTCATCCGGGCTCGGAAACGGGCGATCGTCCGGACGATCGCCAACCCGTCCCGTCCATCTCCCAGGCCGAGTACGCGCTGCGGCGGGAGTGCGTGGCCGCGGGCATGCACGCCGCGGGCCTCGACGCGGTGTGCGTGTTCTACCCCGCGCGCGTCGCCTACCTGACCGGCTTCCACCACATCCCGACGGAGCGCCCGATCGCGCTGGTCATCGGCTCGAGCGGCCAGTCGTCGCTGATCGTGCCCGCGGTGGAGAAGGAGCATGGGGAGTCGGCCACCGCGGTCGACCAGGTTCGCGTCTACTTCGAGTACCCCGGCGCTCAGCATCCGATGGAGACGGTCGCCGAGGTCCTCACCGAGCTGGGTGTGCGCCCCGAGCGCACCGGCGCGGACCACGACGGATACGTCCCCTACTGGGGCTACCGCGGACCGCGCCTGAGCGACCTAACGGGCGTTGAGCCGCTCGACGCCGAGCTGATCATCGAATCCCTTCGGCGCGTCAAATCGGCGGCCGAGCTGCAGTGCATCCAGCTGGCGTGCGACTGGGCGGTTCGCGCCCACCGTCGCATGCAGGGCGCCATCACCGTCGGCAAGACGGAGATGGAGTGCTACACGCCGCCCGCGACCGAGACGCTGTTCGAGATGGTCCGCGAGATGCCCGGCTGGCGCCCGAAGGGGCTCGACGACACGGGGATGGTCGCCATGTTCGTCGGCGGTCGTTCGACGGCGATGCCCCACGGTTTCGTCAAGGGCCACGGCATCCAGCTGGGCGACGTCCTCGTCAGCGGCGCGGGCAGCAACATCGACGGCTACCGCAGCGAGCTGGAGCGCACGATGATCGTCGGCGAGCCGAATGCGGAGCAGCGGCGCGCCTTCGAGGCGATGCTCGCGCTGCAGACGCGAGCGATCGAGGTGATGGCTCCCGGCGTGCCCGCGGCCGAGGTCGAGCTCGCGGTCGTTCAGCTCGCCGAGGAGCTCGGCGTCGCGGCAAACCTTCGCCACCACGTCGGCCACTCCATCGGCCTGGAAGGCCACGAAGCGCCGTTCCTCGATCGCGGCGACGACGCGGTGCTCGAGGCCGGCATGGTCTTCACGGTCGAGCCGGGCGTCTACGTCAAGGAGCTCGGCGGTTTTCGGCACAGCGACACGGTGGTCATCACCGAGGACGGACGGCGCGTGATGACCGATTACCCGCGCGAGTTGAAGGACCTGATCGTCGGAGGCTAGGCTAGGCGCCGGCCGCGGCCACTGCGGGATGGAACGCGTGGCTGCTGACGAGATGAAGGATCGGGACGCCATGGTGGACCCGGTGGCGCACGCGGTCCAACGCGACCGGCGGCAGCACATCCTGCTCTCCGTTGAGGACGACGGTCTCATGCGGCCTGACCTCGGCCCACACCCGGCCGATCGAGTCGCGCGGGAGGCTGCCCGGAACGTAGACGTAGCGGCGGTGAGGAACCTGGTGGCGCGACCGCATCTCCGCGCGCGTGAACGCGTCTTGCGCGACATAGTCCTTGAGGTACGGATCACTGACCTCCCACAGCTCCGCCGGCCCGGGGGGCGCCTGGCCGCGGTACACGAACACCACGCGCTTGCCGTGCGCGGCATGCACGCCCTCGTCGATGACCGCGTCCGCCGAGTTCTGGTCGCGCGGCAGGAGGACGAGCACGTCTGCGGGCTCGCGGTTGAACTGCACGGTGATCGACTGCGCGGCCAGCTCCGGTCGGTATGGCACCGGATAGACGGTGGGGCGCCGCCGGCGGGCCCGGTTGTAAGTCCACAGTCCGACCGCGACTCCGATGATCGTCAGCCCTCCGCCGAAAACGGTCGCGTACGGCTTGAAGACGAGATTCACGCTCCATCCGACGATCGTGAACCCCGTCGTGAGCAGGCCCACGGCGAACCACATGCGCCTGCGCAGCGTGTTGTCGACGGCGAGCTCACGCCACCGGATGACGTCGAGTGAGACGTTGGTCAGGATGAAGGAGCCCAGCAGGCCGAAGGCATACAGGTCGCCAAGGAACACCGCCGTGTCGGCGCTCTGGCCGGCGATGTACACCAGGACGACCGGTGGGATGACTGCGGCGAGGATCGCCAGGTGCGGTGTTCGGCGCCACGAGTTACGCACCTCGACGATTCGGGGCAGGAAACCCATGCGGGTCAGCGCCAGGAAGACGTGGTAGCCGCCGATGATCGCGGTGTTGCTGGCGAAGATCAGGAGGATCGAGCCGCTGATCGCGACGTACGCGCCCAGTGAGTTGCCGCCGAACTGTGCTCCCAGCAGCGACAGCAATTGATTGACGTGGTCGGCGCTGTTGGGATCGGGCACCAACGTCGTCGACCAGAGCGTCAGCAGCGGGCTGGTGAGCGTCATCGTCAAGATGACGATCGCCATCGTTCGGTAAGCCGTCACGCGACGTGGTGAGCGCATGGCCGGCGCGATCTGGGCGACGCTCTCCAGGCCGGAGAAAGCGAGAAACGCAGCGCCGAAGCCGGTCACGAGAGTAAGCGGCGTCAGCACCGGAGGGCCCTCGCCCACCATCCGGATGGTCTCGACGATCCCAGTCCATCCGATGTGGAGCGCGACGACGATCACCACCAGCAGCTGTCCCGCTGCGGCGGCCGTCGCTGCGACAAAACTGATGCTGGCGCTTTCGCGGATTCCGTAGACGTTGAGGACGGCCAGGAACGCCAGCGCGACCAGCGTCCCCGGTATCGCGTTGCCCCACCCCACCGCTGGAAACACGCCTGCGAGATACGAGACGCCGGAGAACGCGCTGATGCCCGCGGTCAGGTAGTAGTCGACGATGATGAAGCACCCGCCGACCAGGCCCACGAGCGGATGCAGCGCGCGCGATGCGATCGTGACGACGCCGCCACCCTCGGGATTCCTCCACGTCACCTCCGCGTACTTGAGTGACAGGAGGACGAATACGGCCAACGTCATGACGACGAAGAGGGCGGCCTTCGTGTTGTAGCCGCTCGCCGACAGGATTCCGGGGACGTAGTAGATCGAGGTCCCGATGTCGGCGAAGACGATCGACCAGCACAGCAGCGGTCCGAGGTTCGCGCCGTGGACCTTGATCCGGCGCCGGGCGGCGGCGGGCGTATGCATCAGGTTTGCGCGCGCAGCTCGGCGAGATACCGACGCAGCGATCCGGCGTCGGCTCGCAGCCGGTCGAGGGCGCGCCGGGCCTCGCGGTCGTTGAGCTCCATCGCGCTGATTGCGTCGAAGTAGATCTCCGCCCGCTCCAGCTGCCGCATCGCGGCGCGGAGGACCTGGCGGTTCTCGTTTGCCGTCCTCATACCGGGCAACTGCACCACTGCGGCACGCATGCTCCGAACGTAAGAGCGGCGGCGTTGGAGACCCGTAGGGCACCGGCTCGATTCCGTATGGATGTCGTATGGGTTTGAGCGACCGATCGATTACGCTCGGGATCGATGTCTGAGTCGGTCGCCCGCCGCGGTCGGAGACCGGGCGACCTTCGAATCGTCGTCCGCCGCCCCGCCAAGCTGCCGCGCACGCTCGGCCCCGGGGCGCTGTTCGCGGCGTGTTACGGCAACGTCGGCTCCAGCATCTACTACGCGCTCGGCGTCACGGCCGCGTTCGCGCTCGGCCTCACGCCGGTCGCGCTGATCCTCGCCGGCTTCATCTTCGTCACCACCGCGCTCAACTACGCAGAGGGCACCGCGGCGCTACCGCACGCGGGCGGCAGCTCGAGCTTCGCTCGCCGCGCGTTCAACCAGCCGATCGGTTTCATCGTCGGCTGGGTTCAGCTCCTGAACTACACGGCGACCGCGTCCATATCCGCGTACTTCGCGATCGGATATCTCGGCGTTTTCGGCAAGTACATGCCGATCTTCGGGGTGATCGGACATCAGGATGGTCCGCACGTTGCGGCCACCGCAGCTCTGATCGGAGTCCTGATCGTGCTCAACGTGATCGGCATCCAGGAATCGAGCCTACTCAACCTCATCCTCGCCGTCACCGACCTGGTGACGCAGTTCGTGCTCGTGATCCTCGGCGTGATCCTGCTGCTCAACATCCGGACCGTCATCGAGAACGTCCATTGGGGCGTCGCCCCGACGTGGGGCACGTTCCTCGCGTCGATCTCGATCGCGATGGTGACCTACACCGGCATAGAGACGATCTCGAATCTTTCCGAGGAGGCGAAGAACCCCGGCCGCAACGTGCCGCTCGCGACCTACTGGGTGATCATCGCGGTGCTTTTTGTCTCGGCGTTTCTTCCGACGATCGGCATGAGCGTGTTCCCGGTCACGTACGACGCACACACTCACCAGTACGTCACGGCACTGGCGACGCAGCACAAGGACGACCCTGTCGCCGGAATCGTCGCGGGATTCTCCGTCGTGTCCCAGACGCTCGCCTTCTGGGCGGAGATCTGGGTCGGCATCCTCGCCTTCACGATCCTCGTCATCGCAACCAACGCGGGCCTGATCGGCATCTCGCGCCTCAGCTATTCGCTGGCCGGCGTCGACATGCTGCCCAAGCGATTCGCGCAGCTGCACCCGAAGTTCAAGACGCCCTACATCTCGATCATCGTCTTCGGCATCGTCGCCGCGGTGCTGGTCGTGCCAGGCATTGCTGTACACAGCGCCGAAATCGACCTCCTCGGTGCGGTTTATTCGCTGGCCGCCACGTTTGCCTTCTGCTCAGCGCATCTCTCGGTCATGCGGCTGCGCTTCATCGAACCTGCGCTGCATCGCCCTTATCGCATGCCGTGGAACATCAAGTTCGGCCGCGACCAGATACCAGTGCTTTCGCTCATCGGCGCGCTGTTCATCGGCACCGTGTTCACGCAGCTGGTGTTCCAGAACATCTCGAACTCGACTTTCGTCTTCCTCGGCTGGCTTGCCCTCGGCGCGCTCACCTACGTCACGTACAGGCGGTATCGCCACGAGCCCCTGTGGGAGCCGCTCGAAGTGCCGCCGGCGCGCGAGCGCGAGATCGAGCACATCCCACTCGAGACTCTTCCGCGAAGCGCGCGGTACCGGATGGGCCGGCGCGAGCGGATCAGCGCGCATGCGGCGCGAGCGCGACATCTCCACGAGAGACACCGTCCTGGATGGCAGCTCGAGCTCGAGCTGTTCTTCGCGCGCCACGGTGCGATTCGGGGAGTGCTCATCGTGCTGGTCTTCGCCGCCGTCAGCGGCCTGGCGGTGTTCGTCGACCTTTCCTCGATCGACCCGACCGGGCCCGGGCTAGGGTGGTCGCCCGGCCTGGTGAGCGTCGCCTTCATCGCGGCCTACCTGCTGAACCGAAGCCACTCCGAGCAGTAGCGACCGCCCATCGCGCGATAGTCCGGACTGACAGCGGGTCTGGCGGACGGCGATGCGTGGATAGTCCGGACTAACGCGCAGAAGGTCAGGCTTCCAGCCTGTACCCCACCCCGGGCTCGTTGACGATGTAGCGCGGATTCGCGGGATCGTCGCCCAGCTTCTTGCGGATCTGGGCCACGACGTACCGGGTGTTGTACTTGTCGCCGACCGCGTACTCGCCCCAGACCTGGCGGAGAAGCGTCGTGTGGCTCACCGGCTTGCCCGCGTGAAGCGCGAGATACCGCAGCAGCTCGTACTCGGTCGGCGTGAGGTGCACGGGCTTGCCGGCGACCGCGACCGCGCGGCGCGCCAGGTCGATCTCGAGATCGCCCGTCCGGACGACGGGCTCTCCGGACGTGACGTCCGCCTGCCTCCGCAGCACCGCTCTGATCCGAGCAACCAGCTCCTCGGTGCCGAAAGGCTTGACGACGTAGTCGTCCGCACCGGCGTCGAGCGCGCGCACCTTGTCCTTCTCTCCTGGCATCACCGACACGACGATGACCGCCGCGCGCGTCGCGGGGCGGAGCGCCCGCAACGTCGCGAAACCATCCATGCCGGGCAGGCCGAGGTCGAGCAGGATCACGTCCGGCCGCCACGCCGCCGCCTCGCGGACCGCCTCCTCCCCGGTCCCGACGGCATGCACGTCGAACTCGTGATACTGCAGCCCGGTCCGGAGCGCGCGCTGCATCTCGACCTCGTCGTCGACGACGAGAACTCGCCCGCTCATTGGCCGACGGCGACGTGCGCGAGCGGCAGCGTGAAGGTGAACCGCGGGCCACGTCGCCGGTTCTCCACGCGGATCGTCCCTCCGTGCGCTTCGACCACCCGCCTGGCGATCGCCAGTCCCAGGCCAGTACCGGAAGCCCGCCCGCTCCAGAACGTGTCGAAGACGCGGTCGAAGTCCTTCGGCGCGATGGCCGGTCCGTCGTTTTCGACCCAGGCCTCGACATGGTCGCCGACTGAAAGCGCTCCTATCTCGATGCGTCCGTCCGCGGGCGTCCAGTCGACCGCGTTCTCGAGGAGGTTGGTGACCACGCGGCCGAGCTGCGTGTCGTCGACGTCGACCGGTGGCAAGTCGTCCGGTATCCGCACCGTCAGCTCATGGCCTTTGAGCTGCGGACGCATCTCGCGGACCGATGCGCCGACGACCTCCGCGAACGAGTGCGGCTCCGTCTCCATTCCGACGCCCGCCTCCAGGCGCGACAGGGCGAGCAGATCGCCGACCATTCGGTCCAGGCGCGTCGCCTGCCGATCGAGATCGCCCAGCAGCTCTCGCTGCTCCGGCTCGAGTCCGGCTTTGGGTGCCGCCAACGCCGTCAGTCCCGCGCGCAATGCGGCGATCGGACTCTTCAGTTCGTGCGACATCGACGAGAGGATCGCCGCCTTCAGACGGTCCGACGCTTCGAGACCACGCGCCCTCTCGGTTTCGATCGACGCGCGCCGGCGATCGAGCAGCAGATCGGCCAGCGCTATGTGGGCGGCGAGCATCCGCAGCTCCGCACCGTCGGACTTTTCCGGATCGAGCTCGGTCACCACGACTCCGCTCTGCAGCGGGAGGTACGCAAGCCCCGGCGCGGTACCGCGTGTCTTCATGGTGATCACCGCGCCGTCCTTGATGGCGATGCCTATCGGTTGCGCGTGGTCGTGCGACCAGGCCGCCTGCTTGAGCTCGTCCCCGCTCAGCGGCGAACCTGCCAGAAGTGCACCGTCCGCAACCACTGCGAATCGTGCGACCGCGGCCAGGTGAACCGCGCTGCGACACACCAGCGTCAGCGCCGGCGTAATGTCGTTGGCCTTGAGCATCGATGTGGCGAGGTCGTACAACGCGCGCGAATCCCTGGCCAGCGCCTCGGCGGTCGCCTGGGCCAGGCGCTGCGAGGCCGCGAGCTGGCTCGTGACCAACGCGACCGCGAGCAAGACGGCAAGCTCGAGGAACTCCGCCGGTCCGCGGACGGAGAAAGTCCCCACGGGCGGCACGAAGAAGAAGTCGTACAGAAGAAAGGCGGCGACGCTGCCCGTGACGGCGGCGCCGCGCCCCCAACGCGCGCCGAGCCACAACACCAGCAGCAGGTACAGCGCGGAAAGCGAGGTGGCGCTGACGTAGGACGCGAAGAGCTCGAGCACCAGCGTGATCGCGATCGCACCCCCGACCGCGACCACATAGGGCGCCGCGCGCCGCGTCATCTCGAGTTGGAGTCTACGTTCCAGTGCACGTTCGTCCCGTGCGCGTGACTGGTTCCGAGGAGGTCGCCGTCAAGCCGGATCTCGAAAAGAGGGTAGTTCGGCTCCATGCGCAGATAGAAGACGCGCGCGGCCGCGATGGCCGAAGCGATTCGCGCCCTCTCGGATTCCGTCACGTACTGGATGAACACCGAGTGATAGACGACCGTCGCCACGTCGGGCCGCGCCACCGAGAGCTCGCGCTCGAGGAAATCGGCGGCGCCGATGCGCTCGACCTCGACCGCTGTCTGGCGTGCAATCTCGATCGCTCCATCGAGCTGCGCCAACCGCGCCAGCTGGTCGGCCCATACGAAGGAGCGCAGCGTGAGAGCGCCGTGCTCGGTCGCGGCGTCGATGGGATTGAGGTCGCAGCCCTTCCGCTCGGCCACCTCCGCGGCTCGGTTCATCGGCGGCGGCACGTCGAACGAACGCGTGAACTGAACGGGTGATGATTCGTCGCCCCATGAGCCTTCCGCCGACGCGTAGTAGTAATGGTCCCATCGCAGGTTCAGCCCGGCGCTGGCACCGATCTCGAGGATTCGTAACGGTTTCCGCGCGCGATGCGCGACCTCGAGGAACCCGCCGAACAGCGCGGCGCTCCGCCCCACCTCGTTCGTCTGGCACGGCCGTTTGACCTCCTCACGCATCCACGCGTGGTTGGCGGCGAGGAAGTCGCGGAAGTGCGGCCATGCCGCGACCGCGTCGCCGTCGCCGCCGGTCGAGGGATAGTGCCGGTCGAGCTCGGCAAGATCTCCGGCGAGGACCTTGCGGTGAACCGGCGCGAGCAGGCGCAGCGCGATCGCCGACTCGCGCGGCTCGGCCTCGAATCCCTCCAGCACCTGCCACACCGGGCCACCCGACTCGAGGTCGACGATCGCGGAGTCGAGGAGCGATGCGTAGAAGGGCGAGCCGAGAACCCTGCAACCGGCCGCCTGCCACCTCAGCCGATTCGCTAGGGTCTCAATCGCGTCTGGCAATCTCGAGCTCCCGCGGGCGGTTCGCGTAGCCGGGGTGCGAAGGCCGCGCGACCCGATACCACGCGAGCGTTTCCGCGAGCGCGTCCTCCAGCGCCGACGGCTCGAAAGCCAGATCGCGACGGGCGGCGCTGATGTCGTAGCCGGCGTGCCGCGACGGCATCGGCCCATAGGGGCTTGCGCCGTCGGGAAGCTCGTCAAATGGAATCGGATGCAGGTTCGCTTTCGTTCCGAGCGCGCGAGCGATGCCCTCGAGCATGTCGCGGAACGTCACATTTTCGAAGGCGACGTTGTAGGCGCTGTGTACGGTGTGCTTCCGCGGATCGCAGGCGAGCGCGCATGCAAAGCCGACGTCCTTGACCCACGCGAGATTCGCGATCCATTCGTAAGTCTCCGCGGGGACGAGCACCGGCCCGCCGTCCCCGATGCGCTGGATGTACGCGGCGATGCGGAGCGACGGGTCGGCGGGTCCGAAGATCGCGGGCGGCCGGATGACCGTCCACGGCAGGCCGGCATCGCGGGCCAGGACCGTCTCGCACCACCGCTTGCCGTCCATGTAATCGAGGTCCTTCGGCGGATCGCCTTCGAGCGGCTTGAAATCGGCTTCGAGCGCCCGCTTGCCATGGAGCGGCGGATACACGCCGGTGGAGATGAAGACGTAGCGCTCACCCTTGAAATGCCGGCTTACCGCCTCGATCTGCGGCGGTTGATAGCACGCGAGGTCGAGGAGCACGTCGGGTTGCGTCTGCGCGAGCGCGCGCTCGAGTTGATCCTCGTCGGTGCGGTCGAAGGCGACGTAGCTGGTGAAGGTTCCATACGGGCGGTCCTTGCGACCGGCGGCGATCGTCTCCACGCCCCGGCGCATCAGTTCTTTGCACGCCGCGGTGCCGACGAAGCCACCGCCGCCGAGTACGAGGGCCCTAGTCAACGTCGCGCGTCACGAAGTCCACGTCGATGCCGTCTTTCTCGTCAAGCCGCCTTGCCAGCTCCGACGCAAGCACGACCGACCGGTGCTGGCCTCCCGTGCACCCAAACGCGACGACTACATGCATGCGTCCCTTCTCTTGATAAAGCGGCAGCAGCTCGCCGACGATTCGCTCGATGTCGTCCAGCAGGCGGCGCGCGGCCGGCTGCTTGAGCACGTAGTCGGCGACTTCGGGATCTCGGCCGGATTTCTCGCGCAGCTCCGGAACCCAGTACGGGTTGTCGAGGAAGCGCGCGTCGATCAACAGAGCAGCCTCGGACGGCGCGCCGTTCTTGTAGCCGAAGGCAAGACATGTGACGAGCGGCCGCGTGCGGCTGAGAAGGTGACGCGCGAGCTCCTCGCGCTGGCCCGCCTCGATGCGGTGATGCGCACGCTCGTACGTGCCGCCGGCATGGCCGTCCGAGTCGCCGTCGTGCACGAGCACGTACTTGATCTGCCGCCGGTCGGCCTCGCGCAACAGCTCCGCGCCGCCGTCGCTGACGCCGAGAACGAAATCCGCATCGCGCAATCCGTCGAGATCACCGATGCGTTCGAATCCGACCGCTTCGAATGCCGAGACGGCCGACTCCATGCGCTCAGCGTTGGAGGCTCCGACGATGACGAGATTCAAAGCGTCTCTTTCAAACGAGCCGCAAGACGCTCGGGAATGCCGACCTTGACGATCTCCTCCACCGGCGCCTCGCGGATGGCCTGCACCGACCCGAAGTGTCGCAGCAGCGCGCGCTTGCGCGCGGGGCCGATGCCCTCCACCGAATCGAGCGGCGATGTCAGTGCCTTGCGTGAGCGCACCTTGCGGTGGTGCGTGATCGCGAACCGGTGCGCCTCGTCACGAATCCGCTGGACGAGAAACATGCCCGGCGAGTTGCGTTCCTGCACGATCGGCTCGGCGCGGCCCGGCGCCCAGATCTCCTCCCGCTCCTTGGCGAGCGCGAAGGTCGGGATGTCCGCGTAGCCCGCCGACTCCATCACCTCGAGGGCGGCGCTCAGCTGCCCTTTGCCGCCGTCGATGAGGATCAGGTCCGGCCTGCTCGTGAACGATCGGTCGCCCACGATCTCCGCTTCCTCGCGACGCTGCGCCGACTCCAGGCGCTCGAGGCGGCGGCGCAGCACCTCCTGGAGCATGGCGAAGTCGTTGGGGCCCGGCACGTACCTGATCCGGAAGTGGCGGTAATGATCGTTGCGCGGGCGGCCGTCCTCGAAGACGACCATCGACCCGACCGCGGAGTCGCCCTGGATGTTGGAGATGTCGTAGCACTCGATCCGTTTCGGCGGCGTCTCGAGGTCAAGGGCAGCGGCGAGAGCGGCGAGCATCGGCTCGGTTCGGCTTCGGTCGTAGTCGGCCTGGATGCGGAGCTGCTCGAGCTCCTGCGTCGCGGTCTCCGCCAGCTGTTGCACGAGCGCACGCTTGCGGCCGCGCTGCGGGATCTCGAGCGTGACCGGGCCACCGCGTTTCTCGGTCAGCCATCCGGTGAGCAGCTCTGGCTCGTCGACCGTGCCCGGCAGGATGACCGTCCGAGGCACGTGGGTCGCGCTCGAGTAGTACTGGAGCATGAATCCGCGCAGGAGCTCCGATTCGGCGGCGTCGCCCGCGCCGTCGAGCGCGTGGCCGTCGTGACCGACCATCTTGCCCTGGCGCACGTACGCGACCTCGACGAACACATCGTTGCCGCTGCGCGCGTACGCAACGATGTCCTGGTCGTCGCGACCGCGGGTCAACACCTTCTGACGGTCCGCGATGCGCTCGATGGAATGGAGCTGGTCGCGGTAGCGCGCGGCGTTCTCGAAATCGAGACGGTCCGCCGCGGTCTCCATCCGGCCCTCCAGCTCGCGCACGAGGATGTCAGAACGACCCTCCATGAACAGCCCGACCTCGTTGATCCGCGCCTTGTAGTCCTCGGAGCTGATGCGCCGCTCGCACGGGCCCGGGCAGCGCTTGATGTGGAAATCGAGGCAGACCTTGCCCTGCTTGAAGATCTCGTCGCTGCACGTCCGAAAAGGAAGGAGCTGGCGGATCGACTTCACGGTCGAGCGCAGCGACTGCGCCGACGTGTACGGACCGAAGTAGAGAGCGCCGTCGTTCTGCACCCGCCGCGAGTAGTGCACGCGGGGGAACTCTTCGGTGACCGGCAGCTTGAGATAGAGGTAGTTCTTGTCGTCCTTGAGCCGGATGTTGAATCGCGGCCGGTAGTTCTTGATCAGGTTGTTTTCGAGGACGAGCGCCTCGACCTCGTTGGCCGTGGTGACGAACTCGAAGTCGACCGCGCGCTGCATCAACTCCGCGATGCGTCCGGTTTCCGCGTATCCGGGCGTGAAATACGAGCGCAGGCGGTCGCGAAGGCGCAGCGCCTTGCCCACGTAGATCACCTGCGTCTTCTTGTCGCGGAACATGTAGACGCCAGGGCTTTCGGGCACGGCCTGCAGCCGCCGCTTGATGGTCTCTTCGAGGGTTGCCGCCGCCATTCCTGAGCCGATTCTAGGAACCCGTAAACTCGCTCCTGTGAGCGCAGAGCAACCTCCGCCGTCTCAAATCACTGGCCAGCAGAGCCATCCGACGACCGACGTGCCGTACACGCCGGGGCTGGCGTACGTACCGTCACGCGAGCACTACAACTCGATGTCGGTCATCAGCCTCGTGACCGGCGCGCTCGCCGTGTTCGGACACATCGTCCTGCCCGGCATCGGCGGTGGGGCGCTCGCGCTGGTTGCGATCGTCACCGGCTTCATCGGCCGCGGCGAGATCAAGAGAAGTGGCGAGCAGGGCGGCTGGATGGCCATCGTCGGCATCGTGCTCGGCGTCATCCACCTGCTGGCGATCATCCTGATCGTCGTCCTGCTGATCCTCGGCATCTTCGCGTTCGGGACCTGGGCCTTACTGCACCACTAGCGCGCACTCCCGGATTGGCGCGCCTATCCGGGGTCGGGACCGCCCGACGACACTGAAATGCCGGCCAAAGCGCGCATTTAGAAATGGATGCCCCGCATGAGGTACGCCATCGTCGCCGCCTCGACCGAGATCTCTTCCTCGGCAGGCTGCACCGCTGGCTGACCGTCCCTCGGCGCGGACTCCGGGAACATCCGATACGCGCCCGTCATCACGAACTGCAGAAGCCCCGGCGCGATCGTGTTGACGCTCTCGCCCAGCTTGCCCAGGCGTGTCGATACCTCGGGCGCGCGCGTCAGGATCGCGGTCGCGATCATCTCCGCCGCCTCCTCGGGCGAGCTCGTCGGGAAGTTCTTGTACATCCCCGTCGGCTCGATCATCGGAGTGCGCACCAGCGGCATGTGGATGTTGGTGATCGAGACGCCGTCGTCGACGACCTCGGGCGCGATGCAGCGGCTGAGGGATGCGAGCGCGGACTTCGACGCGACGTACGCGCCGAACCGCGGCGGATAGGCCTGGACGCCGATGCTCGAGATGTTGATGATGTGGCCGCTGCCGCGGCGGCGCATCTCGGGTAAGACTGCGAGCAGCAGCTTCACAGCGCCGAAGTAGTTCAGCTGCATGGTCCGCTGGAAATCGTGGAAGCGGTCGTACGACGCCTCGATGGAACGGCGGATCGAACGACCGGCGTTGTTGATCAGGATGTCGACGCGGCCGAAGTCCGCGAGCACCTGACGGATCATCGCGTCACAGGCGTCGAGGTCTGCGAGATCTGCCGGATACACCGAAGCGCGACCGCCCGACTGCTCGATCTCGTGCTTCAGCGCCTCGAGCTTGTCGCGCGTGCGCGACACGAGGATCACGTGCGCGCCGTGCCGCGCGAGCAGCTGCGCGGTCGCATGGCCTATGCCGCTCGATGCGCCCGTGACGACGACGATGCGGTCGCGGAGCGCGCGGCGCAGGTTGCGGTCGTTCGGCACCTCTGGGTCGAGGTGTCGCTCCCAGTAGTCCCAGATCTTCCACGCGTAGGTCTGCAGCGGCGGACATTCGATGCCAGTGCCAGCGAGCGCAGCCCGAGCGTTGTCGCACGTGAAGCGCGCGCGGCTGGCGGCAAAGCGAATCGCCTCCTCGGGGATGCGCACGCCATCGAGGAGCCGGCGCCTCAGTGTTTGCGCGACACTCCAGTGCTCGAGCATGGCCCGCGTCTCGGCCGGCAGCATCCGGCCGGCGCGGCTGTCGACACGCAGCGTGAACTGCGGCGCGTGCGCGGCACGACAGAACTCGTTGGTCACGTCGCCAAGCCGGTGCGGCGCCGGGTCGGTCAGATGGAATGTCTCGCCATCGAGGCCTTCGCGGTGGCCGATCGCGTCGAGCGCGCGCGCGACGTAATCGACCGGGACGATGTTGACCTCACCGCCTTCGATCCCGATCAGCGGCACCCACTGCGGGATCGCGTTGCGCAAGCGCTGGATCAGCTTGAACGCGTAGTAGGGACCGTCGATGCGGTCGGCCGCGCCGGTCTCGGACGAGCCGACGACCAGACCCGGACGGTAGATGCGCCAGCGCAGCGAGGACTCACGCACGAGTTTCTCGGCCTCGAACTTCGTGCGGTAGTACGGGTGGTCGAGAACCTGTCCCTCGTCGAACATTTCCTCCGTGAACGGCCCCTTCCACCGTGCGCCGGCGACGGCGATCGAGCTCATGTGGTGCACACGCGCGCCGAGGCGCCGCGCGAGCTCGACCACGTTGCGCGTGCCCTCGACGTTCGCCCGCTGGTTCGACTCTTCCGAGGCCTCGAGGTCGTAGACCGCGGCGAGGTGATAGACGTCGGCACCTTTCAGACGTTCCATGTCAGAAGCACCGACGCCCAGGAGCGGCTGAACGATGTCGCCTTCGATCGGACGCAGGCTCTCGCGTGCCCCGAGGGTGTCGATGAGCGCCTCGAGGCGCTCGCGCGAAGCCGGCCGGACGAGCACGAACGTCACGCCCTCTCGACGGGCGAGCAGGCGGATCAGGTGCCGGCCGATGAAGCCCGTTCCTCCCGTGACCAGCCGTACCATCGATCGAACTTTAGGTCAGCCGCGTTGGCTTATCCGGGATGAAATTCCGCAGGTCCTCGCTAGGATGCGCACACCCATGACGGATACCCCTTCGGCGTTCCCCCCGCCGCCTCCCGGCGGCCTTCCCTCGCCGGCTTATCAGCCGCCTTCATCACCTCTTCCGAACTACCAGCCGCCCGCGGTGGCGCAGCCTCCGGTCGGCTACCCGCAGAACTGGCAGCAGCAGCTCCAACCGGCGGTCGGCGCGGGCTGGGGATCGGTCGGCGTCCTCTCGCAGTTCAGCGGCCCGGCCGCGTGGGCTTGCGGGGTCGGGTTGGTCACGATCATCGTGCCGTTCGCGTTCGGGCGCGTCTTCTTCTTCCTGCCGATCATCGGGGTCATCTACGGCTTCCGCGCGATCCAGCGCGGGAAGCTCATCGGCGGCGTCACCGGCATCGTCCTCAGCGCGATCGGTGGCGTCCTGACGCTCTTCGGCCTGTTCGGCTAGCTCGCGTCCTGGCGCGCGGGAATCAACGCCAGCGGCATCACCGCCGCGAGTCCGACGAGCGCGACCGCGACCCAGAGCGCGCCGCTGAGAGACCACGCGATCAACGGCCCTGAGATCGCCGAACCGATTGGGCTGCCGAGCTGGTTCAGTGCCATCGAGACGGCAAACATGCGCCCGAACCTGGCCGGGTCGGTGCGGCGCTGGCGCAGCGTCAGGAACGCGATATCGAACGGCGTCTCGACCAGCGCAAAGGCGATAAGAGCGACGGCCACGAGGAACACCGACGACGCCTGCGGCAAGAGCGCAAGCACCGCCGCCGTGGCCAGCATCGAGCCCGCCATCAATTGGCGTTCGCGGCCACGCGTATTGATGCGGCCGGCGACGAACGTCGAGAAAAATCCAGCGACCCCGACGGCGCCCCAGATGTAGCCGACCACCGCAGGACCGCCGTGCAGCCGTCCGAGCACGAGGACGGGCATGGCGATGACGATGCATCCCCACCCTGCCCCAAACGTTATGAACGTCGCCGCAAGTCCGACCAGCGAGCGGTCGCGGACGACGTAGACCAGACCTGCCCATGCCTCGGCGAGGACTGACGTGGTCCGATCCTTGATGGCCGGATCGCGCACGCGAAGCATCGCCGCTCCCGCGACCACGAACAGCGCGGCGGACGCGGCGAGCGCCCACTCCGGCCCTGCGAGCGCAACGAGCAATCCACCGATCGGCGCGCCGATCACCGAGGCGAGGACGTCGCTGCTCGTGTCGACGGCGTTGGCCCGCTCCCAGAGATGGCCGGGCACGAGCGCTGGAAACATCGACCGCAGACCGGCCCAACTCAACGGACCGGTGAGAGACGCGAGCGCACAGATGGCGAGCAGCAGCGCCGGCGCGAGCCGATGGCCGGCCGAGAGCACGGCGATCGAAAACATGGCCGCCGCCCCGACGAAGTAATCGATCGCGATCAGTCGTGTTCGTCCATGCCGGTCGAGGAGGGCGCCGGCGATAGGTGACACGAGCAGTCCCGGGAACAGCAGGAGAAACGTGGCCACGCCCGCGAGCGCGGGCGAATGGTAGCGGGCAAGCACGAAGAGCACGAGGCTGAGTGCCAGCATTCGACCGGCGATCCGGCCGAGAAGCTGGCTGACGACGAGGCTCCGCAGCCCGTGCACACGGAGCACGGCGCGATAGCCCGGCGCTTCGGTGGCTGGTAGCTCGGTGTTCAGCCGACAGCGACGCGCGCGCGGCGCGTCTTGCCGGCGCCGTTCGCCGACGTCGAAGGCCGCCTCGCTCTGGCGAGCGGCTCGCGAAGGTACTGGCCTGTGGCGGAGTTCTTGTCACCGGCGAGCTGCTCGGGCGTGCCCTCGGCGATCACGTAGCCGCCCTTGTCACCGCCCTCAGGCCCGAGGTCGATGAGCCAGTCCGCGGTCTTGAGCACGTCGAGGTTGTGCTCGATGACGACGACGGTGTTGCCATGGTCCACCAGGCGATGCAGCACGGCGAGCAGCCGCTCCACGTCCGCGTAGTGCAGGCCGGTCGTCGGCTCGTCGAGCAGGTAGAGCGTGCGGCCCGTGTCGCGGCGCGACAGCTCGGACGACAGCTTCACCCTTTGGGCCTCGCCGCCGGAAAGCTGGGTCGCCGGCTGGCCGAGGCGGATGTAGCCGAGACCGACGTCGTGCAGCGTGCGCAGCTTCGCCTTGATCGACGGCACGTTTTCGAAGACCTCGAGAGCCTCGTCGACGGTCATCTCGAGGACGTCGGAGATCGAGTGCCCTCGGAACTTCACCTCGAGCACCTCGCGGTTGTAGCGCGACCCGTGGCAGACCTCGCACGGCACGTAGACGTCCGGCAGGAACTGCATCTCGATCTGGATGATGCCGTCGCCCTGGCAGTTCTCGCACCGCCCGCCCTTGACGTTGAAGCTGAACCGCCCCGCCTTGTAGCCACGCATCTTCGCCTCGGGCAGGCTGGCGAAAAGGTCGCGGATGTGCGTGAACATCCCGGTGTATGTCGCCGGGTTGCTCCGCGGTGTGCGCCCGATGGGTGATTGGTCGATGTCGATCGCCTTGTCCAGGTTGTCGAGGCCGTCGACCGCCTCGTGCGGGCCAGGCCTGTCCTTCGCGCGGTAGAAGTACTGCGCGACCTTGCGGCTGAGGATGTCGGTGACGAGCGATGACTTCCCGGATCCGCTGACGCCCGAGACCGCGACAAAGCTGCCGAGCGGAATCGCGACGTCGATGCCCTTCAGGTTGTTCGCGCGCGCGCCGCGGATGACGAGCTTCTTGCCGTTGCCCTTCCGCCGCTGCGCCGGCACCGGGATCATCCGGTCGCCGCGCAAATAGGCGGCGGTGATCGAGTTGCGGTCGTTGAGAACTTTCTCGACCGGACCGGCCGCGATGATCTCTCCGCCGTGCTCGCCCGCCGCGGGTCCGATGTCGACCATGTAATCGGCTGAGCGGATCGTCTCCTCGTCGTGCTCGACGACGATCAGCGTGTTGCCGAGATCGCGCAGGCTGACCAGCGTGTTGATCAAACGCCGGTTGTCGCGCTGGTGGAGACCGATCGACGGCTCGTCGAGGATGTAGAGCACGCCCATCAGCTTCGACCCGATCTGAGTCGCAAGCCGGATGCGCTGCGACTCACCGCCGCTCAGCGTGTTGGCGGCACGCTCGATCGTCAGGTAATCGAGACCGACGTCGATCATGAACTGCAGTCGCTCGCGAATCTCTTTGAGAATTCCGCGCGCGATCAGCTGCTCCCGTTCCGTCCCGCCGAGACGGTCGAAGAAATCGATTGCGTTGCTCACCGACAGCGAGCACACGTCGGCGATGTTG